>CANKBJ010000158.1 GCA_947479905.1 Bradyrhizobiaceae bacterium
GGCAACGACGTCATCGATATCGGCGCACGCGCCGGGCATAATTTCGTCACTGAACGCGCCGTTGAGGGCGCCAATGTTTTCGAGGCCCTGAGCAAGCACGTGATGGCGTTGCAGGCGCAGGGCAAGCGCGTCGCCATCGCGCTGTGGAGCGACGGCGCGCGCGAGCGCATGGCGCATGTGCTGGCCGACCATAAATTGCACAACCTCAACAACGCCGCGTCCTGGCCGCAGCTCACCGCGATGCCGAAGCACGCGGTGGCGCTGGTCGTGCTCGGCATTGAGTCCGGTTTCGAGACCGACGACGCCGCGATCATCAGCGAGCAGGACATTCTCGGCGACCGTCTGGTGCGGCCGCGCCGCGCGCAACGCCGCGCCGACAATTTCATCCAGGAGGCGACCAGTCTCGCCGCCGGCGATCTCGTTGTGCATGTCGATCACGGCATCGGCCGCTTCGTCGGACTGCAAGCGATCACCGCGGCCGGCGCGCCGCATGATTGTCTCGAAATCCACTACGCCGACGCCGCCAAGCTTTTCCTGCCGGTCGAGAACGTCGACCTGTTGTCGCGCTACGGCTCAGAGAATACTGGCGTCGAACTCGACCGCCTCGGCAGCGGCAACTGGCAGGCGCGCAAGGCGCGCATGAAGAGCCGCATCCGCGAGATCGCGGGTGAACTGATCAAGATCGCCGCCGAGCGGCAATTGCGCGAAGCGCCCAAGCTCACCGTCGGTCCCGGCGCCTATGACGAATTCTGCGCCGGCTTTCCGTACGAGGAAACCGAGGACCAGCTCACCGCCATCGACGCGACGCTCAAGGACCTCGCCTCGGGGCGGCCGATGGATCGCCTCGTCTGCGGCGATGTCGGCTTCGGCAAGACCGAGATCGCGCTTCGCGCCACTTTCGACGCCGCCATGAACGGCAAGCAGGTGGCCATCGTGGTGCCGACGACCTTGCTGGCGCGCCAGCACGCCAAGAACTTCACCGAACGCTTCAAGGGCTTTCCGGTCAATGTCGGGCAATTGTCGCGGCTGGTGCCGGCGGCGCAGCAAACCGCGACGAAAAACGGGCTGGCCGATGGCAGCGTCGATATCGTCATCGGCACGCATGCGCTGCTCGGCAAGGCCATCAAGTTCAAGGACCTCGGCCTTGTCGTCGTCGACGAGGAGCAGCACTTCGGCGTCTCGCACAAGGAACGACTGAAGACCTTGCGCGCCGAGGTGCATGTGCTGACGCTCACCGCGACGCCGATCCCGCGCACCTTGCAACTGGCGCTGACCGGCGTGCGCGATCTGTCGATCATCGCTTCGCCTCCGGTCGACCGGCTCGCGGTCCGCACCTTCATCTCGCCGTTCGATCCGCTGATCGTGCGCGAGGCGCTGCTGCGTGAGAAATATCGCGGCGGGCAAGCATTCTACGTTTGCCCGCGCATCGAGGACCTCGCGGGGGCAAAGGATTTTCTGGAAAAGAATATCCCGGAAATCCGCGTCGTGGTCGCGCATGGCCAGATGCCGCCGACCGTGCTCGACGACATCATGACCGCTTTCTACGACGGCAAATACGACGTGCTGCTGTCGACGACCATCGTCGAATCCGGGCTCGACATTCCGAGCGCCAATACCTTGATCGTGCATCGCGCCGACATGTTCGGGCTGGCGCAGCTTTACCAGTTGCGCGGCCGCGTCGGCCGCTCGAAATTGCGCGCCTATGCGCTGCTGACATTGCCGGCCAATAAGCCGATCACGCCGCAGGCCGAGCGCCGCCTGAAAGTGCTGCAATCGCTCGACACGCTTGGTGCCGGCTTCCAGCTTGCCTCCCACGATCTGGATATTCGTGGCGCCGGAAACTTGCTTGGCGAGGAACAGTCCGGCCACATCAAGGAAGTCGGTTTCGAGCTTTATCAGCAGATGCTGGAAGAAGCCGTACTCAGCGCCAAGGCGGGCTTGAGCGAGCCGGTCGCCGACCGCTGGTCGCCGCAAATCACCATCGGCACGCCGATCCTCATTCCGGAAGATTACGTCGCCGACCTGTCGGTGCGTCTCGCGCTCTACCGCCGCCTCGCCGATATGGAAATCGAGCGCGATATCGAAAGCTTCGCCGCCGAAATGGTCGATCGCTTCGGACCGCTGCCGAACGAGGTCGAGCATCTGTTGCAGATCGTCGCGCTGAAAAGCCTGTGCCGCCGCGCCAATGTCGAGAAGCTGGAAGCAGGGCCCAAGGGCGTCGTGCTGTCATTCCGCGACAACAATTTCGCCAACCCGGACGGCTTGTTCGCTTTCATCCGCGAGCAGGGCGCCGACGCGCGCGTGCGCAACGAGAAGTCGGGGCAGAAGCTGGTGTTCCTTGACGATTGGGAAAAGCCGGACGAGCGCCTCAAGGGCGCGACGGCGATTGTGCGAAGGTTGGCGACAATCGCCGAGCAGGCCAAGGCGGCTTAGTCTTTATTACTCCGCCGCGTCCGCTTCGCCGCTGGCGATGCGCTCAATCGCCTGCGCCAGATATTCCGGCGATTGCGCGCCGGACACCGCAAACTTGCCGGCGAAGATGAAGCACGGCACGCCTTCGATGCCGGCCTGCTTGGCCTCTTGCGATTCCTGTTCGATCGTATCGACGTCCTGATCGCTGGCAAGCGCCGCGGTGATGTCGTCGCGGTCCAGTCCGACATCGACGGCGGCTTCAATAAGGACAGCGCGATTGGTCAGATCGCCGCCCTCGGTAAAATAGATATCCATCAGGCGCTGCTTCATCTCCGGCGCCTTGCCGATGCCGCCCGCCCAGCGAATGAGCCGATGACAGTCGAGCGTGTTCGGCTGGCTCTTGATCTTGTCGGAGTCGTAAACGAGGCCTTCCTCGGCGGCCGCGGCGGTGACGCGCTTGGCGATGTCCTTGTAGCGCTCCGGCGAGCCGAATTTGGTGGTCAGATACTGTTCGCGCGAAATGCCTTCGCGCGGAATCCAGTCATTGAGAAAATAGGGGCGGTAATGCACCTCGACGGCGATGCCGGGTTTCAGCGCCAAAGCCGCTTCCAGCCGGTGCTTGCCGATGAAACACCAGGGGCAGACCACGTCGGAAACGACGTCGATGCGGACGGGCTGGTTCTGGGACATGGGGTTCGCTCCTGAAAACATTGTCATTCCGGGGCGCGAATGAAATGAGCGAACCCGGAATCCAGAATCGATTGTAGCCCTGGATTCCGGGTCCGGCCCAAATGGGCCGTCCCGGAATGACGGTTGGGAGCTAACCTAATATCCCGGTCACTCCGCCGCAACCATGCGGCTGCCCATGACGCGCTGCATCAGGCTGTCGAGCGTGTCACCGTTTTTCTGCGAGGCCAATGTGACATTGGCGGTGATCGGCGTCGCGTCGCCGTTCGGCGAGGTCATCGCCGTCTTGATGGCGGCGGCGATGCGGCGGGCAACGACATGGGCGGCACGCAAATCGGTCTGTGTGAAGGCGATCAGGATCGCGCCATCGTCGTCGCGACAGGCAAAGTCGATGTTGCGGATCAGCCGCGTCACCGCGCGCGCGCCGTCGAGGCGGGTGCGGGCGTCCAGCGCGCCGTCGAACGAATAGCGTGCGATCGACAAAGCCTGACTGCGGTCGGCGGCTTCCGCGACCGAGCGGGTCAGTTCGTGCCAGAATGAATCGCGCGTCAGCAGGCCGGTATCCGGGTCGAAGACGCCATCGGCCTCAAGCGATTTGAGCATGCGCTTGAGGCGCGATTCAAAGGCGCGCAGGCGGATCAGCGGGATCATGCGCGAGACCAGCCGCGACGGCTCGCCGCCGACGTGATCGATATTGGGCAGCAGTTCGGAAAAATCGGCCGGCGCCTCGCCGATCACGGCGATGGGAATTTCGTGAAACCGGCTGTCCTGCGCCAGCACGGTCAGGAAGGCCTCGACCATGCGCGGCGAGAAACCGTCGCCGATGACGATGCTGTCTATATCGCGTTCGTTGAGATGTCTGGCGGCGGCTTCGACGCTGAGTGCGCCGACCATCTTGGCCTGCTCGCCCATGGCGACGCTCAGCGCGGGATAAAGGGGGCCGCGCCCGGCGACCAACACCGTTGCGTCGTCGAGCGCGTCCCCAATCGGCAGCAAGGGCATCTTGCCACCATGTGAAGCGAATATTTCGATGCGCCGCAGCACCGTCGTATGCAGCGCGCGCACGCGCATCGCCGATTGCAAACGCTTGATCACATGCGCGAATGGCATGCTGGCGTCCGTGGTCAATGCGAGAGGGATCGCGGCATCGTGCTCGTCATCGGCGAAAGCGATGGTCGGAACGATCGGTCCGGCCGCGGTCGCGATCTGCAGGCACAGCATGCGCGAGGCGGATTCGCTGACCGGCGGGCCCGGTTCGGCGATGATCACGGCGGACGGCTTGACCGAGACGAAGGCGGTCGGCGCGTCGGCCCATTTGGTTTCGACGATGGGGAAAGCCCCGGCCTCGCCAAGCGCTTCAACGAGTGCGGTCGCCGGACTTTCGGCAACCACGATCAATGGACCTTGAAGCGACATGGGGCGCACGCAGGGTTACAAAATACAGCCTGAAGCGTAGCGCCGGCGTGTTAATACCTCGTCAACGACAATTTAAAATGCGCTGCGATTGACGAAAATCGCGGCCGTTCAGGCGGCGCGGGCGCCCTGACGGCGGCGAAACGCTCCGGCAATCAGCGGGTTGGCGCCGTTTGCCAGCAGGCCCGCATGCACACGCGCGATGTCGGGGGCGCTGCCGGCCAGGTGCTGCGCCAGCAGCCCGCCGGGCAGCGCCAGTAACGTGGCGGCCGGGTCGACCGTCGCCACCTGCGCTTCGATCTCGGAGACAAGGAAGCGATAGCCGCCAACGGCCGTGATGCCGCCGGGCGGGCCGGTCACGGTCAGACTTTGCGCCGCTGTATCGAGACGGCAGGTGAAGCCGGTGTCGACGAAGCCGGAATCGTCCGGCGCCAACGTCGCGCCGGGACCAATCGCGGCGCTGGGCGGATATGCATGCGTCGGCACCATGGCGCCACGCAGCGCCAGCGTACCGTGCTTGCCGCGCGTGGCTTCGATTCCAGCGCCGACAATGTGCCGCGCGCCAATCGCGCCGAGCGGAATGTCCGCCGGCAGGCCATCGGCGGTGCGATGGGTCGCGATCACACCGATTTCGCCGAAGCTTGAGAGATCGACCAGCGTGCATTCGCCGCGCCAGCTGGCTGCGTTGGCCAACTGTTCGGGCGAGCGCCAGACCGCGACGAGCGTGGTGGTGACGCCGGTGAAATAGCCGGCGGTGGAGAACGGTGTCAGCGCCGGCCCCGGCAGGACGATCATGCCGCCTGCATGGGCGTGGCATTGTCCGGCAAAGGTGAACGGGTCGATGCCGTGATGCAGCGACAGCGTGCCGCCTTCGAGCAGCCACGGCAGCAAGGACGCGGCAAGGCCGGCAAAGGACGACACCGGTATCGCCGATAGAATATTGGCGTTGCGCGCGGCGCCGGCTTCGAGAAAGACCGCGGAACCGCCGGCCATCAACTGGGCATGGCTGCGCGCGGCGGCGACGAGTCCGTCCGGCGTGACATCGAAGGTGACGACCGCGACATGATCGGCGGCATTGCCGGCGCGGATCGGGCGCGGCACGCTCGACGATTGCTCGGCGATGAAAACATCGTCGAGCGGCACGACGCCGTCGGGCAGGTCGGCGCCGAAACCACAGATGAAACGAACCGGGAAAAGATCGCCCGCCACTTGCATGGCGATGTGAGCATGGGCGATCGCGCCGACATGCGACATCGTCACGATAGCCTTGGCGCCGACTTTGCTTAAGGCGACCTTGAGATCGTGCTGACGCCAAAGCATGGGCATCGGCGCGGCGATCATGCCGGCGCGCAACACCGCGAGCAGCGTGATGATCATCTCAACCGTGTTGGGCAGCTGGATCGCCACCACGGTATCGATCGGCAGGCCGAGCCGGCTCAGCTTCGCCGCCAGCGCCGAAATGGCGCGATCCGCCTGTGCATAAGTCAGCCGGCGCGGTGCGCCATCGATGAATGTCTCGCGGTTGGGCGGGTCGATCAGGGCGAGGATGCTTGAGTACTGAACGCCGGCGCGGCGAAACAATTCATCGAGCGTGGCGCCGCCGGGGCCATGAATACGCTGTGTCTGGTCCTTGTCGCCTTGCAAAATCATGGGGCGCCCGATGCTCGATGAGACCTGTGCCACCACGTCTCCGGCAAATACCCAAAGAGCGAGGTCTTCAAGGGATGCTCGATTCGCGTCCAGCGCGCCACCCACTGTTTGGGAGGGAAGTAGAGGGGGACCACGTAAAAGCCCGACAGCAGCACGCGGTCGAGTGCCCGCGTCGCTGCGACGAAATCGGCGCGGTCGGTCGCCTTGAGCATCATCGCGATCATGGCGTCGATGGCGGGCGACTTGACGCCCATGTAATTGCGGCTGCCGGGCTGGTCGGCGGCGGCCAAGCCCCAATAGAACAGCTGCTCATTGCCGGGTGACAGCGACTGTTCCCAGCGATAGTCCATCATGTCGAAATCGAAATTGATGCGCCGGCGTTCGAATTGCGTGGCGTCGATCGAACGCACCATTGCGTCGATGCCGGCGCGCTTGAGGCTGCGCGTGAATACGAGCGCGACACGCTCCTGGTCGCGCGTGGTGCAGAGAATTTCAAAGGTGAATGGTTTGCCGCTGGCGCGATGCACCAGTTGCGTGCCGTTCAATACATAGCCGGCCTGGGCGAACAGGTCGAAGGCGCGGCGCAAGGTGGCGCGGTCGCGGCCCGATCCATCGCTGACCGGCGGCGCCCATTGGCCTTGCAGGATGTCGTCGCGCACGACGCCGGGGAAGGGCGCCAGCAATTCCTTTTCGCGCGCATCGGCCGGTACGCCGTGGGCGGAGAGTTCGCTGGCATCGAAATAGCTGGCGGTGCGCGCGTAGAGATCGAAGAAATAATTGTGGTTGATCCACTCGAAATCGAACAGGCCGAGGATGGCCTCGCGCACGCGGACATCGGCGAAGATCGGCCGGCGTGTGTTGAACACCAGTCCTTGCATGCCCTTGGGCAGGCCGTAGGGCATATCCTCCTTGACGACATTGCCGTCGCGCATCGCCGGGAAATCGTAAGCCGTCTGCCAGCGGCCTGGATCCGTTTCCAGCCGCACGTCGTAAAGACCTTTTTTGAACCCTTCGAAATGCGTGTTGCCGTCACGATAGTAGTCGAACTTGATGGTGTCGAAATTCCATAAGCCCCGATTGATCGGCAGCGAACTGCCCCAATAATTCGGATCGCGACTGAAGGTGACGCTCTCGCCCGGCCGCACCGCGGTGACGCGATAGGGACCGCTGCCGAGCAGGGGCTCGAACGTCGTGTCCTCGAACGTGGCCGGATTGATCGAGTGTTTTGCCAGGATAGGCATCAGCCCGAGGATCAGCGGCAGTTCGCGATCGTCGGCGCCGGCAAGATCGAAGCGAACGCCGCGCGCGCCGGCCAATTCGGCTTTGACGACCTTGATGTAATAGGTCCGGTAGTTCGGCCGGCCTTTGTCGCGCAACAGTTCCCACGAGAAGATCACATCGGCCGGTGTCACCGGTTTGCCGTCGGCAAAGCGCGCCGCCGGATGAATGGTGAATGTCACATAGCTGCGCGCCGCGTCGGTCTCGACGCTGTCGGCGAGCAATCCGTACAGCGTGAACGGCTCGTCATAGCCGCGCGCCAGCAGGCTTTCGATCGTGTAGCCGCGAATATTTGCGGCAGACAGACCTTTGACAATGAACGGATTGAGACTGTCGAATGTGCCAAGGACGCCTTGCGTCAGCTGGCCGCCTTTCGGCGCCGCCGGATTGGCATAAGTCGGGCTGGCAAACCCGGCCGGCCAGGCCGGTTCGCCCTGCATGGCGATGGCGTGCCGGGGTCCCGGCGCTTGTGCCTGGGCCCGGCTACGTCCAAAGCCGCAGACCGCCAGCAGCGCGCCGATCAGGACGTCGCGGCGCGACGGCGCCCGCGGCGCAGCCGTCGCCCTGTCCGTCAATTCGTCCGTTAAGGGTGTGAGCAATCGTTTGATGCGATTCGTCCCGGTTTTGTCTTACGCTTACCATAGGCGCGCAGGCCGGTGGCGTTGACCGACGGGGCGCACTTTCGTCGTATTCGTGGCTTTATTGCAGGGACAATATCGGCTATCAGGCTGCGATCGAATGTCACGCTCTCGCCGTATTTCCCTCGGAGAGAGCCGAACCGCCGTTTTGGCGCGGCCTGACGGTCGCCGACGGTTAAATACAAAGGACGTTTTGCAAATGGATCATCGGATCGCATCGGCC
>CANKBJ010000159.1 GCA_947479905.1 Bradyrhizobiaceae bacterium
GGCCGGGTTCTAGCCGAGAGCCTCGCGCCGGTCAACGCTTACGAGGAGATATTATTCATTCAATATCAATGACTTATAAGAAAGGTATAATAGAACCATTGGCTAATCACTTCTGCACGGGGATCGAATAGGTCGAGGTGACATGCGCCACCGGCTCGTCCTCGCCGTCCGAATAGATCGTCACCTCGCCGACCGCCAGCCTCTTGCCGACCTTCATCAGCCGCGCATCGGCGATCAGGTCGGCCTGCGCCGGCTTGCGCAGGAAATTGATATTGAGGTTCGTGGTCACCGCCAGCGGCTGGGGCCCGACGGCCGAAAACACCGCGACGTACATGGCGAAATCGGCCAGTTCCATCATCGTCGGCCCGGAAATGGTGCCGCCCGGCCGCAAATGATCCTCGTGAAACGCCTTGCGGACGCGAATGTCGCCGTACGCGACGCGCTCCAGCGACAGACCGCTGCCGTCGAAAAAGGCCTGCGGAAACTCGACCTTGAGCAGCGCCTCGATGGCCTCGGCGGTCATGGCGGGTTGTTTGGCCGGTTTCGACATCGCACTTCCCCCGTCAGCCGGTCTTGTCCGGCTCCCTGTTCTTAGAGAGACAGCGGGACGCACTCAACCCTCTCCTTGCACCCTGCCTTCAACGGAATATGGTTCGAGCATGAACGTGCACACATCCGCCGACACCACAGTCCTCCTGCGCGAGCGCGATGGCCCGCTCGCCATTCTGACGCTCAACCGCCCGGCCGCGCGCAACAGCCTGTCGGAAGGCTTGCTCATCGCGCTGTCGGAAGCCTGGCACGACATCGCCGCCGACAAGACGGTGCGCGCCGTGGTGCTGAGCGCGAACGGCCCGGCCTTCTGCGCCGGTCACGACATGAAGGAACTGACCGCGCGGCGCAGCGACACCGACGGCGGCCGCGCCTATTTCCGCACCATCATGACGACCTGCAGCGCCATGATGCAGCAGATCGTCCATCTGCCGCAGCCGGTGATCGCCGCCGTCTCAGGCGTCGCCACCGCCGCCGGCTGCCAGCTTGTCGCCAGTTGCGATCTCGCCGTCGCTTCATCGAACGCGAAGTTCGCCACGCCCGGCGTCGACATTGGCCTGTTCTGCTCGACGCCGATGGTCGCCTTGTCGCGCAACGTTTCGCGCAAACATGCGATGGAAATGCTGCTGACCGGCGACATGGTGCAAGCCGAACGCGCCGCCGAAATCGGCCTCATCAACCGCGTCGTGCCGGCCGGCGAAGAACTCAATGCTGCCATCGCGCTCGCCAAGCAGATCGCGTCGAAGTCGTCCTACACACTGAAAATTGGCAAGCAGGCTTTCTACCAGCAGGCCGAGATGACTCTCGCCGCAGCTTATGCGCACGCCTCCGAAGTGATGACCGAGAACATGATGGCGCGCGACGCCGAGGAAGGCATCTGCGCGTTCATCGACAAGCGAAAGCCGACCTGGGAAGACCGTTAGGAAGGTCTTGAACACTGCTGGGAGATCGATATGCGCGCAATATTGTTGGCCACTGCCCTCGTCCTCACGACGCTCAATGCCGCCGCCGCGCAGGACTTCACCGCGGCGCAACGCGAGGCCTGCAAGGGCGACTATGACAAGTTCTGCAAGGGCACCATCCCGGGTGGCGGGCGTGTTATCGCCTGCCTGAACAAGCAACGCGATCAGCTTTCCAACGCATGCAAGCAGATCGTCGACGCCCAGAAGAAATAGCGATCACGTCACGTTGATCCGGTACGCCCTTTCGTGCCTCGCGGCGGATGCTTAGCTTCAACGCCCGCCCACTCTGCGTCAGGCCGTCTTATGAACAACGCCTCCCTCGTCTTCACACCCGCAGCCCAACAGGCGCAAGCCGAGCGTGGCTCGGCCAAAGCTTACGCGCAGCGCATCGAGGAAGGCTTTCCCGACGCGGTGACGCCGGAATTGGCCGCCTTCATTGCCGAAATGGACACGGTCTTTCTCGGCACGGCGAATGCGCAAGGCGCGCCTTACATCCAGCATCGCGGCGGGCCGAAGGGCTTCATCAAGGTCATCGACGCCCACACGCTCGGCTTTGCCGATTATCGCGGCAACCGGCAATACATCACGCTGGCAAACCTCAGCGAGAACGACCGCGCCTATCTGTTTTTGCTCGATCCGGCGCGCAAGCAGCGCATCAAATTGTGGGGCCGCGCCCGCGTCGTCGAGAACGACCCGGCTTTGGTCGAGAAGCTGTTCGACACGGGCTACAAGGCCAAGCCGGAACGCGCCATTCTTTTCACCATCGAAGCCTGGGACGTGAACTGCTCGCAACATATCGTCACGCGCTTCACCGAAGCCGAACTCGAAGGCGCGTTCGACAAAGTGCAAATGAAAATCGCCGAGCTGGAAGCCGAGAATGCAGCGTTGCGCACGCAACTCGCGCAAGGCGCGACATGAACCACGACGCCTATCCCGACAGCTACATTCGCGGCATTCTCAACACCGTGAAGACCATCGCCATGGTCGGCTTTTCGCCGAACACCAGCCGGCCGAGCTATTTCGTGTTCAAGTATTTTCTCGAGCGCGGCACCCGCGTCATTCCGGTCAATCCGGGTCACGCCGGCAAGGAAATCCTCGGTGAGAGGATTTACGGCAAACTCGCCGACATCCCTGAGCCGGTCGACATGGTCGATATATTCCGTGCCTCCGAGTTTGTGCCCGGCGTGGTGCAGGAGGCGCTGGCGCTCAAGCCTTTGCCGCAGGTGATCTGGATGCAGCTTGAGATCCGCAATGACGCAGCCGCGGCGATGGCCGAGGCCGCCGGCATCAAGGTCGTCATGAACCGCTGCCCGAAAATCGAATATGGCCGCCTGTCGTCGGAGATTTCCTGGATGGGGATCAATTCGCGGACGTTGTCGTCGAAGCGCGGACAAATCCTTCCAGGCGGCGTGCAGCGCATGGGACTGGGCAACGCCGGCGACAAGAAAAACGACTGATTTATGCCAAGCCTTGACGCGCGGCCCATCCGGCCCGTTTAATCCCGCCCAACATAATTCCACAAGGAACGCCGCCATGGCCGACGCCGAACGCACACCCGGATTCAACACTCTGGCCGTCCATGCCGGCGCCAAGCCCGATCCGACCACCGGCGCGCGCGCCACACCGATCTACCAGACGACGTCGTTTGTATTCGACGATGTCGAGCACGCGGCTTCGCTGTTCGGCCTGCAGGCCTTCGGCAACATCTACACCCGTATCGGCAATCCGACCTGCGCCGTGCTGGAGGAGCGCGTCGCGGCGCTCGAAGGCGGCACCGCCGGGCTCGCGGTCGCCTCGGGCCACGCCGCGCAGCTCATCGTCATGCAGACGCTCTTGATGCCGGGCGACGAGTTCATCGCCTCGAAAAAGCTCTATGGCGGCTCGATCAACCAGTTCAACAATGCGTTCAAGAGTTTCGGCTGGAACGTGGTCTGGGCCGATCCGGACGACATCGGCTCGTTCGAGCGCGCGGTGTCGCCGAAGACCAAGGCCGTCTTCATCGAATCCATCGCCAATCCCGGCGGCGTCATCACCGACATCGAGGCCGTCGCCACTATCGCGCGCAAGGCCGGCGTGCCGCTGATCGTCGACAACACTCTGGCGACGCCCTATTTGTGCAAGCCGATCGACTTCGGCGCCGACATCGTCGTCCATTCGCTCACCAAATTTCTCGGCGGCCACGGCAATTCGATCGGCGGCATGATCGTCGATGCTGGCACCTTCAACTGGTCGCGCGACAAGAAATATCCGATGCTGTGCGAGCCGCGCGCCGAATATTCCGGCATCGTGCTGCACGAGACCTTCGGCAATTTCTCTTTCGCCATCGCCTGCCGCGTGCTGGGCCTGCGCGATCTCGGGCCCGCGTTGTCGCCGTTCAATGCGTTCCTGATCGCGACCGGCATCGAGACGCTGCCGCTGCGCATGCAGCGCCATTCCGACAACGCGCTCGCCGTCGCGCAATGGCTCTCGACACATCCGCGGGTCGCCTGGGTCAGCTATCCGGGCCTGCCCGGCGACAAGTATCACGCGCTGGCGCAGAAATATGTGCCGAAGGGCTGCGGCGCGGTGATGACCGTCGGCCTTAAAGGCGGCTACGACGCCGGCGTAAAGCTGGTGTCGAACGTGAAACTGTTCTCGCATCTGGCGAACATCGGCGACACCAAGTCGCTGATCATTCACCCGGCCTCGACCACGCACAAGCAATTGACCGACGCGCAGAAGACGCAGGCCGGCGCCGGGCCGGACGTGGTGCGCCTGTCGATCGGCATCGAGGACAAGGACGACATCATCGCCGATCTCGAACTCGGATTGAAGTAAGCCGGGCCGTGGCGAGGGCCTTCATTGCTCTGATCGTGATCGCCGTCGCCGCCGCTCCGGCGCAAGCCGCGTCGCCACTCGTCTATCTGCGCGACATCGACGCCAGCATCCGCCAGGACATGCGTTATGCCGGCACCGACAACTTCACCGGCAGGCCGCTGCCCGGCTATGCCGCGGGCGAATGCATGCTGCGCCGACCCGTCGCGCTGGCGTTGAAAGCCGCGCAGGCCGAGCTTGCCGGGCGCGATCTGTCGCTGAAAGTTTATGACTGTTACCGGCCGACCCGCGCGGTCGCGGCGATGGCGCGCTGGTCGCGCGGCGCGGGCGGCCCCGATACGTCGCGTTTTTTTCCGGCGGCGCAGCGCAACCAGCTGTTCGCGCTCGGCTACATCTCCGGTTATTCGGCGCATTCGCGCGGCGTCGCCGTCGACTTGACGATCGTGCCGCGCAACGCCGCGCCTTCCGCCGCTGCGCCTGCGCGTTCCGGTCCCTGCACCGCGCCGCAGACGCAACGCGCGCTGGACGACAGTCTCGACATGGGCACCGGCTTCGATTGCTTCGACACCAAAAGCCACACGCGCGACGCGACCATCGCGCCGGCGCAGGCCGCCAACCGCGCTTTGCTGCTGGCGGTCATGCGCAAGCACGGCTTCACCAACTACAAGCGCGAATGGTGGCATTTCTCGTTCAACAGCGCCGACGACGGCGAGGCCTTCGATCTTCCGATCGTACCGCGCTAGAGCGGGCCGCTTACGCTTTGCTCAGGGTCTTCGCCACATAGGCGGCGACGCGAGCAAGCGACGCTTCTTGCGTCCAGATCGCCGTCACCGCTTTCTCGGTCGCTGCGCCCGACTGCGCCATGCGCTCGCTCACACCCTGACGAATTTGCGATTTGGTCTGTGCGAAAGCCATAGGCGACAGCGCGGCGTAAAACCGTGCCGCCGCGAGCGCGCGCGTCATCAACTCGGCCGGCTCGACCACCTCGTCGATCCAGCCTTTGGAAAGCGCCGCGTCGGTCGGATAGGTCGCGCCGGTCAAAGTGAATTCGGCGAGATGGCGCGGCGGCACAGCGAAGCGCACGATCTCGAAAGCGAGCGCCGGAAACGGCACGCCGACCAGCATTTCGGTGACGCCGATGCGGCCCGCCTCGCGCGCCATGATGCGGCGGTCGCCGCAGGCGGCAAGCACCGCGCCGCCGGCCATGGCGTGACCGCCGATCGCCATCACCACCGGCTTGGGGTGGAAGAACACCGCGTCATACAATTTGTGCAGGCTCGGCAGGAAGGCGCGCACGTAATTGGCGCCGCCGGCGCTCAAGCGTTTGAGATCGACGCCGGCGGAAAAGATCTTGCCTTGCGCGGTCAGCACGATGGCTTTGGCCTCGGCATTGCGCAAGTCGATAAAGCGCCGCGCCAGCGCCTCGCAGAACTCGATGTCGAGCGCATTGGCCTTGCCGTGCGACATCGTCAGCACCGCGATGTCATCAACCGTCCGCAGCTCGATCATGCGCCCTGCTCCACCCTCCGCGCCGCGCCATCGCGCGCCAGCCGCGACAGCGCTTGCGCATGCACGACACCAATCGTCAGCACCACGATGGCCATCAACTGATGCGCCATCGCCAATGCCAAAGGCGCGGCGTAAAGCAGCGTGACAATGCCGAGCGCCGCTTGCGCCGCGACGCACGCCGCCAGCCACAGCGCGCCTTGCGCAGCGGCGCCCCGGCGCGCGTCATAGGCATGCCACAGCGCCAGCAGAAAAATCGCATAAGCGAGCATGCGATGGTTGAACTGCACCGTGAGTGTATTCTCGAACAGGTTGCGCCAGGCCGGCTGCACGAACCACAGCCGCGCGGCGTCAGGTACAATTGCGCCGTCGATCAACGGCCAGGTGTTATAGGTTAAGCCCGCATCCAGCCCGGCGACCAAAGCGCCGAGATAGATTTGCAGCAGCACCATCACCGCGATCGCCAAAGCCGCGACACGCTGCCGCGCCCGCGCATCGATACGCGGCGCCGTCCGTAAACCTTGCGCCGTCCACAGCACCGCGGCGTAGATCGCGCAGGCCAGGGTCAGATGAAAGCCGAGCCGATATTGCGACACCTTGATGAGATCGCTGCCGACGCCCGACGCCACCATCCACCAGCCGACCGCGCCGAGCGCGGCGCCGCCGGCGAATATCGTCCACAGCCGCGCCCGTAAACTTTTCGGCACATCGCCGCGCCAGAGAAAAAACAAAAATGGCACGAGAAACACGAAGCCGGTCGAGCGCGCCAGCAGCCGGTGCGACCATTCCCAGAAATAGATCACCTTGAAATCGGCAAGGCTCATGCCCTGATTGAGCGCGCGATATTGCGCGATTGCCCGATACTTGGCGAATTCGTCCTGCCACTGCGCCGCGTTCAAGGGCGGCAGCACGCCGGTCACCGGTTTCCATTCGGTGATCGACAATCCCGATTCCGTCAGCCGCGTCGCACCGCCGACGGCGAGCGTCAGAAAGACCATGGCGGCGACCGCGTAAAGCCACAGCCGCACCGCGCGCAGGCGCCGCTGCGAAATGTCTAGATCGAGCGGGGTTTCCGGCATGATGTCGCGCGTTCTTCAGGCTTGCGGCAGGGTGCGCGAACCATATAGTCAGGGCGTCGAGAAACGCAAATCATCGGCGCGGCGCACTCGGCGACTCCCCTCCCCCTTGTGGGGAGGGGTCGGGGGTGGGGCTCCTGTTTGCGTCGAACCAATTTCTGAAATGACGAAACAGGATTTTCCCATGCCCCCTCGCCTGCGCCGTTTCATCGGAACCATCGCACTTCTCACGCTTGTCATCGTCTGGGCGTTGCTCGCCATGGCGCTGGCGCAATCGGCGCTGACCGACATCAACGGCTTTATCGCGACAATCTATTATGTCGTCGCAGGGCTCGGCTGGGTGCTGCCGGCCATGCCGATCATCTCGTGGATGGCGGGCGCGGACAAGAAGAAGGCGTAAGGCGCGAACTCTCCACCGTCATGCCCGGGCTTGACCCGGCCATCCACGTCTCCCTGACAGCCATGAAGCGATCAAGTCGTGAATGGCCGGAACATGGGCGCGCGAAGCGACGCCGTCCTTTCGGACGGCTATGTTCGGCCATGACGGCGGCGGATGCCGCGCTCCCCGGACGCGGCGCAGCACGAAGTGGTGCGACGCTGATCCGGGGTCCAGCTTTCTCGCTTAAGCATGCGGGGTCGCGGGTCTGCGGCGCACCGCTCCACTTACGTTTCACGCTGCGCCGCGCCCGGGACAAAGCCCAGCGGATTATTTTCAAATTCCCCCTTGACTACTATCCTAGCCTTATATACCTATTTCCCTGCCCGCCCCGCATGAGGGGACGCGAACCGGTTGCGCCGGCTCGTGAGGAGCGGGCCGGCGTCCGCGGGCGCAGCCGTAGCAGGGCTGCGCGCTCGGGCGGTGCCGGGGCTCCACCCGGGGACACTAGGATCCCCCGCCGGGAGCCGGCTGACGGTGCGTAGCCGTTGGCCTTGCCGGGGCAAAAGGGTTTCTCGGTGCCCAAAAGGGCCGAGGCGCCCGGCCGCCCTGGGAGGTCAATAGCCGCCGGAAGCGTGGCCCGGCTGCCGCGAAAGCGCCGGACGGCGCGCCGAGAGGCGCCACGCATCCGCGAATGGATGCGTGAAGCAACAGGACTGCCGCGCCTTTCGGTGCGCCGTCCCCCTCTTCTTTCTCGAAGAGGGAAAACTCCTCAAGCCTCGGGGCCATGCGGCCCGCGAGAACGCGGGCGCGCGCCCGCTCTCCCGAATGCAAAGGAACCTTCCTTGCCTATCCGGTTAACGCAGACACCTACTACATGTAGGGTGCTGCCACTCTCCCGAGTAAAGTTCGCCGAAGGTCGGTGCCCCGACGTTGCCCGCGATACCAAGGAGCGAGCGGAAGGCGTTGA
>CANKBJ010000160.1 GCA_947479905.1 Bradyrhizobiaceae bacterium
CGCTAAGCGTGCGCATAAGCCCAATAAAGCTCGCGCGCCTTGCGATAGAGCGGGCCGGGCTGCAATGAGCGCGCGTCGATGCGGTTGACCGGCATTACCTTGGAATAATTGCCGGAGGAAAAAATCTCGTCGGCATTTTCCAGATCGGCGTAGGTCAATGTCGTCTCGACGACGTCGACGCCTGCGCCGCGCAGCAAACCGATGACGCGCTGGCGCGTGATGCCGTTGAGAAACGTGCCGTTGGGCGCCGGCGTGAACACCACGCCGTCCTTGGCCATAAACAGATTGGCGCTGGCGAATTCGGCGACGTTGCCGAGCGCGTCGCACATGACCGGCATCGAAAATCCGCGTTTGTTGGATTCGACCAAAGCGCGGGCATTATTGGGATAGAGACAGCCGGCCTTGGCGTCGACCGGCATGGTCTCGGCGGTCGGCTTGCGGAATGGCGACAGAGTGATCGACATGCCTTCCGGCTGACGCATCGGCGCCTCGTACATGGTCAGACACCACTGCGTGGAATCCGCGTCCGGCGCGATCATCAATTTGCCGCTGCGCTCGGCCCAATAGGTCGGCCGAATATAGAGTGCGGCATCGGCGGAAAACTTTTTCAATCCGTCGCGGGTCAGGCTTTCCCATTTTTCCGCCGGGCAGACCGGATCGAGCATCATCGCCTTCGCCGACGCATTGACGCGCTGGCAATGCAGATCGAGATCCGGCACGACTCCCTCGAAGGCGCGGGCGCCGTCGAACACCGACGAGCAGAACAGCGCGGCATGGGTTCGCACGCCCATGATGGCCACATTGCCTTCATGCCATTCGCCTTCGTAAAAGGTCCAGGTTTTCGATAAATCCTGCGCCAGCGCCATCCAAGTCTCTCCCAACACCTTTTTGTGACGACATTTTCTTTGCGCTTATGGCCGCGCTTTGCAAGCATAGCGCAACGAACCGGGGGGATAAAATGTCGTCCATTTACGTTTTCGATGCCTATGGCACATTGTTCGACGTGCATGCTGCGATCGGACGCTTCCGCGCGCAGGCCGGTCCCGAAGCCGACCGGATGTCGGATATCTGGCGCACCAAGCAGCTTGAATATACCTGGACGCTGACGCTCGCCGGCCATTACGCGGAATTCTGGGTGCTGACCGAACGCGCGCTGGATTATGCGCTGGCGCGGGTGCCGTCGGTGCCGAAATCGCTCAAGGCCAGCCTGCTGGACGCCTATTTCAAGCTCGACGCCTTTCCCGACGCGCGCGCTGCGCTGAAAGGTCTGAAGGCCGCCGGCCACATGACCGGCATTCTGTCGAACGGCTCGCCGGCGATGCTCAAGGGCGCGGTCGATAATGCCGGCATCGGCGGCGACCTCGATGGCGTCCTCTCGGTTGACGTGTTGAAAATGTTCAAGCCGCGCCCGGAGGTCTATGCGCTGGTCACCGCGCACTACAATTGCGCGCCCAGGGATGTGACATTCGTGTCGTCCAACCGCTGGGATGTGATGGCCAGCGTCTCGGTCGGATTCCGCGGCCTCTGGGTTAACCGCAGCAAGATGCCGGACGAATATCTCGATTTCGCACCGGCGCAGATTTTGGCCGATCTCGGTTCTCTGGCCGCGGCCCAATAACCTATGGAGCCGGGTCTGGCGCGCGCCCGCACCGCCGCCTATATGCCGGTCGCGGCACCCCTCCTCCTGCGCGAAAAATCCATGACATCGATCATCTCCATCAACGGCCTGTCGAAGACCTATGCCTCCGGTTTCCAGGCGCTCAAGTCGATCAACCTCGACATCAAGCGTGGTGAAATCTTCGCTCTGCTCGGGCCTAATGGCGCCGGCAAGACGACGTTGATCGGCGTCATTTGCGGCATCGTCAATCCGACGGCCGGAACGGTGACGGTCGACGGCCACGACATTGCCGGCGATTATCGCGCCGCCCGCTCGCTGATCGGGCTGGTGCCGCAGGAACTCACCACCGACGCTTTCGAGACCGTATGGGCGACGGTGAGCTTCAGCCGCGGCCTGTTCGGCAAGCCGAAAAATCCCGCCTATATCGAGAAGATCCTCAAGGACCTGTCGCTATGGGACAAGAAAGACAACAAAATTATGACTTTGTCCGGCGGCATGAAACGCCGCGTGCTGATCGCCAAGGCGCTGTCACATGAGCCGCAGGTGCTGTTCCTCGACGAGCCGACCGCCGGCGTCGATGTCGAACTGCGCAAGGACATGTGGCAGGTGGTGCGCGATTTGCGGGCGTCCGGCGTCACCATCATCCTGACGACGCATTACATCGAAGAAGCGGAGGACATGGCCGACCGCATCGGCGTCATCAGCAAGGGCGAGATCATTCTGGTCGAGAACAAGGCCGAATTGATGCGCAAGCTCGGCAAGAAACAGCTGACGCTGCATCTGCAAAAGCCGCTCGACGCCGTGCCGGCGGAGCTTGCCGCGCACAATCTGGCGCTGGCCGACGACGGCAACGAACTGGTCTTCACCTACGACACAAACGCCGAGCGCACCGGCGTCACCGCGCTGCTGAGCGATCTTGCCCGCCTCAATATCCGCTTCCGCGATTTGCAGACGACGCAAAGCTCGCTCGAGGACATCTTCATCGGCCTGGTGACCGACCGCCCCGCGGCCAGCGCAGGGGTCGCGCCATGAACACGCACGCGATCAACACCCACGCCATTCTGGCCATCTACAAATTCGAAATGTCGCGCACCTTGCGCACCATCTGGCAGAGCATCGTCTCGCCGGTAATCTCGACCTCTCTCTATTTCGTCGTGTTCGGCGCGGCCATCGGCTCGCGCATCACCGAAATCGAGGGCGTCGCCTATGGCGCCTTCATCGTGCCCGGCCTGATCATGCTGATGCTGTTGACGCAGAGCACCATGAACGCCTCGTTCGGCATCTATTTCCCGCGCTTCACCGGCACGATCTACGAACTTTTGTCGGCGCCGGTTTCGTCCTTCGAGATCGCCTGCGGCTATGTCGGCGCGGCGGCGACCAAGTCGATCATCCTCGGACTGATTATCCTGGCGACGTCATGGCTGTTCGTGCCGCTGCATATTGCGCACCCGTTCTGGATGCTGACCTTTCTGGTGCTGACCGCGATCACCTTCAGCCTGTTCGGCTTCATCATCGGCATATGGGCCGACGGCTTCGAGCAGTTGCAGATCATTCCGCTGCTGATCATCACGCCTTTGACGTTTCTCGGCGGCACGTTCTATTCCACTCACGTTCTGCCGCCATTCTGGCAGACCGTCACTTTGTTCAATCCGGTGGTCTATCTGATCTCGGGATTCCGCTGGAGCTTTTTCGAAATCGCCGATGTCAGCCCGCTGGTCAGCCTCGGCATGACATTGGTGTTCTTGTGCGTATGCCTTGTCACCATCTGGTGGATTTTCAAGACCGGATACCGGCTGAAAAAGTAACGGACCACCGCAGCGGCGCGACCGAAATTCCCTGAAAATCGCGCGACCGGGATGGCCAAAGCCGGGCATTGCGGCGTAAAATAGCTTTGGGGACTACCGAGTCGTACTTGGCTTCTGGGGGGTTATTCGTGCAGCATCACCAAGGTGCTTCATCGCCGGCATATTTGCCGCCGCGATGGAGAAGAACTTGGCTCGCGTCTATCGCCGCGACATTCTCCATCATCGCGTTGGCGCTTTCGACGATCCCGGGCCATGCGCAACAAGGGCCGTTTGGCAGTTTCTCGGGCTCCTGGGCCGGCAACGGCACCGTCAAGCTCGCCAGCGGGTCGCGCGAGCAGATCAAATGCCGGGCGAGTTACGACACCCAGTCCGGCGGCAGTACCCTGACAATTACCTTGCGTTGCGCCGGCGACAGCTACAATTACGATTTCAAGGGGACCGCTAACCATGCCGACGGCAGGATAAGCGGCGACTGGAGCGAGTCGAGCAAGAGTGCTTCCGGCCGTTTCAACGGCGTGGTCAATGGCGACGAGATCGCAGCGCGTATCGATTTGCCGTCAGCAACAGTGACATTGAATATGATCACGCGCGGCGAGCGACAATCCATCTCGATCCGCTCGCCCGGCAGCGAGATTTCGGAAGTCGAAATGGCTCTTCGGCGCCGCTAGATCGGCGAACAGCCCTAAGCCTTGTCGCGCCCGGTCCGGCGGACAAGCTGGTTCAAGAACATCGTGGTCGGCCGCAGGATGGTGAGATCGGCGACCAGCGCCGACAGCATGGCGAATGCGGAGAGCCAGCCAAACAGGCGCAATGACGGCAGATCGGAGAACACTGTCACCGCCAATCCGCAGGCCAGCACCACCGACGTCAGGATCAACGCCGGGCCGACCAGAATCGTTGCGCGATGAACGCCAACGCTCGGATCTTCGTCCGGTCGGTATTCGAGCCGCAATCGATTGAGAAAATGGATCGTCGCGCTCAGGCCCAGGCCGAACGAGACGGTCAGGGCCACGACGCTGGCGAATTGCAGCCCCTCGCCCATCAGCCATAACAACGTGCCCGACAACACGATCGGAAAAATCGCCGGCAATATGCTGACCAGCATGACCACGACCGAGCGGAAGGCGATCCCGATAAACACCGCGACAAAGGCGACCTCGACGGTCAGGCCCCGATTCATTTTTCCGATCATGTCGGCGCTGTTGCGCGCGGCGATTGCCGCGAGCCCGGTGACGGCGATTGAATAGCCCGGATGCGCGGCGCGCACGGCGGCGAGCTTGTCGTCGAGCGCCTTGACCACCGGGAGCAAGCGGCTGGCGTCGATGTCGGGAATGCGGCCCGACACCACCACGGCACTCTGCCCGGCGTCGATGAACCGGCCGACCAGATAGGCCGGCAGGACATCGACATATTGCTTGAGCGTGGCGACGTCCGACCGGCCGGCCTTCTCGGCCAGCCATCGCCTCAGCGTTTCCAGCGACCAGACATTGCCGACGCCGGCCTGCTTCTCGACAATCGCATGGACGGCGGCGATGGTGTCGAGCGTTTCGGCCGCATAGAGCGAGCGGCCGGCCGGAAACTCGATCAGCACGTCGATCGGATTGGCGCCGGTCAGTTTGAGGTCGAGCCGGCCGCTAGCCAGGACCGCCTGATCGCGGTCCGGCACCTGGTCGGCGAGCCGGTAACGCGGCTCCAGGCTGGCGTAGATCATGGTCAGTCCGCCGACAATCAGCAGGCTGATCGCGCTGTAGAAAGCCGGACGGCGCACCATCTGGCTGGCAATCCAGCCGCACAGGCGGCGCAGCATATCCATCGCATCGTCGGCCCCGACCGCGTCGCCGGCGAACGACGCCCCCTTGCGCACCAGTAGCATGCCGAGCAGCGGCACAAGCATGATGACCGCGACCAGCGCGACCAGAGTCGCCAGCAGGCCGGCCTCGCCGAAGGTGCGGATCAGGTCCGAGTTGGAAAACTGCAGGGCGATGAAGGACACCCCCGCCGTCGCATGCGTCAGCACGCAGGCCGGCCCGACAACGAGGATCGCGTGACGCAGCGCCTCGGATTTGCCTTTTCCCCGCAGCAGCGCGTCGCGCGCGGCAAAAGTCAGTTGCATGCTGTCGGCGAAACTGATGACCAGGATAAGCGGCGTCATCACGTTGAGGAACATATTGAGGCGAAAGCCGAGCCAGCCAAGCGCGCCGAGCACCAGCACGATGGCGATCAAGGGCGGGCCGGCTGCCATGACCATGAACGAGACGCGGCGGAAAAAAACGATGGCGATCAGACATCCGGCGCCAAAGCCGAAGGCATTGTAGATCATCCGGTCGCGCTCGACCGCGTTGCGGATTTCGAGTTGCATCACCGGCACGCCGGACAACTGGCCGGTCAGCCCGGAATTGGCCAGATCCTTGGCGACGGTCTGGCGGATTTCGGCAATGACGTCGCGCAGGCCATTGCTGGCAACGACAGCCGGATCGAGCGCCAGCACGGCCAGCGCCAGTTGCCCGTCCAGCGACAAGAGCTTGCCGCGAATGATCTCGTTCGCCAGCACTCGATCGATCAATTTTTGATAGTCGGCGCCCTGCGGAAATTCCGCGGGAAACAGCGCCTCGGGAATGCGGCCGCCCTCGGGCGGCTGACGCGCCGAAAACAGCGATATGATGCCGCGCGTGCCGTCGATCAGTTGGAGGTCGGTGACCAGTTCGCGCAGCTTCGCCAGCGGCTCGCGATCGAGCAGCGTCCCGCCCTCGACAACAACAAGAACGTCGAACTCACTCGACGGAAAGCGGCGCGTGACGGCTTCGTATTGCGCGAATTCGGGCGTATCGGAGCGAAACAACTGGCTGAGCGAATCGTCGATTTTGATACGGCCGATGCCGAACGCGGCGGCGATGCACAGCCCGACCAGGACCAGCGTGACGATCCATGGAAACCGCAACGAGATGAGGCCAATCCGCTCGATACCGAGCGCGAGGGGGTGCGGCTCTCTCCCGGGCGATAGGGCTGGATCGCGATTGCCCATGAACGTGCTAGCCCTGCGCCAGCGCATCCAATATGCGGGCCCAGGAGCGGATGCCCTTATGGTAGCAGGTGAGGTCGAATTTCTCGTTCGGCGAATGCACCCGGTCGTCATCCAGCGCGAAGCCGACCAGGAGCGAGTCCATGCCCAGCACGCTCTTGAAATCCGACACGATCGGGATCGAGCCGCCGGCGCCGACCGCCACCGCCTTCTTGCCCCACTCTTCGCCCAGTACGGCGCGCGCCTTGTTGAGCGCCGGATTGTCGAACGAAAGCTGTAGCGCGCCACCCAGCCCGAAATTGCCGAATTCGACCTTGCAATCCGACGGCATCCGCTCGCGCACGAAAGCGCGGAAATTGTCCCGGATCTTCACCGGATCCTGATCGCCGACGAGGCGGAACGACACTTTGGCCGAGGCCTCACCCGGAATGACAGTCTTGGCGCCCTCACCCGTATAACCGCCGATGATACCGTTGATCTCGGCGGTCGGCCGCGTGGTGACCAGTTCGATCAGCATGCGGTCTTTTTCGCCGGCGGGAATCTTCAGGCCGATCGGCCCGAGGAATTTCTCCGCCGTCAGGCCGAGGCCCTTGAGGTCGGCCTTGATGTCGGCCGGCAATTCGCTGACCCCGTCATAAAAGCCGGGGATGGTGACGCGGCCAGTATCGTCCCATAGCGCGCCCAAAATCTTGGCCAGCAGCCGGATCGGGTTCTGCGCCGCGCCGCCGAAAACGCCGGAATGCAAATCACGGTCGGCGCAGGTAATTTTCACATCCTCATAAACCAGCCCACGCAATGAGGTAGTGACGGCCGGGGTCTGGGCGTCCCACATCGCGGTGTCGCAGACCAAAGCGAGGTCGAGTTTGAACTCCTCGGCATTGTCGCGCACGAAAGCGAACAGGTTTTTCGACCCGCACTCCTCCTCGCCCTCGATCATGGTGGTAATCGACAGCGGCAACGAGCCGGTGACCGCCTTGAAGGCCCGGCAGGCCTCGATGAAGGTCATTGCCTGGCCCTTATCGTCGCAGGCGCCACGCGCAACGATGATTTTTCGGCCGTCGGGCAAGGTTTCGATGCGCGGCTCGAACGGCGGCGTCTTCCATAAATTGAGCGGATCGACCGGCTGAACGTCGTAATGGCCGTAAAACAGGACGCGGGGGCCGGCGGCGCCGCTGCCATTCGACTTTCCGACGACAACGGGATGGCCGTCGGTCGGCCGAACGGCGGTTTCAAAGCCGATCGAGGCCAAATCGCCGGCGACATGCTCGGCCGCGGCGCGGCACTGGTCCTTGTAGGCCGGATCGGTCGATATCGAGGCAATACGGAGCAGCGAAAACAGCCGCTCGACGCTTTGGTCGATATCCTGGTCGATGCGTTTGAGTACCGCGTCAAGCGTGCTCATGCTGTGGTCCCCTCTAAATCGAGCGCCACGCTAGCAATGCGCGAGCGGCATGAAAAGCGGCGATGCATATCGTGGTTCCGCTGGGCCAATGCGGGCCGCCAAGGTCACGAAACGGCAGCATAGCGCCTGAACCCGGCACTTCGCCGAAGAATAATTATAACCTGGAATGAAACAAATCGACCTGAAGGCATTTCATTCAAGCACTTTTAAGAAAACGCCGCTTAAGCCATGGCCGATCCGAACGAATGACTAAAAAAGGGCACCTCGAACTATGCTCGTTCAGCGCATTTTCTACCATCCGGCGCGCACCGTTAGCCGATTTCGAGAGTGATTTTCCGCCGCAGCGGCTTCGTTTTGTCCACCCGGCAGGCCCTTTCGAGCGC
>CANKBJ010000161.1 GCA_947479905.1 Bradyrhizobiaceae bacterium
GCAAGTTCGATCCGCTCTGGGCCGACGAGCGCGCCGGCGTCTGGCTCGCCGCCTATTTCAAGCACGACTACATCCTGGTGTTCGACGGCCAGGACAACCCGGTCTATTCGCTGATCGGCCACCACGCCGCCGACAAGGCCTGGTTCGCGCGCGCGCGCCCCGAACTGATCGAACTTCTCGACTTCGTGCGCGGCCGCGCGCCGGCGATGTCCGGCGCCATCAGGCTCGGTTCGTCCGGCCCGGTCGAGGCCGGCGCGCGCAATCACGCGGTGGCGCTGCGAAGCATCCTCGGCCAGCCGGCAGCGGTCGCCGCGGTCGCGGTCGCTTCCGACGCCGGCCTTTCGCCCGCCGCCGACACCGCCGCGCCGATCATGCTTTCGGTCAAGTTCATCAATACCGATGTCCTCGCCAGCATCGCCACCCAGCTCGGATTGGGGAATCTGCGCGCAATTGACGACGACGCCGTGCCGCCGGGCGATTTCGTCTACAGACTGACCGCGCCCAATGGCGAGCGCATCGCGCACTTTGCCTGGACGCCGAAGCAGCCGGGCGCCCAGATCGTTCAGAGTGTCGTGCCGTTCATCGCCGTGGCGCTGGCCGGCTTTGCCCTGCTCGCCGCTTTCGTGTTGCGCTATATGCGCCGCACCGCGGTGGCGATCACCGCCGGTGAGACGCGGCTGCGTCATCTCGCCATGCACGACCCGTTGTGCGGCCTGCCCAACCGCATCTTCTTCGGCGAACGGCTCGAGGCGGTGATCGACGAAGTGCGCTCCAGCAAGTCGCCGGCCGCGGTTTTGTATATCGACCTCGATCATTTCAAGGACGTCAACGACACGCTCGGCCATCCGGTCGGCGACGAACTGATCCGCAACGTCACGCTGCGGCTGTCGAACACGCTGCGCGGCGGCGATCTCGTCGCCCGGCTCGGCGGCGACGAATTCGCGGTGATCTCGGCCATCGGCAACGACACCACCAAGACCATGGTGCTGGCGCAACGCATCATCACCGCGATCTGCGCGCCTTACAATATCGGCGGCCAGAACATCGTCATCGGCGCCTCGATCGGCATCGCCCTCATCGACCGCGATTGCGGCGGCGCCGCCGACATCATGCGCTACGCCGACATGGCGCTGTACCGCGCCAAGAACGAAGGCCGCAACCGCGCCTGCGTCTATGACGCGGCGATGGATGCCGACCTGTCCAAGCGCAAGCGTCTCGAAGGCGACCTGCGCCAGGCGATCAAGGAAGGCCAGCTGCGCCTGATGTATCAGCCGATCGTCAACAAGAGCGGCGACACCATGACGGGCGTCGAGGCCTTGTGCCGCTGGACTCACCCGACGCGCGGTGAAATCTCGCCGGTCGAGTTCATTGCGATTGCCGAACATTCCGGCCTGATCGTCGAACTCGGCGCCTGGGTGCTGCGCCAGGCGCTCATCGACGGCAAGGCCTGGCCGTCCCTCACCGTCGCGGTCAACGTCTCGCCGCTGCAATTCCGCCGCGCCGATTTCGCCGAACTGGTCGAGCGCACCTTGCACGAGACCGGCTTCGATCCGTCGCGGCTTGAACTCGAACTGACTGAGACCGTGCTGCTCGGCAATATCGACACCGCGGAAGCCGGCATGCTGCGCCTCAAGGCGCTCGGCGTGCGCCTGGCGCTGGACGATTTCGGCACCAGCTATTCGAGCCTCGCTTACTTGCGCCGCTTCCCCTTCGACAAGCTCAAGATCGACCGAAGTTTCGTGATGTCGATCGAGAAGGCCGCCGATGCCGCGGCCATCGTTCACGCGGTCGTCAGCCTCGGCCGGGGTCTCGGCATGAAGGTCACCGCAGAGGGCGTCGAGACCGCCGATCAACATCTGTTCCTGCGCGCCGCCGGCGTGCATTTCATGCAGGGCTATCGCTTCGGCAAGGCGACCACGCCGGAGGATATCAGCGTCCGCCTGCGCGCGCCGCAGGACTACCTGCCGCATGACGTCCCATCGGCGATGGCCGGCTAATTCCTTATCCCCCGGTGGCACTCCTCCGCTTTTATGATATGGCGGGGGACGAAAAAAAACACCGCAAGGGAAGGACATCCAATGACTGCAAAAATCGCGCTGGTCACCGGCGCCGGAACGGGCGTCGGCCGCGCCGTTTCCATCGCTTTGGCCAAAGCCGGCTACAATCTGGTGCTGGCCGGCCGCCGCAAGGAGCCGCTCGACGCGGTCGGCGCCGAAGTCAACGCCGTCGGCCAGCAGTCATTGTCGGTGCCGACCGACGTATCGAAGCGCGACGATATCCTGGCGCTTTTCGCCAAGGTGAAATCTTCCTTCGGCCGCCTCGACGTGCTGTTCAACAATGCCGGCATGGGCGCGCCGCCGGTGCCGATCGAGGACCTGCCGTTCGAGACCTGGCAGCAGGTGGTCGCCACCAATTTGACCGGCATGTTCCTGTGTACGCAGGAAGCCATCAAGATCATGAAAGCGCAGTCGCCGCAGGGCGGCCGCATCATCAACAACGGCTCGATCTCGGCGCATGCGCCGCGGCCGTTCTCGATCGCCTATACCTCGACCAAGCACGCCGTCACTGGGCTCACCAAATCGACCTCGCTCGACACCCGCAAATACAACATCTGTTGCGGCCAGGTCGATATCGGCAATGCCGCCACGCCGATGACCGACCGCATGGTGGTCGGCGACGGCGTGCCGCAGCCCAACGGCACCAAGATGATCGAGCCGCGCATGGACGCGATGAATGTCGGCAACGCCGTCGTCTATATGGCGAACCTGCCGCTCGACGCCAACGTACTGTTCATGACGGTGATGGCCAACACCATGCCGTTCGTCGGCCGCGGCTGACACCACTGCCCGCGACACCAAAAGCCGTTCGGGAGAAATCCCGGATGGCTTTTTCGTTGGTCGACGGTGCTACCTCGCCTTCGCCGTCCGCCGGACCTTCATGAAGCGCACGACGCGCTGCGCCGCTTCCGGCTCGATCGCCTCGTAGTCGCCGCGCCTGGGCGGCGTCTCGTAGTCGTACAGGCCCGCCTTGGCGATGCGCAGCTTGATGAAGGCGTCAGCGACCTTCCAGGACAGGCCGGCCGAACGCAGCAGCAGCAGAGCCGACTGGATCTTGCCGCCGGTCAAAAGATTGAAGGCATAAAATCGGTCGAGCCCGAGCATCGTCGCGACAACGGTCGCGGCGTCCAGGAGCCTCTTGCCGGTCACCAGTTCGCCAATGATGTCATTCGGATTGAGATCGCCGGCGCGGATGCCGGCGATATAGGCGTCGGTGCGCGCGGCGTTCTGCTGCCGGTCGGCGGCCCAGGCGCCGAGATGCTTCTCGACCAAAGTATCGTCGATCGGGCCGGCGACATCGCGCAGGCGGCTGGCCAGCTCGTTGGAAATCAGCGGCAGCAGGCGGCCGATCGCGGTCAGTGACAGGTCGGCGCGCGTCACGATCAACGCCTGCAGATCGTTGTCGCCGGCCGACTTGTCGATCAGGCTTTGCATGCCGAATTCGGAAAACTGCGCGCCGCGATTGGCGGCCAAAGTCTGGATCGTGTCGCGGTCGCCGCGCGCCACCACGACGTCGCTGACCGGCGGCGTCACCTTGTCGCGCCCGGCGATGACGGTGAGATGCGCCTGCGAACCGGACTTCGCGACATCGATGAGGATGCGTTCCGGCAGCGCGCCGTAATCGCGGATGATCGGCCGCGCCACGTCGATGTCGCTGTCGCTGGCCAGCCGCTGCGCCAGTTCGTCCGACAGCGCCGGCATCGTCGACAGCTTCGCCGCCGCCGCGGCGCGGCCGCCGCTGGCGATCTTGTCGATCAGTTTGCCGATGACTTCGTTGAACAGATAATGCTCGGCCGGCGTCGCGCGGTCGCCCTGCTCGACATAGGCGTCGGTGATGCGATGCAACAGTTCGAGCCGCTTTTCCGAGGTTTGCTCGGCCGCCAGTGCGGCGAGATCGCTGGCCAGTGTCGCGTGCGGGGAATTCTTTTGCTCGGGAGAAGGCATGGGCGAACTCACTGGCCGGCGGGCGCCGCTTGATTGACACCACGGACATAGCGCGTGAATTGTTAAGTCGCGCTAAAGCAATGCGGCGTGAAACGCCGTCGCGGTTTACGTCCCGCTTACCGCGCCGTAGGGCGAGCTTGCCGCGCCGCAATGCCAAACTGCATTGTCGGCAAAAGCAGCCTGTTGTTCACCATGTGCGGTGAACTGCCGCGCTAGCGGTCCCGCGTCGCGCTCCACACGGCGATCGCAGCGGCGGCAAAAGCCAAACCGACAAAGCCGATGCCATGCAGCCAACCCAGCCCGAACATGACACCTCCGACGCCGGAAGGACCGGCCCTTTTAGTGGTCGCGGTTCTTAATTGACACTTGATCTTTTGCGCCCACGACGTGATCGAATAATGGCACTTCGCGAACAAACAGGCCGCGTCCGAGTTTGTCGCCTCTTGGAGCACGAACGGACAAGGGTAAGCCCGAAGCCTGAACTGCTCGATCGCTAATGACCCATCGCGTAATTCAACACTAGAGACGCCGGGCCAGTTTTAGCCGGTTTAGGGATCTAACCTATGACCTCTGCCGCGTGACGGAAGGGGAAGTCGAAAGATCTGCCTGAAAGTGCATGCAGATAGCTTGTTATTGAATCTACATGCGCGAATACTACGCGGCTACGGGAGATGGGCAAAACGTCAACGTTGGAGGAGCGTCGATGTCCATAGTGAAGACCGGTCATGCCGTTGCGGTAGGTGTAATCCTCGTCGCATTCTGCATTGACGAGGGGTGCGCGGGCGACAGGCCGACAAGCTGGGAAGGTTGGTATGTCGGAGCCAACGTCGGCTATCGGCATCAAGTTACTTACACCAACTATACTCTTGGGTCTTACATCCCCATCACCAAAACGGTGGAGACACAAGTGTTATCTGACCAACTAGATGACGTTCTGGGCGGGATTCAAGTTGGCTACAATTGGCAAGTCGGTCGATGGGTCTATGGATTTGAAACTGACCTTCAAGCCACAGGGCAAAAGAACAGCCAAGCGCGGTTTGATTGGATGGATATTGGGGGTTATGAAGTCAAAACTGAAATCACGCAAAACGCTCGATGGATCGGAACCGCTCGCGGGCGATTTGGTCTGATCTTAGATTCCAAAATTCCTTTTCTGGTCTACATCACGGGCGGGTTCGCATACGCAGAAGTTCAGGCCGGTGTTAAAATCATCGGGCACGACATAAATGACAATCAGTTAACGCAAAAGCAGGTGTTCAGCACCTTAAAGATGGGGGCGGTGGCCGGTTTCGGCATTGAAAGTCTAATCGGCCAAGGCTGGAGCGCAAAGGTTGAATTCCTCTACATTGGCCTCACGACAACTCGGGACAGAAGCCCGTTTCAAACGAATGCCTGGCTGATGATTCAAACCCCTCCCCACTCTTACCTTGCGTCAACGACATATAATTCGCGGATCAATGAAAGCATTTTTCGCATCGGCGTGAATTACAAACTATGAAGGACAGAGGTTGCGCCCGCCAAGCGGAGCATGTGTCCCACTCTATATTTAAGTTCGACAGATTGACGTTAATGGCACATCTCAGCATTCGCTGCGCTGCAAAAGGTTTGATCGCTATTGGGTGCAACAGACTTTTGCAGCCCAGCCACGCTCGTTTATGAGTTCACGCCCCAGCAAACCGGTTTCGCGAATGCCGACGCTCAAACCGTCGGCCAGCACCGTCAGCATTCCGGCGGGTGCGAGAATGCAAAGCCCGGTGGCGAAGTTGCCGAGCATCAGGCCGTAACGCGGCAAAGTCTGGCTGTTGGAGGTGGGCATGTTTGTCGCCGGGGCCGGAGAATGGCCCTCTTAGCTAGTGCAGCAGCCTGCCCGCGCCATTCGGCCGCGCCGCTGATTGCGCGAAACCTTTGAATGCAATGCATGAAGCAGATTGATGGACTCAAGACTCTGTCGTCAGACTCTGTCGTCCCCGCGCAGTCGGGGATCCATAAGCCGTGTCCTCCCGATGGGGCAGGCGTATGGGTCCCGGGCCTCGCAAGCTCGCCCGGGACGACAGAAATTGTCCCTTGACTGTTTATAAGCCTAGGACTATATACGACGTCATCCCGCCCCATTGAGGGGTGTCTGTACAGCATCTTCAGATGCGGGGCGGGGAGCGGTGGCCGGTCGGGTGCGTCGGAGATGCGGCGCAAACTCCCGTAACCGGCGGTCCAAGCCGCTTCGTCCCGGCGCACCTCCCCGTGCGTCGCTGTGGCCCCATTGGTGACGTGGTGACAAGGCATCCGGCCAAAAGGAAGCCGAAACCCGTCAGGGCCTGAAGCGGTGGAAAGGCGCGCCTTTCGTAAGAAAGGGCGCCTGAAACGGCAGTCCACCGGGGGCGGGGCGGAGCAAGCCTCAAACATCGTGCGCGGGACGCCAGGACTTGGTGGACTTGCGGTTATCCAAAACTCGACAAGCCTCGATGTCGCGAGGCGTCGAGGCCCGTGGGTCCTCTCAGGACCCTGGCGTTCCGCGCGCCCTCTTCTTTTTAAGGCGCGCGCTTCGGACTACGGCGTACCCGGCGCCGTTAAAGAATGCGGGCGATGACGCGCGTCAGTATATCTGTCGTCCCCACCCGACATCGAGTTTACTCGATGTCGGCAAATTAATTGCTCAAGTCGGCTATAGCCGACTTGAGATGGCGGGGACCCATAACCACCGGCCTCTCAATAGAAGCGATGCACAATAAGCAAGGCGACGTCGGCATTATCCCAAGCTTGCGACACGGCGTATGGGTCCCCGCCTGCGCGGGGACGACAGCGCCGCTCAATGCAGCACGAACTCGCCGTTGATCGCTTTCATCTCGCACGGCTTGATCAGCTTGGAGTGCGCGACTTCGACCGAATAAAGCGGACCTTCGAGCTTGGCCTGCCAGAATTCGAGAAACTTCTGCAGCTCGGGGAATTGCGGGAAAAGATCGTAGGCCTGCCAGACATAGGACTGCAGCAGCCAGCGGTGATCGGGGCGGCGGTAGAGAATATGCGCCGTCGTCAGGCCGAAGCCGGCCACCTGCTTCTCGAAGTCACGCGATACGGTCGAACCCATTGTCGTCCTCCGTTTGAGTCGAACTCCAATCTTCCGGTCCCGGGTCTAGGCATTGCAAGCCAAAACGATGAACAATCTGTTTAAAATCAAGGCGTTAGCAGCATGCAAGGCAGTTTGCTAACAGGTGACCTCATACCTCCTCGGAACCAGTAAGCGCCAATGCCGAATACGCCCCGGCGGTTCCCGACGGCCATTAACCATGGTCGGCCAGTCACTTAATGGAATTGTTGGCACTCGCCGGAAATGAGTGCTAAAAACCCGCCCGAGGCCCCTTGCGGGCCAAAATGCCCTCACCCATCTGCAGTGCAGGTTGCGGCTGAGGGTTAGCCGTCAACCCGAAACTCAAATCGCTCAATTATTTTGGAGGACTGCCATGAAGTTCCGCCCGCTTCACGACCGCATCGTCGTCAAGCGCATCGATGCCGAGGAAAAGACTGCCGGTGGCATCATTATCCCCGACTCAGCGCAAGAGAAGCCGTCGCAGGGCGAAGTCATCGCCGTCGGTCCCGGTGGCCGTGACGAAGCCGGCAAGCTGACCCCGCTCGACGTCAAGGTCGGCGAGATCGTGCTGTTCGGCAAATGGTCGGGCACCGAGGTCAAGATCGACGGCCAGGATCTCCTGATCATGAAGGAATCCGACGTCATGGGCGTGATCGAAGGTGGCGCCGCCACCAAGAAAAAAGCCGCCTGAGGCTTAAGCCCTCGTCCTGAGGAGCCGGCCTTGAGCCGGCGTCTCGAAGGACGAGAGCAAACAAATCACATCTCATCCTTCGAGACGCGAGCTTCGCTCGCTCCTCAGGATGAGGACCGAAACCTGAAGGAAACGAAACAATGGCTTCCAAAGACGTAAAATTCGGCATTGACGCGCGCGACCGCATGTTGCGCGGCGTCGATATTCTCGCCAACGCCGTCAAGGTGACACTCGGCCCCAAGGGCCGCAACGTCGTCCTCGACAAGTCGTTTGGCGCACCGCGCATCACCAAGGACGGCGTCACCGTCGCCAAGGAAATCGAACTTGAAGACAAGTTCGAGAACATGGGCGCGCAGATGGTGCGCGAAGTCGCCTCCAGGACCAACGACACCGCTGGCGATGGCACAACGACAGCCACCGTTCTGGCCCATGC
>CANKBJ010000162.1 GCA_947479905.1 Bradyrhizobiaceae bacterium
ACGCAAGTGGCGTGGCAGAAAGGCTGCCAGGTCATGATCGAAGGCCCCGGCCATGTGCCGATGCACAAGATCAAGATCAACATGGACAAGCAGCTCAAGGAGTGCGGCGAAGCGCCGTTCTATACGCTCGGGCCGCTCACGACCGACATCGCGCCGGGCTACGACCACATCACGTCGGGCATCGGCGCCGCCATGATCGGCTGGTTCGGCTGCGCCATGCTCTGCTACGTGACGCCGAAGGAGCATCTCGGCCTGCCCGACCGCGACGACGTCAAGACCGGCGTCATCACCTACAAGATCGCGGCGCATGCCGCTGACCTGGCCAAGGGCCATCCGGCGGCGCAATTGCGCGACGATGCTTTGTCACGCGCGCGCTTCGATTTCCGCTGGCAGGATCAGTTCAACCTCGGCCTCGATCCAGAGACGGCGCAGAAATATCACGACGAAACGCTGCCGAAGGAAGCGCACAAGGTCGCGCATTTCTGCTCGATGTGCGGGCCGAAATTCTGCTCGATGAAGATCACGGCCGATGTGCGGGAATATGCGGCCAATCTCGGCGCCAATGAGAGGGCGGCGCTGGGTTTGGACTCCCCTCCCCCTCGTGGGGAGGGGTCGGGGGTGGGGTCTTTGGCGGACGAGGCCGCGCGCGGAATGGCGGAAATGTCCGACAAGTTCAACGCCATGGGCCAGCAGGTTTATGTGAATGCCGGTGCGGTTGGCGCGAAAGCGCCGCATACGACGGCGCTGGAGACCGAAGCCGAGCATCACGCGAAGAACGCGGCCCTCGTCAAGGAAAGCAACAAGGCTTTCTGAGCGTCTTGTCCACCGAAGCGCGTCCCGCCCGCCGTAGCTCGTGCGCGAGCGAAGGCGGGAGCGCGAAGGTGGATGAAGGAGAGTAATAGGGCGTTGTCGTAGAGGCGCCGCGCATCTTCGCGTTCCATAACCGAATCTGGGCGGTGAGGAATGAACGATTCTTTCGATCCAATCGAAGATCTCGTTGCATCGCATGGGGGGAGACTTCGGCGGGCTCACGCACAACACGAGAGTGCGTGGCGCGCGCTACGGCAAACCAAAATAACTTTGGAATTTGTTCACTGGCTTGATCAAAAAGCCCACCTACAACGTAAAGAGTGGCGGAATTCTCCGATAGGAATCGAATTTGATCTAATATCAAACCTGCAGATTAATGCCTTCGCCACAGCGAATAGCTCTCTCGAAGTCGTTGGAATTAATGCCGGCCTAATAATCTTTCTGCAGAATGTCTTCTGGGCACTATTAAGTTCCGATCAATTTCTTCCAACTTTTGGCTCGGCGAAGACAGAGAGTAAGACAGCCGAGGATGTAGGAACCTACATTAGCAAGACGAACATAGCGGACGGTTGGGGCCATCTCGCACCGCGCGACCCAGAGCGAATTGTCCTAGCTGCAGAGTTATCAAGAATTGCTGAACTATTTGTCTTCGATCATGAGGTCGCCCATCTCACATACGGGCACGTCTGGCACAAAAAATTATTGGAGAATCGAAAAGTCGGGATAATATTTGAGTACGGATCACATTACTCAAATGAACAATTTCGCCTAATGCAGGCGCTGGAATTTGATGCCGACGAGGGCGCGACAGCGAAATCAATTGGGTTTGTTCTTGCGACACTGGGACAAATACCCATTATTCTAAAAACAGAAGCAGATATGAGCGATTGTATTTATGGGTTGTCGCGATAGCCGTATTGTTCCGAGTGCTTGAGGATGTGGCATCCCGCGTTAGACTCCCAACATGTGGCCTCGCCACACGTCGCTGCCGCAATCAAAGGCCCTCCCCATGCCCCTCACCCACTTCCCCCCGCCCCCTCACATCAAAGCCCCGCCCCTCTCCTACGCCACGCGCGTTGGCGATCTGTTGTTCGTCTCCGGCATTCCCGGCTTCGACGACGCCGGAAACTGTCGGATGATTTCGCCACGCGGTTCGGCTTCGTCGCCGCTGCGCCTACATCCCGCGCAATTGGTGCTGAATCGCCGCCTCGTCGCGCTCCGGCGCCAAAGGCGCGATGATCTCGATCCTCGACAGCGCACGCGCGCCGAAAACACCGATCAAGGGATCGAGAATGACGACCGATGCGCCGCCCCAGGCACCGCTGTCCGGTGTGATCTCGTAGGAAAAGACCCGGCGTTCGCTGTCGTCGCGACGGTAGCCGGCTTGTTGCAGCTTCTCCACCATGGCGGCGGACAGGGTCGGCGCCATTCGCCCCTGCCTCGGCGGGTAAAGGCCCGGAATGATTTCGCAGACCAGCCGTTTGCCGCCGTCGACAAACCGACATTGAACATAGGCGGGCGTCCGGCCGTACAGCGCCACGGTCAAGCTTCCGTCCGGTTCGTCGCGCTGGGGATGATCATGGATGCGCCGCAGGCGCACCTGAATGTCGTTGCCATAAACACTGTACAAAAGCGGACGGTCGATGCCGGACGCGCCGTGGCGCACGCATACGAGCAAGTATAGCAGCATGGTTTTGAAGCGCAGACCAAAGGCCATGATGGCTCCCCTCACCCTTCATGCAAACGCGCCACTCGCTATTTTTCTGCCAATGCCAGCTTCTCGAACACGCCAACAAGCGCGCGTACTTCATCCAGCGTCAGCGCCTTGCCCTCCTCCGGTTCATACACAACACCACCCGTCGCCTTGGCGTAGGCCGCCGCGGCCATGAAGACCGACACGCCCTCGTGCGCGCGGCTGCCCCAGCGGAAACTGAGCGCGTGTTTCCATGTGGGACAGGATTTGAAGTAAGGCATGTCCGCGTAGCCCTCCATGAGTTCGCGCGGATCGTCGTGATAACTTTCAAAGCCCGATTGCTTGCCGCGCAGCATCGCCGGCAGGAAGCCGCTTGCCGTCGCTAATTCAACTTCCGGGTCCAGTCTGAGGTCGAAGCCTTCGGCGTCGATCGCCTCTTGCCACGCGGCGATCGACGGCAATGGCTTGTCGGAAAACACATGGACTTCCATCGACATGAAACGCCCCCCTGCCGTTACCTTTGCCTCTTGACTGATTAGAACAAAACATGAACTATGAGTCAATTGCTGGTTGTAGAAGTAAACGCGGCACGCGGACGCGCGGATGGCCAAGCAAAGCGAACACGGCAAGCTCATCGCGGCGGCGGCGAAGGCCGCGTTGGCGCCGCTTGGCTTCCGGCGTGTCGGCCAGTCCCGTTGCTGGATTTCGGACGAACGCTGGTGGGCGCTCTGGATTGAATTTCAGCCCGGCGCCTGGTCGAAGGGCAGTTACCTCAACGTCAGACCGATCTGGCTATGGTTGCGCTACGGCGCCCACGACCATCATCCGCGGCCGGCCGATTTTATCAAGTTCGAAAGCGCGGAACAGTTCACACCGCTGATCGAAAACATGGCGTCGATTGCGGCGCAGACGGCAGTGGCGATGCGCGCCCGGTTTCGAACGCTTGAAGACGTCAACCGCTTCTTCGCCGAGCGTGTTTCGCAGGACGGCTTCCCGGTTTATCGCGCGGCCGTGACCGCAGGGCTTGTTGGCGATATTGCCGCGGCGCGCGCCCATTTCAAGCGAATGGAGGATTTGGACTCAAAAGACTATGAGCCCTGGATCAAGCTTAAATCTGAGTGCGCAACACTCGCGCCACTACTCGACGATCCGGCTCGATACAAATCCTCCATCCTTGAAATTATCTCCGCCCGGCGGCAAAAGCTCCGCCTGCCCGATGATCCACAATGCCTCGAATCCATGGGTTCCATAGTCGCAAAGTGATGGTCCAGATATAGCAATGACGTCCCCGATATCATTGCGCAGCAAGCGTAGTCCGGATGGAACGAAGCGAAATCCGGGGTGGCGCTTCCACACATAAGCCCCGCCTATCGCTTCATTCGTCCAGCCACGAACTGCTACGCGCCATAGCGCAAGTCATCGCCAATCAACATGTCACGCATGCTCTGGGGAACGGGGAATCCGTAACCGCGAGCCGGCTCCAGCCACATGAGACGACCGGATTCGTGTTGACTGCTGGCATACAGCTGAGCGCCGATCATCTGCAGCGCCAGAAGCAAAGCTTGAACTGCATCAACTCCCTCGGCAAACCTTTCCAGCCTCCCCTCCGGCCAATCGATCTCAAAGCGGCAAGCCCAATCTATGCGGGCTGGTTCCGGCGCGAAGATGCGGATCGGAACATCGATGCTGCCAGTCTGGGTGAGAAGCTTGAGGGTGCGCGTTGCAATAATCATGGCCATGGCTCAAAAGTTCAACAGTGGAAGGTCTTTGCCGGTGAGGCAATTCGCATAGCGCTCCATTGCCTGCCTCCGACAAGCGGCTCGCCGTGGCGCTGGAAATGCGGCGCTACAACGAAGGTTGTCTATCGTCAGTTGATTCCAACAATACGCTTCGGATCTTTTTTGGGAGGCCGCATATTGCGCGCCGGGCCTCCAGTCATTGTTCGGCGTGGCGTCCGAAATAACCGCGAGTCGTTGATGCCACCGCCGCCATTGCCATCCGTCCACTGCCCGCCTTCGCGGCTACCCGCCGGCACGCGCGGCTGATCGGGACTGTATTTGCGCGCATAGTGAGCCCTTAGCGTGAGCATCCAGTCGGCGCGCAATACGGCGAGTTCTCGCCGCATCTGAAGAACTTCCTCGTAATCATCCTGCGAAATCATGATCGCTCCGTCGAGAGTAAGTCTATATTCCTACCACTAATTTCGACTGTCGTCAAACTTTTATTCCTATTTCGGTTCATGGGGATAGCAATTGGCCGAAGTGCCCGAGCGCGTCGATGCAATCGTATCGTTGCGATAGATTATGTTGGGCTCGCTTCGCTTAGCCACCCTCCATTCCGACCCTCACAGGACGCCCATGATCACCCACTTCCCCCCGCCCGCCAACATCAAAACCCCGCCGCTGTCCTACGCCACGCGCGTCGGCGATCTGTTGTTCGTCTCCGGCATTCCGGGCTTCGACGATAACGGCCAACTGTCCGACGATTTCGCCACGCAGTTCGGTTTCGTCGCCGCCACCATCAAGCGCATTCTGAAAGATGCCGGCACCGACATCGCGCACCTCGTCAAGGTCAACGTATTGCTGACGCGCGCGGCCGATGTCGCGCCAATGAACGCGCTCTATGCCGACGCCTTCGGCCCACCGCCTTATCCGGCGCGCACCACCTGCGTCATCGCGCAATTGCCCGATCCGAAAATGCTGATCGAGATCGAGTGCGTCGCCGCGATTCCATCCCGCTGAGGCGCGCGCATGCCGATTGTGGCGGCCCGCGTGCTTTGAGATAATCGGCGGGATCACACGCGAACTCACGGGAGCCGGACATGACCGCCTTCAACGCCGTGCGCTTCAAGGTGAAAGCCGGGCGCGAGCAGGAATTCCTCGACGCCCACAAAAACGTCCATGCCGAGTGGCCTGGCCTGCGCCACGTCAACATCGTCAAGACCGGCGAGCAGCGCTATTGCATCATCGCCGAATGGGACGGCGTCGAGTCGCTTGTCGAAGCGCGGCCGGCCATGATCGCGACGCTCAATTCGTTTCGCGACACGCTGGAAGACCTGGGCAACGGCCTAGGCGTCACCGACGCGGTGTCGGGGCCCGTCGTGCTGGCGTTGAAATAGCGGCGCGGCGGCAGAGCGCGTCGCGAATTTACAACGGCGCCTCGCCGCCCGCCGCGTATCGAATCCCTTAAGCCTGTCACACTATGACAGCCGCGACAGCGCGCTTTTCACGCGCAACGCCCCTTCCAGCGCCTTGCCGATAACCGAATAACAAGCCGTGCCCGCTATTCATGAGCCCAGGCTCGCGGCAATCGAACCGCCGGGGAGCGACAACAAGGGAGTGGGTCTATGCTTGCCGAATTATTCCTGCTGCATCTCGAAATGATGCGCGCCGCCATGCGCCGCGAAGAACAGTCCTCCCGCGCGCCGCGCTTCGTGCCTTTCGTCGCGCGCGCGGCCTGAGGTCACCGGTTTAAAGCCGCTGCGACGGACCCGGCGGCTTGCCGCCGGCCGCCGCAATGGACACCGCGCGACTATCCGCGCCGGTATGACCTGTGTCAAAAGGCGTCATCTCCAGGCCGCGTATAATCCATGCTACAAGCCTGCCGATGACGCCCGAATGCCGAGGAAACCCATGCCCAAAGACACGTCGATCTCGCTGCCAGATCTCGAAGACCGCATCGCCATCGCGCGCGACAACATCCGCCAATTGACCGAGCAGGCGACCGGCTCCTCCGGCGCCGCCGACGAAGAGCGCACCGCCAACCGCATCGCCGAGCAGCAGGACGAGCTGGACCGGCTGATCAAGCAGCGCGAAGCCTTCGCGAAAAAATAGCGCGCGCGATTGAGCCGCCGTTAAATCGCGCCTAGGCTCGCCCCCGGCGAACCTGCGCAGATTTCACACAAGCGCAAAGCCGCCCGGGGAGAAAAGGCCATGACCGCGCCATCCATCGCGGCCGGGTTGAAAGTGCTGGCCGGCGGCTCGCTCACCGGCCCGCTCAACGCGCTGGCGCCTCTGTTCGAGCGCGCCTCCGGCCACAAGCTCACCATTCATTTCGACTCGACGCCGAACCTGATCAAACAGGCGATGTCCGAACCGTTCGATGTCGCGGTCGTGCCGGTCGATGTGTTTAAGAATGCCGACGCGCGCGCGGCGTTTGCTGCCGGCCCGACCGTCGACATCGCCCGCGTCGGCTACAGCATCGCGGTGAAATCAGGCGCGCCGAAGCCCGACATCGGCACGCAAGGCGCGTTCAAGGAAGCGCTGCTGAAAGCGCCGTCCATCGCCTTCCTGCCGGAAAGCGCGGTCGGCGCTTATATTTTGAAAGTGTTCGAGCGCCTCGGCATCGCGGAAGCGATGAAGGCGAAGACCAAGGTCGCGGCAACGCCGTCTGCGATCGCACCGATGGTCGCCAAGGGCGAGGCCGAGCTCGGCATTTTTCTCACCAATGTGCTGACCGCGCCGGGCGTCGATATCGCCGGGCCGTTCCCCGGCGAATTGCAGCAGGATCTGGTGTTCGCGGCTGGCATCGCCCGATCAAGCGCCATTGCCGCCGCGGCGAAGGCGCTGATCGATTATCTGCGTTCGCCGGAGGCCAGGGCCGTGTTCGCCGCCAAGGGCATGACGGCGGGGTGATTCCCCGGTCAGACCGCCGACACATTCCGCCGCCCGGCGACGAGCCAGGCCAGCAGGCCAAGCACCGGCAGGCAGATGATGATCAGCACCCAGAAGGTCTTGGTGCCGCCGGTATTGGCGCCCTGCAAGATCTGGACGATGGCCCAGATATCGAGGGCCAAAATGACCAGGGCAAAAATATATTCGAGGCCCATCAGGTAATCTCCTGTCGGCGCGCCAATGGCGCGGTTCCGTCATCAACGGCTGAAAAGCGGCGGGGTTCCCGCGCACTCCTTCTTATCCCTCCCCTGCAAGGGGAGGGTGGCCCGCCGAAGGCGGGTCGGGTGAGTTTTTCTTTCAAACATCGCCCCACCCGGCTCGCAAGTGCTCGCCACCCTCCCCGTGACCGGGGAGGGATTAAGAAAGCGCGCCGGAATTAATCCAACAAATCCCCTTGACTGTTTAAATCCCTAGGACTATATACACGCTTATCCCGTCCCAACTAACGAGGGGGCGTTTGATCAGCGTCGTCAGATGCTGGGGCGGGGAGCGGTGGCTGGACGGGGCGTTGGAGATGCGACGCGAACACCCGATCCAGCGGTCCAAGCCGCGCCGGGATTCAGCACGCGTGCCGCGTGCCGGGGCCCTGACGGCCGGTAGGCCGGCTTCCTGCGTCAGAACAGGACTGGCCGAGATTGCCTGGCCTCTACGGTGGAGAGTTGTCGGTCTGGTGAACGGGACGATGACG
>CANKBJ010000163.1 GCA_947479905.1 Bradyrhizobiaceae bacterium
GCCGATCTTTTCGATGCGCTCGCCAATGAGCCGCGTCTGATGCCGCATTTGCATCTGTCCTTGCAGGCCGGCGACGACATGATTCTCAAGCGCATGAAGCGGCGGCATACGCGCAGCCAGGCGATTGCCTTCTGCGATCAGGTGCGCCGCCTGCGCCCGGACGTCGTGTTCGGTGCCGACATCATCGCCGGCTTTCCGACCGAGACCGAGGATATGTTCGCGCGGTCGCTCGATCTGATCGAGGAATGCGGCCTTACCCAGTTGCACGTTTTTCCGTTTTCGCCGCGCCCGGGCACTCCGGCGGCGCGCATGCCGCAACTCGATCGCGTTGTCATCAAGGAGCGCGCGCAGCGCCTGCGCGACAAAGGCGATGCGGCGTTGCGCCGGCATTTGGAGTCGCAAGTCGGGCGGCAATGTCAGGTTCTGACCGAGCGAGGCGGCATCGGCCGCACCGAACAGTTTACCGCCGTGCGGCTGTCGGCGCCGCTTGCGCCGGGTGCTATACTGGGTTTGACGATCGCGGCGCATGACGGGCGACAGTTGATCGCAGCATAATTCTAGGGAGATTGCGCGATGGGTCATGCCGATCATCTGGTGACGACAGTCGAACAGCTCGAAGCGATTTACGGCCAGCCTTATGGGCCCTCGCTCGCCAAGGAAATCGATTACATCAGCCCCGGCTACCGCAAACTGATCGAAGCCGCGCCTTTCGTCGCGGTCGCGACCGGCGGGCCGGAAGGCCTCGATTGCTCGCCGAAGGGCGATGCGCCCGGCTTCGTGCGGATTTTGGACGACAAAACGCTGGCCATTCCCGACCGGCCCGGCAACAACCGCATCGACGGCTTCCGCAACATCCTGCGCGATCCGCGCATTGCCGTCTTGTTTCTCATCCCCGGCATCGGCGAGACGCTGCGGGTCAACGGCCGGGCGTCGATCTCCATCGATCCCGATCTGATGCAAAGTTTCGCGGTCAACGGCAAGCTGCCGCGCAGCGTTCTCATCGTACACATCGACACGATATTCTTTCACTGCTCCAAGGCGATCGTGCGCTCGAAATTGTGGGACGCTGCCACGCAGATCGAACGCAAGAGCCTGCCATCGACCGGCTCGATCATCGCCGAAGTGAGCCAGGGCAAAATGGGCGGCGAGGCCTACGACAAGGAAGCGCCCGAACGCATCAAGGCGATGCTGTATTGACCCGCCTCATCCTGAGGAGCGGCCGAAGGCCGCGTCTCGAAGGATCAGGCGGCCATCCGATGTCGGTTATACCCGACATCGGTAAATTCAATGCGCAAGTCGGCTATAGCCGACTTGCGATGGTTCGAGACGCCCGCTACGCGGGCTCCTCACCATGAGGCCGATCATCGCCCGTCCACCCGCACCCCGTCAGCATCGCGCGCATATGCGCCGGCGCTGGCGCGGTCGTGACTACCGGCGGCTTGTTCTTGGAAATAGGCACCACCACTTCGCGCGCATGCAGATGCAACGGCGGCCCACCCAACCGAGCGGCGCTTCCGTAAATCGCATCGCCGAGAATCGGAAAGCCCATTTCTGCGCAATGCACGCGCAGTTGATGGGTGCGGCCGGTCAAAGGTTCAAGGGCGAGCCAGGTGAGGCTCTTCTTATCCCTCCCCTGCAAGGGGAGGGTGGCGAGCGCAAGCGAGCCGGGTGGGGTTAGGCTGGCGGCATGCTGTGACGATTCCCCCACCCCGCTCGACTTCGCTTTCGCTTCGTCGAGCGACCCTCCCCCTTCGGGGGAGGGATAAGAAAAGCGCCCCATCACCTTCCACAAAGTCGACGACGGCTTGCCGGCCGGATCGGGCTTCATCCACCAGCCGCGATTTTCGTCGAGCTTGGCGAGCGGAATATCGATGCGGCCTTCGTCCTCGACCGGGCCGCCTTCGACCACGGCCCAATAGGTCTTGCCGATGACGCCGTTCTTGAACAGCTTGCCGAGCAGCGCCAGCGCCTTGCGGTGGCGGCCGAGCACCAGGCAGCCGGACGTATCCTTGTCGAGCCGGTGCGCCAGAGCCGGCATGCGCGGCAGGCCGAAGCGCAGCACGTCGAAATAGTCTTCCAGGCTGTCGCCGCCCTTGGGTCCTCGATGCACTGACAAGCCGGCCGGCTTGTCGATCACCAGCATCAGCCCGTCGCGGTACAGCAGGCGGCCGAGCATTTCGTCGGGGGTCATTGTCTCTTACCAATCATGAGCGAAACGGGTATCACGAGCCCGGCATGAACGACAGCACCCCAAAAACCAGCTGGTGGAAGCGCTTGAGCTCCGGGCTCAAGCGCACATCCGCCAACCTGGGCGGCGCGATCGGCGATCTGGTCACCAAGCGCAAACTGGACGCCGATACGCTGGAGGAACTGGAAAGCGAACTGATCCGCGCCGATCTCGGCCCGGCCTTCGCCAGCCGTATCACGACCGTGCTGCGCGAGGCGCGTTACGAGAAAGGCATCGCGCCGGAGGAGGTGCGGGCGCTGCTCGCCGGCGAAATCGAGAAAGTGCTGGCGCCGGTGGCGCAGCCTTTGGAAATCACCGCGACGCCCTTCGTCGTTCTGGTCTCCGGCGTCAACGGTTCCGGCAAGACCACCACCATCGGCAAGCTCGCCGCCAAGTTCCGCGCCGACGGCAAGAAAGTCATGCTGGTCGCTGGCGACACGTTTCGCGCCGCGGCCATTGAGCAACTAAAAATCTGGGGCGAGCGCACCGGCGCTGCGGTGATGGCGCGCGCGCCCGGCTCCGATCCGGCAAGTCTCGCGTTTGAAGCAATCACCGCGGCCAGGGCCGATGGTACGCAAGTGGTGCTTGTCGACACCGCCGGCCGTCTGCAAAATCGCGCCGAACTGATGAGCGAACTGGAAAAGATGGTGCGCGTCATGCGCAAGGTCGAGCCGACCGCGCCGCATGCGGTGCTGCTGGTGCTCGATGCCACGGTCGGGCAGAACGCGCTCAATCAGGTCGAGGTGTTCGGCAAGACCGCCGGCGTGACCGGCCTGGTGATGACCAAGCTCGATGGCACCGCGCGCGGCGGCATTCTTGTCGCGATTGCCGAGCGGTTTAAACTGCCAGTGCATTTCATCGGCGTCGGCGAAGGCGTCGACGATCTTGCGCCGTTCACCGCGCGCGACTTCGCGCGGGCAGTGGCGGGAATTGAGGACTAGGTCATGGCGGAAAAGAAAAAGCTCAATCCGACGCTCAAGCTGGTGCTCGATATCGGGCCGCTGATCCTGTTCTTCGCCGCCAACTCGAAATTCGGCATCTATACGGCAACAGGCGCATTCATGGTGGCGGTGCTGGCGGCGCTGGGCGTTGCTTACGCATTGACGCGGCGCATCGAGATCATGCCGCTGGTCACGGCCGTCATCGTGCTGGTCTTCGGCGGCCTGACCGTCTTTCTGCACGATGAGTTGTTCATCAAGCTCAAGCCGACCATTATCTACGTGTTGTTTGCCGGCGCCTTGTTTTTCGGGCTGGCCTTCAACAAGCCGTTGCTCGGCATGGTGTTCGACTCGGTGTTCAATCTGACCGAGGAAGGCTGGCGCAAGCTGACCTGGCGCTGGGCGCTGTTCTTCCTGTTTCTCGCCGTCGTCAACGAAGTCGTCTGGCGCACGCAGTCGACCGACTTCTGGGTGAATTTCAAATTGTTCGGGGTCGTGCCGCTCACCTTCATCTTCGGCGCGCTGCAATATCCCTTGCTGATGAAATACGCCGAAAAGGAAACGGCGCCAGCGGATGACCGCTGACGCCGCAATATTCAAGAAAGCCGCGCGCTACTTCTGCTTGGCGATGATCTTGTCCTTGATGTCGGCATAGACATTTTCCGGAACGATCTTCTTGGTCACCAACTCATCCTTGCCCTTGTAGGGTCGGCCTTTGACGATGGCGTCGGCTCGCGCCGGGCCGACGCCCTTGAGCCCTTCGAGGTCGGCTTTCGCCGCCGAATTGATATCGATCAGGGCGGCGGTCTGCGCCGCGGTGGGAGTTGACGCCACCGGCGCGAGCGTAGCGGTGAAAGCCAGGGCCGAAGCGATCAGCAAAGCGCGAACAATCCGCATGAGTTATCCTTCCCGGGTTAAAACGACGGCTCGAATGTGCCGTGATGATTTCGCTCGAATCAAGGCCGCGCCACAGGCAGCACACGAATTATGTATGGGGGCAGGCGGAGGTATTAGCGCGCCGCCAGTGCCTTCTCAATCTCGGGCTGAAGAACTTTGGTCAGATTTTCGGCCGTGATCGGCCCGACCAGCTTGTAGGCGATTGAACCGTCGCGGCCGATCAGGAACGTCTCCGGCACGCCATAGACGCCCCAGTCGATGGACGTGCGGCCGTTGGGATCGACGCCGGCGGCGGCGAAAGGATTGCCGTAGCGGTTGAGAAAGCGCCGCGCATTGTCCGGCGTATCCTTGTAGTTGATGCCGACGATCTGGATGCGCTTGTCCTGCGCCATCCGATCGAGCAGCGGCGCCTCGTCGTGGCACGGCACGCACCACGACGCCCAGACATTCACCAGCGTCACGTTGCCGGCAAAACGCGCATTGGTCAGGCCCGGTACCGGCCTGCCGTCGCGGGTCAGGCCTTCAAGCCCCGGCAGATCGGTGACCGGCGCTTGCCGGCCGATCAGCGCCGACGGGATACGCGAAGAATCGCCGGCGCCGAGCCGGTACAGGAACAAAGCCGCGAGCGCGAGAAAGGCGACCAGCGGCAGCATCACAAGTATATTCCGCTTGGCGCGCGTGCTCTGTTCCGGCGTTGCGCTCACGGCGTGTCACCCTTTGCGCGTTGCGAACGGCGCGTCACGCCGCGCTGCTCGAGATCGCCGAGGACGCGGCGCTGCGCGGCGTAGTCGGCTGCGATCCAGCCGATCAGAGCTGCGACCACCAATGCGGTCACCGCATAGGACGCGATAATGAAATCGGCGTGTTGGCCAAGACTCATGTGTCGGACTCACGCGCCTGCATCATCCGCATCGACCTGACCCTGCGGCGCAGGATCTCGTTGCGCATGGCGGCGAAATGCAGCGTGAAAAACAACAATGTGAAGGCCAAGGTCATGATGAGGAGCGGCACCAGGATCGACGAATCGATGGCCGCGCCGCCCATGCGCACGACCGATGCCGGCTGATGCAATGTGTTCCACCAATCGACCGAGAACTTGATGATCGGAATATTGACCGCGCCGACCAAAGCCAGAATGGCGGCGGCGCGCGTGCTGCGGTTGGGGTCGTCCGCGGTCCAGTACAGCGCCAGCATGCCGAGATACAACAGGAACAGCACCAGCACCGAGGTCAGCCGCGCGTCCCACACCCAGTAGGTGCCCCACATCGGCCGGCCCCAGAGCATGCCGGTCGCGAGGCAAATGAAGGTGAAGGCCGCGCCGATCGGCGCCGCCGCCTTGCCGGCGACGTCCGCCAGCGGATGCCGCCAGACCAGAGTGCCGAGCGCTGCGACTGTCATCACGCCCCAGCCCATCATGCCGAGCCAGGCGCCGGGAACGTGCAGGTACATGATCTTGACGGTGGCGCCTTGCTGATAGTCGTCCGGCGCGCCGACGACGCGGTACAGCCCATAGGCGAAAACCAGCGCCGTGACGCCGGCAAGCCACGGCAGCACGCGGTCGACCAGCGTCAGAAATCGGGTCGGATTGGCGAGGTCGATAACAGCCATGATCGGCCTTCTATTCAACGCTGCCGGGGGCGGCAATGAGGTTGATCAAATGCGTCGGGGCGCTCATTCAAGCCCCTGCCGCAAGGCGGCGGCGGCGGCAACCGGGCCTAGGACGAGACTTGCCAAGGATAGGGCGCAAAGAATGGTGAAAGGCGGGCCGAAGGGCGCGGGTCCGACGAGCGCGGCATTGGCAGCGGCGACGCCGAAAATCAGCACCGGAATCGTCAGCGGCAACACCAGCACCGCCAGTAGCAGGCCGCCGCGCCGCAGCGCCACCGCCAGCGCCGCGCCGATCAGGCCGATGAACGTCAACGCCGGCGTGCCGGCCAGCAACGTCAGCGCCACCCATCCCATCGACGACATGTCGATATTGAGCATCAGGCCAAGCACCGGCGTGATGACGATTAGCGGCACGGCCGTCGTCAGCCAGTGGGCAATAGCCTTGGCGGCGACCGCCAGTTCGAGCGGCATGGCGCCCATCATCAAGAGATCGAGCGAGCCATCCTCGTGGTCGGTGGCAAACAGCCGGTCGAGCGCCAGGAGGCTCGCCAGCAAGGCGCCGAGCCAGAGTATGGCCGGGCCGATGCGCGCCAGCAGATTGAGGTCGGGGCCGATGGCGAAGGGCATCATCGCGACAACGATGAAGTAGAACAGCGCGCCCATCAGCGCACCGCCGCCGACCCGTACGGCCAGCCGCATGTCGCGGGCCAGAAGCGCCAGAAACGGGCTCATGACATTGGCTCCGCCGGACGGCCGAGCCTGAGTTCGCGCGCGCCATCGAGCCCGATCGGCCCATGCGCCGCCGCCACGATCATGCCGCCGGAGCCGAGGTGATCGCGCATTAATCCCGCCAGCCGTTCCTGCGACGGGGTATCGAGCGCGGAAGTCGGCTCGTCCAGAAGCCAGACCGGACGCCGGACGGCCACCAGTCGGGCGATCGACAGCCGACGCTTTTGCCCGGCGGACAAATAGGCGGCCGGCAAATCGGCCAGCCCGGCAAGATCGACCGCGTCGAGCGCAGGCCTGATCGCCGCGCCGCGCGGCCCACCCAGATAGGTCGTCCAAAACAGTAGGTTTTCGCTAACCGAAAGCGAGGGCTTCACCGCGTCCAGATGGCCGAGGTAATGCGATTGTTCGGCCAGGGTCGCCTCGTCCGCCCCGCCGCTCAGCTCGATCCGGCCGGCCGAATGGCGCAGCAGCCCGCCAAGGACGCGCAACAGCGACGACTTGCCGGCGCCGTTTCGCCCGGTGACGACCAGCGCCTCGCCGCCAGCAAGGGCGAAATTCAGCCCGGCAAACACCAGCCGGCCGCCGCGCTCGCAGGCCAGATCGCCGCCTCGAAGCTGCATCGCCGCGGTCATTCGCTCACCGCGCAACGCGGATCAGCGATGCATTGGCCGGAACCGATCAAATTTTCATTCATCCTTTGGAATCATCCCAGCCATGATGGCATTGCGCATGAAAAGACTTTATAAGCCAGCACTTGCGGCGCTACGTAAAGGAATTCGACCAGAGTTTTATCCGGCTAGAAAAGTCTATTTTCTGCCAATGACTTACACCGAATCAGCGCCGTTGTCCCCGCCGGGAATGGAAACACCGACATGACGTCTCTCGACAGTTTCAAGTGCTGCAAATCCCTCAAGGTGGGCGGCAAGACCTACGCCTATTACAGCCTGCCGGTCGCCGAAAAGAACGGCCTGAAGGGCATATCGCGTCTGCCGTTCTCGATGAAGGTGCTCCTGGAAAACCTGCTGCGCAACGAAGACGGGCGCACGGTCACCAAGGAAGACATCAAGGCCTGCGCCGAGTGGCTCAAGACCAAATCCTCGCAACATGAATTCGCCTTCCGCCCGGCCCGCGTGCTGATGCAGGATTTCACCGGCGTGCCGGCGGTGGTCGATCTCGCCGCCATGCGCGACGCCATGCAGGCGCTGGGCGGCGACCCGAAGAAAATCAACCCGCTGGTGCCGGTCGATCTGGTCATCGACCACTCGGTCGCCGTGACATTCTTCGGCAACAACCAGGCGTTCAAGAAGAACGTCGATGAGGAATACCGGCAGAACCAGGAGCGCTACCAGTTCCTGAAATGGGCGCAGCGCTCGTTCGACAATTTCCGCGTCGTGCCGCC
>CANKBJ010000164.1 GCA_947479905.1 Bradyrhizobiaceae bacterium
AAATTCCGTGGCCTCGACTTAATCCTTCCAGCCTTGCGTGAAAAGGGGCTTTCCTCCCGCCCCGGACCGCTTTAAGTCAGGCCCCCTGAAGGCCCGGTCAACGGACCGCATAACCAGTACCGTGCAGGGAGCGAATTCATGCCGACAATCACCGCCGACGACGGCTGCCCAATCAATGTCGAGGTCAGCGGCTCCGATAGCGCGCCGGCGCTGATGCTGTCGAACTCGCTCGGCACCAATTTGACCATGTGGGACGATCAGGTCGGCGAATGGTCGAAGCATTTCCGCGTCATCCGCTATGACCGCCGCGGCCATGGCGGCTCCGGCGCGCCGAAGGGCCCCTATTCGATGGAACGCTTCGGCCGCGACGTCATCGCCGTGCTCGATGCGCTCAACGTCAAAAAGACCAACTGGTGCGGCCTGTCGATGGGCGGCATGGTCGGGCAATGGCTCGGCGCCAACGCGCCGGACCGGGTCGAAAAGCTGATCCTGTCGAATACGAATTCCTACTACGCCGACAAGGGCCCGTGGAACGACCGCGTTAAGTTTGTGCGCGAGAACGGCCTTGCCAAGCTGGTCGATCCCAACATGGAGCGCTGGTTCACCGCTGGCTTCCGCGAGAAGTCGCCGGACGTGATCGCGCGCATGAAGGCTTTGTTCCTCACGACGTCGCTGGAAGGCTACGTCGCCTGCTGCGAAGCGATCCGCGACATGGATTTCCGCGACAGCAACAAGCGCGTCACCGCGCCGACTTTGGTGATCGTCGGCGCGCAAGACCCGGCGACGCCGCCGGCGCAGGGCGAACTGATCGCGCAGCAGATCAAGGGCGCCAAACTGGCGAGCCTCGACGCCGCGCACATATCGAACATGGAACAGCCCAAGCTCTATACCGAAACCGTTCTGAACTTCCTCTCATAGCGCATGATCCCGAAAAGTGGGCACCGGTTTTCGGATAAGATCATGCGCCGTTAAGTAAAGAGGCTGCGAAAATGGACGAGAAAGAGCGCTACGCACTCGGCATGGCCAGGCGCCGCAAGGTGCTGGGCGCCGCCTGGGTCGACAAGGCCAACGCCAAGAAGACGCCGCTGAACGAGGAGTTTCAGGACTTCATCACCCGCGGCGCCTGGGGCGAAGTCTGGACGCGGCCGCATTACGACGAGCGCACGCGCCGCATTCTGGTGATCGGCACGATGCTGGCGCTCGGCCATTGGGACGAGTTCGTCATGCATGTGCGCGCGGCTTTGGTCGAAGGCGGCTTCTCGCAGGACGACATCAAGGAAATCATCCTGCAGCAGGCGATCTATTGCGGCGTACCGGCGGCCAACCATGCGTTCAAGGAAGCAGCCACGGTGATCGAAGCGATCGCGCAAGGCAAATAGCTTGCTCCAAAAAAATAGCCCGGCCTTGCGGCCGGACTACTGAATCTTGCAATTCGGGTGGAAGCCTTAGCGCCAGGGCGCGAACCACGTCGCGCCTTGCGGCATGGCGGCATCGGCCGCCGCCGGCACGACGCGCCGCGCATAGCTGCGTTCGACCATGCAGAGCGCGGTGCCGAGCGCCGCCAACATCAGCTGGATGACCTGCTCGCGCACCAGATCGGTGTTGCTCGACCAGATCGCCGGACCTGCCGACGCGATGCTGATCGCGACCACCAGGATGAAACCGCCCTCAAGGACTTCGGTGTTGGCCTTGCCGCTGGCCAGCGACCGCAGCCGATCGACGATGTGAATGGCGCAGAACGCGGCGACGGCGAGCTTCACGGTGCCGAAGAACGCCGCAAGCTTCAAAAGCCCCATCGGCGAAAGCTGGAAATGACTGCCGATGCCGAAAACGAACTGCGAACGCCAGACGTCTTCAAGGCCGTAGGTTGGCGATGTCAGGACACGAAGCGCGTCGAAACCCCAGAACAAAGTAAAGTAAACCGCGATCGCAAGGATCATGGCCACGGTGGCGCCGGACGCTTTACGCATGAAATGCTCCTGTTCAGAGCATCATGCGTAAGCGCTTCAAATGCCGAATTCAAAAGAAACCAAAACTTTACCTTACCGCGTAACCGAAGGCGCGCTTGTTAACCACGCGCGCGCACGAAAAGAAAAAAGCCCCGTCGCGAGACGGGGCTCTCTCAACTCATTTGAAGCGTTAGCGGTTCTGCTGGCCGCCGCTTTGCTGACCGCCCTGCTGGCCACCCTGGCCGGGGCGTTCCTGCTGTTGCTGCTGGCCGGGCTTCTGGCTCGGATTGCCGCCCTGCTGCTGCTGGCCCGGCTTCTGGCCGGGATTGGTCTGGTTCTGATTGTTCTGGGTCATCTGAATTCCTTCCGATGCTGTTGACCTCGAAGGCGACTTCGAGGAGCCCTCCCGAACATCAACGTCCACAAAATATAATCGTTCCCGGCACCGGCCTTGCAGCGCGGCCGATGGAACTTGCGGCGCCGATGCGTGTTCCCTTGGCAACGAAACGAGGACTGAGGAGAACCATCATGGGACGTTATTTGCTGCTGTGGCTGTTGGGAATTCCGCTACCGATTCTGGCCCTGATCTGGGTCTTCGGCGGTCTGCATTAACCGCCGTCCCATCCCGTGGCAGCCTTGCTATGGACCGGCTGGCCGACGACTTTGGTAAAGTAGTTGGCCGCCGGTTCGTTGCGTCCGGCGCCGCGCAAAATCGCTCGCCATCATCCCATCTATCCCCGACCGAAACCGCGCGAAGGCCGCCGCCGATTCGCTTTTGTCGTGCCTCCGGTCTTTGACCAAAGACTTCACAACATGCGATCGGTACGGCGTTGCCGCTGCGCCTTGGCCCTGTTAAGCCATTAAGGAGGGGACTTCAGACCGGCTGCCGGGCCGGTCTTTTGGAAGGCGGGCATTCGCATGGAAGTGTTTCTCCAGCAGCTCATCAACGGCATCACATTAGGCTCCATCTACGGGCTGATCGCCATCGGCTACACCATGGTGTTCGGCATTATTGGCATGGTCAATTTCGCCCATGGCGACGTGTTCATGGTCGCGGCCTTTGTCGCCTTGGTCGCTTTCCTGATCCTCACGACATGGCTTGGCATCTCCTCGATCGCGGTGGCGCTGTTCATTGTCCTGATCGTCGCCATGCTGTTCACCTCGCTGGTCAACTGGATCATCGAGCGCCTCGCCTACCGGCCGTTGCGCGGCTCGTTCCGTCTGGCGCCGTTGATCTCCGCGATCGGCATGTCGATCTTCCTGTCGAATTTCGTCCAGGTCAGCCAGGGCCCGCGCAACAAGGCGATCCCGCCGATGGTGCAGGGCGATTTCGTGCTTGTGACGCATAACGATTACGCCGTGACCCTATCGTTCAAGCAATTGATCATCTGGGGCGTCACCGCCGTGCTGCTGGTCTGCTTCTGGTATCTGGTCGCCAGGACGCGGCTCGGCCGGGCGCAGCGCGCCTGCGAGCAGGATCAGAGAATGGCGGCTTTGGTCGGCGTCAATGTCGACCAGACCATTTCGCTGACCTTCGTCATCGCCGCGGCTTTGGCCGCCGTCGCCGGCACCATGTACCTGATGTATTACGGCGTGGTCAGCTTTTCCGACGGCTTCGTGCCGGGCGTCAAAGCCTTTACCGCCGCGGTGCTCGGCGGCATCGGCTCGCTGCCAGGCGCGGTCATTGGCGGTCTGCTGATCGGGCTGATCGAGACCATGTGGTCGGCCTACTTTTCCATCGACTACAAGGACGTCGCCGCCTTCTCCGTTCTCGCCATCACGCTGATCTTCCTGCCGCAGGGCCTGTTCGGCCGGCCGGATGTCGAGAAGGTCTAAAGATGACCGAAGGCGCGGCAAACCAGCGCATAGACACCGTCGCCGCCTTGCGCGATGCCGCCATCACGACGCTCTTGGCCTTCGGCCTGTTTCTGCCGCTGATCGGCTTTCACACCGTCACCAACATCCGCAACGAGCTGGAGCTGGATACGCGCTGGCCGCTCTTGTTTTCCATCGTCGCTGTCGTCGGCGTTGCGCGCCTTGCTTATTCGTTCCTGCTGGCGCCCTGGCTGGAGCGCATCAAGCTGCGGCCGATGGCGACGACAACGCCGGCCTGGCGCGCGACGTTCGGCAAATGGTTCGTGCCGTTCTGCATCGGCTTTGTCATCGTCTATCCAGCCATCATCATCGCCGCGACCGGCTTCGGCGGCGCGCTCAAATGGGTCGACAATTTCGGCATCCAGATTTTGATCTATGTGATGCTCGGGTGGGGGCTGAACATCGTCGTCGGTCTCGCCGGCCTGTTGGATCTCGGCTATGTCGCGTTCTATGCCGTCGGCGCTTACGCCTATGCGCTGCTGGCCAAGGAATTCGGATTCTCGTTCTGGATATTGCTGCCGCTCGCCGGCGTGATGTCGTCGTTCTGGGGCATCCTGCTCGGCTTCCCGGTGCTGCGGCTGCGCGGCGACTATCTCGCCATCGTCACGCTCGCCTTCGGCGAAATCATCCGTATCGTCCTGGTCAACTGGGTCGACGTGACCAATGGCTACGCCGGTATTAGTGGCATCCCGCGGCCGAGCTTTTTCGGCATTCCGTTCAACGCCAATGACGACGGCTTTGCCGCCACCTTCGGGCTGGAGTTCTCGCCGATCTACCGCACCATCTTTCTCTATTATCTGATCCTGGCGCTCGCCCTTCTCACCGCCTTTGTCACCGTGCGGCTGCGCCGCCTGCCGGTCGGCCGCGCCTGGGAAGCGTTGCGCGAGGACGAGATCGCCTGCCGCTCGCTCGGCATCAACACGACGCACACCAAACTCACGGCCTTCGGCATGGGCGCGATGTTCGCCGGCTTTGCCGGCTCGTTCTTCGCCGCGCGCCAGGGTTTCATCTCGCCGGAGAGCTTCACCTTTCTGGAATCGGCGACCATCCTGGCCATCGTCGTACTCGGCGGCATGGGCAGCCAAATTGGCGTTGCCATAGCAGCGATCGCCATGATCGGCGGCACCGAGATCATGCGCGAACTCGATTTCCTCAAACAGATTTTCGGCGAGTCCTTCGACCCGACCCAGTACCGCATGCTGCTGTTCGGCTTCGCCATGGTCATCATCATGGTGCTGCGCCCGCGCGGCCTGATCTCGACCCGCGCGCCGTCGGTGTTTCTCAAGGAGCCCAAGCCGGTTCCCGTCGATCTGGTCAAACAGGGGCACGGCTAGGGCATGACCATCGCCGGCGACATCCTGCTCCGCGTCGAGCACCTCACCATGCGCTTCGGCGGCCTGGTCGCGGTCGACGATCTCTCATTCGAGGCGCGCCAGGGCGAGATCACCGCGCTGATCGGACCCAACGGCGCCGGCAAGACCACCGTGTTCAATTGCATCACCGGTTTCTACAAGCCGAGCGAAGGCCGCATCGGCCTCTGTCACGGCGACGCAGCGATCTGGAGCGAACTCGACGCGCTGACCGATAGCGGCAAGCGCGGCATCACGCGCGGCGACAGCGGGCTTTATCTGCTCGAGCGCATGCCGGATTATCTGGTCACCCAGAATGCGCGCGTCGCCCGCACGTTCCAGAACATCCGTCTGTTTCCGGGCATGACGGTTCTGGAAAACCTTCTGGTGGCGCAGCATAACGCGCTGATGGTGGCCTCCGGCTATACTTTGTTCGGCATCTTCGGCCTTCCCTCCTACCACCGCGCCGAGCGCGCCTCGGTCGAGAAGGCGCGCGACTGGCTCAACCGTGTCGGCCTCATCCACCGCGCCGACGATCCGGCCGGTGACCTGCCCTATGGCGATCAACGCCGCCTCGAGATTGCCCGCGCCATGTGTACGGATCCGGTGCTGCTCTGCCTCGACGAACCGGCGGCCGGCCTCAACCCACGCGAAAGCGCGCAGCTCAACGAACTGTTGATGTCCATCGGCAACGAGCACGGCATTTCGATTCTGCTGATCGAGCACGACATGTCTGTGGTGATGGAAATTTCCGACCACGTCGTCGTCCTCGACTACGGCATCAAGATTTCCGATGGCGCGCCGGACGTTGTACGCAACGATCCGAAGGTGATCGCCGCCTATCTCGGCGTGCCGGATCACGAGGTCGAGAAGGTCGGCGCGGAGATCGGGTTATGACCGCCCTCCTCTCCATCCGCGGCGTCAAGACCTATTACGGCCGCGTCATGGCGCTCAAAGGCGTCGACCTCGACGTCAACGAGGGCGAGATCGTCACCTTGATCGGCGCGAATGGCGCCGGCAAGTCGACGCTGATGATGACGGTGTGCGGCAATCCGCGCGCCCGCGAAGGCAAAATTGAATTCGCCGGCCGCGACATCACCCATTTGCCGACGCACGAGATCGCCCATCTCAAGCTGGCGCAGGCGCCGGAAGGCCGCCGCATCTTTTCGCGCATGACCGTGCTCGAGAATTTGCAAATGGGCGCGCTGGTCGCCGACCCTGCCGCGTTTTCCGGCGACCTCGACCGCATGCTCACTTTGTTTCCACGGCTGAAGCAGCGCATCGACCAGCGCGGCGGCACTTTGTCCGGCGGCGAGCAGCAGATGCTGGCGATCGCCCGGGCGCTGATGGCGCGGCCGCGCCTGTTGCTGCTCGACGAGCCCTCGCTCGGCCTGGCGCCACTGATCGTGAAGCAGATTTTCGACGCCATCCGCACCCTCAACCGGCAGGACGGGCTCACCGTTTTCCTCGTGGAGCAGAATGCCTATCATGCGCTGACGCTGGCGCACCGCGGCTATGTCATGATCAACGGGCTGATCACCTTGTCCGGCACCGGACGCGAATTGCTCGACCGGCCCGAGATCAAACAGGCCTATCTCGACGGGGGATCCTGACCATGGATGGCGCGGAAATATCGGGCCTGTCGACGTTCCTGCATTTCTTCTATGAGGAAGGCTCGTCGGGAACCTTCCTGCTGGTTACCCTTATCCTCGGCGGCGGCGCCGCCTGGCTCTCCGGCCGCGCCATCGCGCTGACCTGGCGGCCGGCCTGGCAGGTTTTCGCCTACAGCCTCTGCCTCGGCTGCGTCGTGCGCTTCCTGCATTTCAGCCTGTTCGGCGGCACGCTTTTGTCGCCGCATTATTATCTGGTCGACACCGCGATCGGCATGGCGCTCGGGTTCTTGGGCTTTCGGGCGGCGCGCGTGTCGCAGATGATTAGCCATTATCGCTGGATCAATGAGGCCGACGGGCCTTTGCGCTGGCGCCGCACTGCGCCGCGACGTAATATTGCCTAAGCTGCTCGAAACCGCCGGTTACAGTCGAAGGGGAAAACGGATGAAAAAAGTCACCACACTCGGTCTTGCGCTCGGACTTGCTATCGCCTTTACGGGAACCGCTTCCGCCCAGATCAAGATGGGCGTTGCCGGTCCGATCACCGGGCCGAACGCCGCGTTCGGCGCGCAACTCAAGAACGGCGCCGACCAGGCGATCAAGGACATCAACGCTGCCGGCGGCATTCTCGGCCAGCAGATTTCGGTTCAATACGGCGACGACGTCTCCGATCCCAAGCAGGGCGTCTCGGTTGCCAACAAATTCGCCGGCGACGGCGTGAAGTTCGTCATCGGTCACTTCAATTCCGGCGTCACCATGCCGGCCTCCGAAGTCTACCAGGAAAACGGCATGCTCGAGATCACGCCGTCGGCCACCAACCCGAAGATCACCGAACGCAACATGTGGAACATCTTCCGCACCTGCGGCCGTGACGATCAGCAGGGTGGCGTCGCCGCCGCCTATATTCTCAAGAACATGAAGGGCAAGAAGATCGCCATCATTCACGACAAGACCACTTACGGCAAAGGTCTCGCCGATGAAAC
>CANKBJ010000165.1 GCA_947479905.1 Bradyrhizobiaceae bacterium
CCCGCGCGTCGGCGAGAATCGCGTCATAGCCGGCGACCCGCGTTCCGCCGTTGCGCGCGAGTTCCCGGCAGATCGTCGACCGGTCGCGCCCGAGATATTCTGCGACAAAGCTCTGGCTCGCGCCCTCGGACCGCATCACCATCAGTGTCTTACGCTCTCCCGCCGTAAGTTGATTGTAGATGCTTCCCATGCCAACACCCTGGGCTCAAGGTGTTGCAGTTCAGTTTAGAGCGCGCCCATTCATTATGGGCACGGCCTTGCTTGACAGTCTCTTTCGGGGCACGCACCCGACTTAGCACTTGGATTTATCGGCGAAACTGGATTCCCGAATCAGATTTTCATTGATTCATGAGTGGTCGGCTTCTGGAGGGCCGACCATGGTGGAAACGACGTCGAGGTGGGAAGATGAGCTTAGACGCTGGCTCGAGCCATTCCTGGATCATTTAGGTCACAAGGCTCGGCGGCGGATGTGTCCGCTGTATGTTTCGGGACTGATTGGGCCGGGCGACCGCAAGAGCGTCCAGCCAATGGCGGAGCGGCTGGCGCCAGGCGACAATGACCAATTGCATCATTTCATCGCTGATGGCGTCTGGGACGCGGCGCCGTTGGAAGCAGAATTGCTCGTTCAGGCCGACCGGCTCGTCGGCGGCAATGATGCAGTGCTGGTCATCGACGACACATCGATGCCGAAGAGCCTGATGGATCTTTGCGTTTAGAGAAGGTTACGCCAAGCCACCGCTGCGGCAGAAACATGTCTGGGCTATCCGGACCAAGCTCCAGATCGATCACCGAACGCGGGATCTGGCCATGTTCAATCTGGCCATCGACAGCAATTTGCGAGGTTGCGATGTCGTCGCCCTCAAGGTCGAGGATGTTGCTCCGAATGGCTATTCCGTCGATCGGGCGACCGTTCGGCAGAAAAAGACCGGGCGGCCCGTCCGGTTTGAATTGACGGAGCAAACGCGCCAGGCCGTGGACGCCTACATCAGGACGGCCGGTAAGAAGCCCGGTGACTTCCTATTCACGAGGCCGCGTGGCCTGGACCGGTGCATGACCACGAGGCAATACGCTCGGCTTTTGTCTGAGTGGATTGCCAGCATCGGGCTGGACCCACACATGTTCGGCACCCATTCCCTCAGGCGGACAAAGGCGACGCTGATCTACCACCGGACCGGTAACCTGCGTGCCGTGCAGCTCTTGCTCGGCCACACCAAGATCGCAAAGACCGCGCCGGTGAAAAATTCCAAGGGTAAGGCGCGATCCACGGAACAGGTCGACCTCCGATCTACCCGGGCGGAGCGGATGCGTTCCGCCCGAATGATCCCCCTCCCCACCCCACCTGAGCCCTACTGCTCAGGCGGCGAAGCGTAACTCCCGCACATCCTCCAAAATCTGCCGAAAAGCGGGCTCGGGAGCGCGACACATGGTTCGATATGTATCCAGGAAGGGCAGCCAACGCTACCCGTCACCCCCTCACTCCGATTATGAAGTGCCCGGCGCGGCATCGCCTGTACATTTTTGTGCAACGCGCCGACGGAATAAAATAGCCCAAGCATCGGGCAGTCACCCGACAGGCGGGACGCCATTGTGCCGTTCCACATTGCATTTTTCACGAATTGAAATTCAGTCGACCAATCCATTCACAATCCGCCGCGCGCACGGAATACCACTATGCAGTCAAGCAATTGTGGATCATTATCCCGCCACTGCTGACTACAAAAACAAACCAAAAAACTGGGGATAGGGAAACAACGCCATGGCTCAAACCATTGAAGCCTTCGTTGGCAAATCTTTGGACGAAGCAAAGATCTCGCCACTGCATAAAAAAATCGTCGGCCTGATCGCAGCCGGTTATTTCTTCGATGTCATCGACTTCACGATCTTCGGCGCGCTGGTGCCGTTTATCCTGGCGTCGAAATTCGCCACCGGACCGGAAGTCGGCCTGATCGGCGCCGCCACCATCTTCGGCATGTTCATCGGAACCGCCGGGCAAGGCCAGTTCAGCGACCGCTTCGGCCGCCGCTTCATCTACCAGTTCAACCTGATGCTGTTCGCCATCTTCACGATCCTCGGCGCACTCGCCCCGAGCGTGACCTTGCTGATCCTGTGCCGCTTCATCGCCGGTCTCGGTCTCGGCGCCGAACAGCCGCTCGCCTTCGCCTATGCCGGCGAATACGCACCCAAGGCCATTCGCGGCCGCGTGCTGGCGATCGTACACTTCATCGGCGGCGCTTGCGTCTGGCCGATCGGCACGGCGCTCGCTCTCGGCGTCGGCGCAATCGCATCCTCGCCGGAATATGCCTGGCGCGCGGTCTGGCTGATCATCGGCGGCGGCGCGCTGGTCGTCTGGTTCTTCCGCTTCGCTTTGCCGGAATCGCCGCGCTATCTGGCGACGCATGGCCGTGGCGATGAAGCCCTCGCTGTTTTAACCAAGCTCGGCATTGCCGGCCCGACAGAGAAGCTTTCGACCGACTCTGCGAGCGACAGCAAGAACGATCCGTTCGGCGTCGTCTTCAAGATGTATCCGCAGCGTGTCATCGCCGGCATGATCTGCTTCACGGCGTTCTTCGGCATCGCCATCGGTCTCGGCGCCTGGTTGCCGAACATCATGAACGAAAAAGGCTTCTCGATCACCAAGTCGCTGCAATACACGCTGGCGATGAACTTCGCGGTGCCGTGCGCCAGTCTGTTCATGATGTATGCGCTCGACAAGTTCGGCCGCAAGATCACGGCGATCAGCGCCTTCCTCTGCGCCGGCGTCATGGCCATGGTGTTCTCGCAAGCGGGCACGGCGACCGAACTGATCGTCGCCGGTTTCGTGATGATCTTCTTCGTGCAGGTCGCGGGCAATTCGATGCAGATCTTTGCATCGGAAGTTTTCCCGACCAATGCGCGTGCGTCCGGCTTCGGCTGGGCCTCGGGCATTGGCCGCCTCGCCACGGCCTTCATCATGCCGGCGATCCTGCTGATCCAGACGACGTACAGCCTGACCACCGTGTTCGTGTGTCTGGCCACGCTGCTGGTGATCGCCGCCGCGGCGGTGACGCAGCTCGGACCGGAATCGAAGCAGAAGGGCCTCGACGAAATCGCGCCGCCGACCGTCGGCGTGCTCGAAGTCGGCAAGGATTTCTGGCTGAAATTCGCCGGCGCCGTCTCGCTGCTTCTGTCTCTGAGCTGGTGGCTGTACTTCTACCTGGCCGCCAAGGAAGTGGCGTCCACCTTGCCCTGCCTGCTGTATACGTCGGATCGCTGCGCCACTTTGGTCGCCGCGGCTGAGGCTGCCGGCAAGTTCGCCTACAAGCCCTACCTGACCTGGGTCGGGCTCGTGCTGCTTGCCGCCGGCATTTTCTACAGCTTGCAGAAAAAGCCCGTCGTCAGTAACGCATAGACGCCCTACGCCATGCGACCCGAGGCCCGGTTCGGCGCTATCGCCGAGCCGGGCCTCGGCAATTTACGACAACAATGGCAATCAAACGAATGAGCACCGCCGCCACCAGCCAAAACGTCAGCCTGCTGTCGCGCTGCGATCAAGGCGGCCGGCTCGACGGCGTGCAGGTGATCGTCCACAAGGGTCACGCTTTTATCGGCCATATGTTCGCCGACGGTTTTTCCGTGGTCGATGTGCGCGACCCGCGTCAACCGAAAACAGTCGCCTTCGTCGCCGCGCCGAAAAATACCCGCTCGCACCATTTGCAAATTCACGGCGACCTGTTGATCGCCGTCAACGGCCCGAATATCTGGGCGATGCAGCAATATGCCAGCCAGACCGATTATTACGCCAAGTCGCTGGCCGACTCATTGACGATCGACAAGCCGTTCGGGGCCGGCGTGCGCGTCTTTGACATCTCCAATCCGGCCGCGCCGCGCGAAATTTCCTATCTCGGTATGCCGGGCCTGGGCGCGCATCGCATCTGGTGGGTCGGCGGCCGCTACGCCTATGCCTCGGTGCATCTCGAGGGCTTCATCGACCACGTTTTGGCGGTCATCGACATGGCCGATCCAGCCAAGCCCGCGCTCGTCGGCCATTGGTGGCTGCCGGGCATGTGGCGCGCCGGCGGCGAGACGCCGCCCGCCTCGTTCGGCAAGCGCACCGCGCTGCATCACATGATCACCGCCGGCAATATCGGCTATGCCGCCTGGCGCGACGGTGGCTATACGATTCACGATCTCAGCGATCCGGTGAAACCGAAATTACTGAGCCACCGCAACTATCATCCGCCCTTCGGCGGCGGCGCGCACACGCCGTTGCCGCTGCCCGGCCGTAATCTCTTGATCCTCGCCGACGAAGCGACGACGTCAAGCTGTGCCAATGGTCTCGCTTATACCTGGGTGATCGATGTGCGCGCGCCGGACAATCCGGTGTCGATTGCAACGCTGCCGACGCCGATGGAGGAAGACTTCTGCGCCAAGGGCGCCAAGTTCGGCCCGCACAACATGCACGAAAACCGGCCGGGCTCGTTTGTTTCGGAAGACCTGATCTTCGCCACCTATCACAATGCCGGCTTGCGCATCTATGATGTGCGCGACGCCTTCCAGCCGAGGCAAGTCGGCTATTTCGTGCCGCCGCCGCCGGAAACAATCGTCGATCAGCGGCCCAACCCAGCCAAGGTCATCCAGTCCTGCGACGTCTTCGTCGACACCAACGGCGTGATGTATCTCACCGATACCAATGCCGGACTCTATATCCTGAAATACGAGGGCTAGTACGTCATGAGCGACAAGTTCGGGCGTCTTGCCCTCCATACCTGGACCGTCGACACCACACCACTCGCCACGGCGCTCGATGCGGCAAAGCTTGGCGGCTTCGACGCCATGGAGCTGCGCCGCATCGACTTCGAACGATGTTACGAAGCCGGCATGAGCAACGATCAGGTGCTCGACCTCGTCAAGAAGAGCGGCATCGCGGTCGGTGTGCTCGGCGTGAAATACGGATTTCTGTTCGCGCAAGGCGGCGAGCAGAAGGAGCTGTTCGATATATATCGCCTGTCCTGCCAGAACGCCGTGGCGCTCGGCTGCGACATGCTGATGAGCGCGCCGGGTCAGAATGACGGCACCATCAAATACGCCATCGAAAGCCTCAAGCGCGCCGGCGATATCGCGGCCGAATACGGCCTGCGCATCGGCATCGAGTTCAACTCGCAACACCCCACCCTCAATAGCATCGCCGTGCAGCGCGAACTGATCGAGGGCGCTTGCAAGGCGAATGTCGGCTACCTCATCGACGCCTACCATTTCGCGCGCAGTGGCGCGCCGGGCGCGAGCTTCGGCGACATGCCGGCCGACAAGATCTACTGCTTCCAGTATAGCGACCTGTCGCCGACACCGATCACGGGCGTGCGCCGCCCGACTGATCGCCTCGCGCCCGGCAAGGGCGTCGTGAAGTGGACCGAGATATTCAAGATGCTGAAAGCGAAGAATTACACCGGCTATCTCAGCTATGAGGCGCCGAACCCCGATCTCTGGGCGCGGCCGCCCGAGGACGTCTGCCGCGAAGGTGTCGAACTGACCAAGGCGCTGCTGCGCGACGCGGGCGTCTGATAGCTTCTTTCAACAACACGGCGGCCCAACCGCCGCATGCATTTTTCAAGGAGAACGTCATGAGCGATCCATTGTTTGCCGGTCTGTTCGACAAGACCATCACGGCCATTCCCGCCGATGTCGCCAAGCAGCGCTATATGACCAGCGTCGCGCCGATGGCGTCCAATCCGGGAAAATGGGTCGAGATGCCGCGCCTGCCGATTCCGACCGGCGAGCACGCGGTGATCGAATGCCAGGGCAAGATTCATATTATTGCCGGTTATGCACGCCATCGCGTCGATGGCAATTTTCACCAGGTGTTCGATGGCAAGACCGGCCAATGGTCGCTGAAGGCGGAATTCCCGACGCCGTGCAACCACGTCGCCGGCGTCGCCATCGGCTCCAAGGTTTACACCTTTGGCGGCTTCATCGAGCAGAACCGCTGCCCGCATTCGCTCTGCTATGTCTACGATACTGCGACCGACACCTGGACGCGCATTGCCTCGCTGTCGCGGCCGCGCGGCGCGATCTCCGCTGTGGCGCTCGACGGCAAGATCCATCTGCTGGGCGGACGCGACGTGCGTTCGGTCGAGTGGCACGAAGTCTATGACCCTGCGACCGACAAATACGAAGACCGCGCCTCGATGCGCGGCTCGACCATGACGCAGCCTTTCGTCGGGCAGCGCGATCATATGGGCGTCGTGGTCGCCGAAGGGCTGATCTATGCCATCGCCGGGCGCATGGATTCTTACGATTTCAACACCAGCCTGAATGCGGTTTACGATCCGAAGAAGGACTCTTGGAGCTTCCGCGCGCCGCTGCCGACCGCGCGCTCCGGTCCGTCGGCGGTCTATATCGGTGGCAAGATCGTCGTCTTCGGCGGCGAGGCTACCGGCAAGGTGTTCGGCACCAATGAGGGCTACGACCCCAAGACCGATAGCTGGGAGCAACTCGCGCCGATGGCGATCCCGCGTCACGGCCTGCATGGCGCCACCGTCGCGGTGATCGGCAACATGGTGCATGTGCCTGGCGGCGGCCCGATCCCGGGCGGCCGCATCCAGGGCGCCTATCACGACGCCTTCACCTTCGGCTGATCTGGGCTTCGGTCAAAAATAATGGCGCCGGTATTTCTACCGGCGCCATTTTTGTTCTGACAGATATTCTACCGCGCCGGACGCAGCGTCAGACCCGACACGCCAACGGCGAGATTGAGGCCCGCCTGTCCCTGCACCGACACCGGCTGCAAGGCGATGGTGCGCTCCGAGCCGCCGACGAGGACATTCGCGCCAAGACCGGCGCCGACGGTCGCTTCCGCACCCGCACCACCATATTGGCCGGCCAGTGCGCCGAATTTCTTGCTGCTCGGCGCAAAGACTGACCACACCATTTCGCCGCCCGAGGTGGCGCCGACATCGAGGCCGAATTTACTGATCGATCCGACATAGACTTCGCGTGGCCCCGGCTGCGCCGGCGTGAAAAGACAGGTCACAGCTTTCTTCGAAGCAACGATCAGGCCGATACCGGCCGAGACGTCGCATGTCAGCGTACCAACCTTGGCCCGGGGCTGCGCCATCGCCGAAACCGGCCAAGCGAGCGGCACAGCCACCGCGGCGACGGTCGCCAAGGCGGTATAGGCGCTCATTGGTTTCGCCATAAATATTCTCCTGGCAATTTGGCTTGGCCTTCGATTGCCACACTTGGACGTTCCGTTAAAGGCCCTGCAGGGCGTCAGCGCCCAACCAGAAACTGGCTGGCCGGGATCACGATATGACAATGCAGGCCGTCGGCCTCGAATTTCAAGTCAACCTGAGCGCCAAGCGCGCGAGCGAGGTTTTTTTCAATGACGATCGAGCCGAACCCCTGCTTGCGCCGGGGCTTCACCCTGGGACCGAATTTCTCCTGCCAATCGATCTTCAGCGCATGACCGGCATCCTCACCGTCCCGGGTCCAGCTGATTGCGATGCGCCCGTCCGGCACCGTCAGCGCGCCGAAGCGTGCCGCATTGACGCTCAGTTCGTGCAGCGCAAGCCCCAGATTCTGCGCCGCTTCCGTGTAGCGCGTCAATCTGGATGGAAACACGGCGACAATCAGGATGGCCATTTTGGCGGTCGCGGCGGGAGGATGATTGTCGCGGCGCGACGGTAACGCAAGCGATATTTTCGTGACGCGTGAGTTTGATTGTCGTGGAGCGACAATCA
>CANKBJ010000166.1 GCA_947479905.1 Bradyrhizobiaceae bacterium
CTGTCACCTGTTTCCGGCAAAAATGTTGTCGTCAACTTTGACGGCGGTCTGCTGTCGTCGGATGGCGGGCTTCTGGCTTTGCGCGAGGTCGAGCAACGCCTTCGCGTCGCCGATCGCATGGCAGCCTGCCTGGTCGACCCGCGTGCGCCGGACCAGATCACGCACACGCTCGCCGCTATCATGCGCTTTCGTTTGCTGATGATCGCGGCGGGCTACGAAGACGGCAACGACGCCGATACACTGCGCGGCGATCCTATGTTCAAGATGGCGCTCGATCTTTTGCCGTCGGATCGCGAACTGTGTTCGCAACCGACGATCTCGCGGCTGGAAAACCTGCCCGATGCGCGCGCCCTGCTGCGCCTGGGCCGTGCCATGGTGGACCTCTACTGCGAGTCGTTTCACCAAGTTCCCGAGCGTATCACGCTCGATATCGACGACACGTTCGACGCGGTGCATGGCGGCCAGCAATTGCGTCTGTTCAACGCGTATTACGATGAATACGGCTTTCAGCCGATCGTCGTGTTCGACGGCGCGGGCCGTTTCATCACCGCCGTGCTGCGTCCCGCCAAACGGCCAAGCGGCAAGGAGATCATGCCCATCCTGCGCCGCCTGTTGCGCGCCATCCGCGCCAACTGGCCGAGGACCAAAATCATGTTGCGCGGCGACAGTCATTATTGCTGCCCCGAGGTTCTCGATTTTTGTCGCGCCAACGGGCTCGATTACATCCTCGGCGTGGCGCCGACCACGACATTGCGACGCCACATCGGCGGTCTCGAGGCCAGCGTGAAAGCCCGCTATGAGGCCGCGCCGAAGGATGGCAAGGTGCGCCGTTACAAAGAGTTTTACGACGGGGCCGCGAGCTGGAGCCGCGTCGAGCGCGTTATCGCCCGCGTCGAGGCCGGCGCGGAGGGGCCCGACACGCGCTTCGTCGTCACCAATCTGAAGAAGCGCAACGCCCGCAGGCTTTACGAAGATGATTATTGCCGGCGCGGCCAGGCCGAAAATCACATCAAATCCTGGAAGACGCATCTGGCGGCGGACCGGACCTCATGCACGCGCGCCACGGCGAACCAGTTACGCCTGTTCCTGCACGCGGGCGCTTACTGGATCATGTGGGGCCTGCGCGCGTCGATGCCCAGACGTTCGATGTGGCGCGTCGCGCAGTTCGACACATTGCGCCTGCGCCTCGTCAAAATAGCCGCGCGCGTCGTCGAGATGAAAACAATGATCCGCGTGCACCTGCCAACATCCTGTCCCGCGCAAAATATATTGTATTACGCGCTCGGGCGAATCCCGCGCCTCGTCTGTTAAGAGGCGGGGCGCGGCGCCCCAAACATCAAACCCTTTCCGTCAACCCGCAAACCCTCTCCAACCCGCACGCTGGCCCGCCGCCGGTGACGAAGAGCCGTGTCCGAGAAGCGGCGAAAGCGCAAACCAGTCAAGCCAAAACGCAGGTTTGCGCGACCGGAGAGTCAATGGGATGAATAATGCGGGCTAGGTTTGCGCGTGACGCTGACAGAGCAAGAATTGAGACTGTTAGCGCCGCAAAAGCAGAAGATCCCAACCGTCCCTGGGTCTCCGTCCGTCCTGAAATTGGCAGTGACCTCACTTACGACGCACAGGGTGATGCTCGGGTTGTCATAAATTTCATTTTACAAAACGTTGGAAAATTTCCCGCGGCCAATGTTCAAGTTGATGCCGAGATCGTCCCCATTTTTGGGGACCCTAGGCCATTTCAAAAAGCTATCTCCGACAGGAATAAATTGAGGCCAGCCGGCCTGGGAAATTTGGGCGTTACAATCTTTCCTGGCCCTCCCCAAATCATGTCTATTAACTTGCCAATCCCCCGCACCGCCATCGACGCATTTCATAAGAAAATGGCTGATGATTATGGGGCGGATGCCGCAGAGAAAATGGGGTTGACGTATATTCCAACACTTGTGGGTGTTGTCGATTATAAATTCACCTTCGCCGAAGGGCATCATCAAACCGGATTTATTTTGGACCTTAGAAGGCGCAGTACAAAAAATCCCAATATAGCGCTCAATTTCAATGTCGCTGACGGTGCGGTTCCCCAGTCCCAACTGTGGTTGATGTCGGGCTTCATAAGCGTTCCCCCGGACTAGCCAGGACAAGGCAATATTGCAGCGAGAAGCGCCGTCATGGCGCTGCTGGCCTGTGGCGTTTGTGCGCTATTGCCGCTTTTCTGTTCGACGCGCGGTGTTCCCGAGACTTCAGAAGCGCCGCGCGGTTTTGCTTAACAAGTTCTTAATGCGGCCTGCGTAGTCTGACCGGCCAGCCATCAACACCAGTCACCCCATGCCAACCGTCACGGTGTCGCCTTTTGGGAGTTTTGCAACTGGCGCATCGCTGAACCAGTCGGCGCAGCTTGCGCCGGGTCAGGTGATCGACGCTCTGGTGTTGTCGCTGATCAAGGACTCGACATTCCGCCTGCAACTCCCGACCGGTACGCTCGACATTCAAACCGATATCCCGCTGGTTCCCGGCACGCGCGTCGAGCTCGCTGTCGAAGGCAGCGCAAGCCAGCCGCGCATTGTCCTGACGCCGCTTCCTGACGGCGCGAAGTCGGCGGCAACGGCAAATTCCAGCACGCAGACCGAGGCCATGCCGGCCGCCGCGCCGGCCGACAATGTCGGTCTGGCCGCTGCGACCCTCGTCCGCGACGCCGCGACGCGGCAAGGCGGCGTGGCCCAACTCTATGCCGATCTCGCGGCCGGTCTGGCGCGCGCCAATCTCACGGTGCCGGCGCCGGTCGTCGCCGCCGCTAGACAATTGTTCGCGCTGCGGCTCGATACGACATCTCCGGCCGGCATCGGCGCCGACGACATCAAGGCGGCGCTGGTCCGTTCAGGCCTCGCCAGCAATCCGGCCGGGTCGAGCGACCTGTCATGGTCGGGGCTGCCGCTCGACGCGCGTGCCGTCCTGCTATCGCTGCGCCAGGCTCTGAAGAATTGGGAAAGCGTCGAGAGCGCGACACCATCGACGACCGAAAGGCCGGCACCAGGCGGGCCGCTCGCCGCGCCAACGACGCTGCGCACCGCCGGACCGATGCTGCCCTATCCGAATGGCCCGACCGTGCCGCAACCTCAGGCCGGCGTTTCGATTCCGCCCAACGCAACGCCGGGCGAACTCGCTGTGCATCTGCTCGATAAAACCGACGCGGCCATTGCCCGCGAGATGCTGTTGAAGATCGCGTCATTGCCCGATGTCGCCGCTCCGGCGGTGAAGCCGAGCGGCCCCGCCACCAGCCGCATGACCTTCGATATTCCACTGGCGACGGCGAACGGCACGGCGGTCGCGCAGATTCGTATCGAGCGCGATGCGGCGCAGCGCAACAGCGATACCGGCGCCGTCGAGCCCGTGTGGCGCGCCAATTTTTCGGTCGATGTCGAGCCGATCGGCGCCGTCCATGTTCGTATCGCCCAGCGCGGCGGCAAGACGGTCGTCACGCTCAACGCCGACCGCGCGGCCAGCGCGCAAAGTCTTGCCGCGGGACTGCCGCTGCTCGAAGCAGGATTACGTAACGCCGCGCTCGATCCCGGCCATCTCAGCTGTCAACACGGACAGCCGGCCGCAGTCGCGGCGGACCGCGGCCTTTACGTCGATCACGCCACATGACAGAAAATCAGAAGACCCTGGCGGTCGCGCTTCAATACCAAGCGCCACACGCGCCCAAAGTAACGGCAATCGGCCGCGGCGAACTGGCGCGCCGAATCCTCGATGTCGGCGGCGCCAGTGGCGTGCCGATCTCGAGAAACGCGGAGCTCGCGGTCGCGCTTTCGCAGGTCGAAATCGATGAGGAAATTCCGGAGCACCTCTATCGCGCCGTGGCCGAGGTGCTTGCCTATATTCTGCGCGTGTCGGGGCAGTTGAAATAGCCGCCGCCTATGCCGACGAACCGTGCCCGCCCTTGCGGGACTAAAACAGACTAAACGAAAAAACTGCGATCCGGGTGCGCCGCCTTGTCTGCACGTCAGCCGGGGCTGGCTGGTCGGCTGTCACGATTGGACGTTGCGCAGTGCGAGCCGCCACGCGCGGCGCCGGTTCCGCCTTACGGTTGCGCGCGGTCAGCCATTTCGCGGTTTCCGCATCGGCGATGGCCTGGCGCTGCAACACCGCCACCGGCGCCCGGCCGGCAAAGCGCTCGCCGACGATCGGCCCGTTCAGCAGCGGATTGGGGCTGGCCAGCGGCGGGTTGTCATAGACCTGCGGCTTGGTCGCCACATAGACCGGCACCGCCAATACGGCGAGAACGCCCACAATGGCGCCCATATAAACCAGCAGTGACAGGCCGAGGCCTTCCGAATCCGACGTGTCCATGCCCGACAATGCCGCGACCGCCGTCTTCGTTCCGTGGGCAGCTCATCGCGCCTGGCGGTGGGCAGAATTTCACGCCGTCGCAACGGGATAGGCGTGCCGCGGACGGTTTGCGCGCAGGCTTAGCCAGCGTATGATAATCGCAAAATATCCCCATCAAGGGCCTAGGGAGTTACCAGATGACCGCCATTCAGGGTTATGTCCCCCCCACCACCGAATCCGGGGCGCTCGGCGTCCATTCGCTCGACCAGTTCGTGCTGTCGGTTCCCGACGTGAATGTCGCCGACGAGTTCTATACGAACTTCGGACTGAACATGGTGAAGAACGGCAATTCACTTCAACTCAAGACCTTCGGTCATGAACACGCATGGGGTTCCGTGGTCGAAGGCAAGACCAAGGCGCTGCACCACCTGTCGTTCGGCTGCTACGCCGAGGACATTGCGCGGCTGAAGGCGCGCATCGAAGGCGAAGGCGTCAAGCTGATCGATCCGCCGCCGGGTTTCGAGAGCAACGGCTTCTGGTTCCGCAACCACGAAGGCGTGCTGATGGAAATCAAAGTGGCGCCCAAGGTGTCGCCCGACCAGAAATCGGACAGCCAGTGGATGACGGTTCCCGCCGGCAAACCGGGCGCAACCGTTCGCGCCAAGGCGCCGCCGGTGCGGCCGCGCCGCCTGTCGCATGTCCTGATCTTCACCAGCGACGTGCTCAAGTCGATCCAGTTCTACGAGCGCACGCTCGGCCTGCGTCTGTCCGACCGCGCGTCGGACCTCGTCGCTTTCATGCACGGCATTCACGGTAGCGACCATCACATGCTGGCGCTGGTGAAATCGTCGGCTCCGGGCTTCCATCATTGCAGCTGGGACGTTTCCAGCGTCAACGACATCGGCCTCGGCGCGATGCGCATGCACGACAAGGGCTACCAAAAAGGCTGGGGCCTCGGCCGCCACGTACTCGGTTCGAACTACTTCCACTACATCATGGACCCGTGGGGCAGCTTCTCGGAATATTCCTGCGACATCGATTACATTTCGAAGGAAGACCGTTGGCCTACGGCCGACCATGCGCCGGAAGATTCGTTTTATCTCTGGGGGCCGGACGTGCCGCGCGAATTCACGCTCAACGGCGAGGCGGGCGAGGTCTAGCGACGCCGTCATTCCGGGGCGCGCGTCAGCGCGAACCCGGAATCCAGAGCTGCAATAAGCGGTTTGAGTCTAAGCCCCTGGATTCCGGGCCCGCGAGCTTTGCTCGCGTCCCGGAATGACAGCGAACCTACTCCACCACGATCTTCACCTTGTCGCCCGGCTTGAGCGCGTCATGCGCGTTCAAGCCGTTGATCACCAGAAACCGCTCCAGCGGGTGATCGGCGATCGCCATGCGCTTGGCCAGTTTATTCACCGTATCATCGGCGCGGACGGTGACGATCCGCAGCCGCAGCGGATGAATCTGCGCACTTTCCTTCAGGCTCATGCGGCGGAAGGTATTGACCGACTCGCGGAAGGCGCGGTCGCTCGGCGCCGTCATCGCCTTGGCGGCGAAGATGAAGCGATAGACGTCGCTGCCGAAGCGCAGGGCAAACAGCCGGAACGACCACTGCTCGCCTTTGGCGGTCGCGGTCGCCGCTGAAAAGCCATTGACCTTGAATTCCTCGACGCTGCCGGCATCGACATTCTCGATCCAGCCCGCCTTGAGATAATCCGTCAGCGTCTGCTCGGCCGGCACGCTGACCAGGTCGAGACGCATGGCCTCGCCGCCGCCGTCCTTGAGGCCCAGCACCGCCTGCGCCGTATTGTCGAGCGCGAAGCCGGGCGGCGCCGTGAAGGTGAAGCCGAGCTTGGGATGCTGGAAACGCCGGCCGCGGGCGAAACCTTCGCTCGGGTCCTCGCCATAAACAATGCCATCGAGATCGGTGAGGTAGTCGGCTCGGTCGCGCTCGCCGGCGCCCGGCCCGGAAAATTGGCGCGCATTGACCAGCGCGTTCTTCACCCGCTCCGGCGTCGCCGGATGGCTGGATAGAAAGTCGGTGGTCCGCGCTTCGCCGCCGCCGCCCGATGTTTTCAAATCGGCATTGCGCTGCATCGCGGTGAGAAAGCGCGACGCGCCGAACGAATCGAAACCGGCGCGCGCCGACATGCCGACGCCGATGCCGTCGGCCTCGAATTCCTGCGCGCGCGAAAAACTCGCCAGAGTGAGTTTCGATTTGGCCAGAGCCAGCGCGCCGGTCTCCGGATCGCTCAGCACGTCGTTGACCAGCGTGCCGATGATGGCGGTCTGCCGCGCCTGCTCGGCGCGGATGTCGGCGTGACGGGCGATCACATGGCCCATTTCATGCGCTAGCACGGAGGCCAGCTCGGCCTTGTCGCTGGCCAGCGCGATCAGGCCGCGCGAAATATACAGATGCCCGTTCGGCAGCGCGAAGGCGTTGATCGCCGGCGAATTCAGCATGGTCACGCGATATTTGAGATCGGGCCGCTCCGACGCCGCGACCAGACGCTCGACGGTCTTTTCGATCGTCGCCTGCAGGCGGGCGTTTTCATAGACGCCGCCATAGGAGGCCAGGATGCGCGCGTGTTCGCGCTGCGCCGTCGGCTGCGACGAATCCGCCGAGGTTCCATCCGGCACCGGCAGCGACACCTGCCGGTTCGTCGGCGTCGCCGTGCAGCCGGCAAGCAACAGCGCGCCGAGCAAGGCAAGGCTCAGCGTTCTTCTGGTCGCGGTGGGCACGGTCCAATCCAGCATCAATCGATCAGTTCAATCTGTTCCGGCGCGGCCGCCTCGACGATCGGGCCGCCACGCCGCTCGATCCAGCCGCGCACCCTGATGCGCCGGCCCTCGAGCTGTTTCAGGTCGACGCCGGCGTCGGTAAAAAGGCGCTGCTGACGCTTCAGCACCGTGACGGTGAAGTCGCGGGTCCAGCGCCGCCCGAAATTCATGTAGATGACGGCGCCGCTTTCCCGCACTGACAATATCCTGCCTTCGATCAGGGAGAAATGGCCGGCGGCGGCCTCCAGACCGGGCAGATTTTCGGAACTCAAAGGGGCGGAATTGGGGTCGGCCCACATCCCCCGTTTGGCCGCCCGGGCGGCGCGTTCGGCGGCGAAAAGCGCTTCGGCGCAGGCTTTATCGCCGATTCGGGCGGAAACCAGCGCTTGTCCTTGCGCCACCAGCGTCTCCTGCACCGTTTGGACGGCTCCAGGCAGGGTGGCATAGGCGA
>CANKBJ010000167.1 GCA_947479905.1 Bradyrhizobiaceae bacterium
ACTCTTGCCAAAACTTATCCTGGGGGTAAAGTTCACTAACGGGTTGGAGGTCATCGCCAAGGCGAGCGACCTTCAGGACGAAACCGCCGCCTAAAAGATCAGGCCGTCACCAACTTTAGGCGATAGCTCGTGGTGCTGATCGGCGAGCGTCCCGGATTGAGCGCCCCCGACAGCATGGGCGCCTACCTGACTTGCAAACCCGGGGTACTGACCTCCGACGCCGACCGCAACTGCGTATCAAATATCCGGCCGGATGGAATCGGTTACACCGAAGCCGCCTACAAGCTTGCGCATCTGCTCAGCGCCATGCGCAAGGACGGCATCTCCGGCGTCGCTCTCAAGGACACGTCCGATCGCTCTCAGATCGGCGGCATCTAATACCGCCGATCTTTAAACGCCGGTCAGGCCTGCAGCGACGCCGCCGCTGCGCCGGCCATGTGCCGCACGCCGGTCTGCTGGCCGGCCCGGCTGCGCGCGTTGTCGAGAACGAACAGGCGTATCGCCGACGACAGATTGCCCTGAAGGCGGCGCGTATCGATTTCGCCGACCACGCTCGACAAGGTTTGGTCCTTTTGCTCGGCGATATCCTTCAACTCCGACCAGAAAGCGTCTTCCAGGCTGACGCTGGTTTTGTGTCCAGCGATCACGATTGAGCGCTTGATTACGAGCGATTTCATGTGCGCCTCCTTGAATGCGACAGGCACGTCAGCGGCTTTTAAAATCACGAAACAGCTTGCCGCTTGCGGCGTGTCGCTTGATTCTAAATGACTCCGAACAAAACAAACGCAACACCAGAGTCGTTGTCGATAGCGTATTCACTATAACCACTACTACGCTGTTCAATACCGCACACCACTACTTTTAAAATCTGTCAGAATATTATTCTACTATAACAAAATCGCGCGACGGGATTCGTGACCTCGTTTCCATGAGCGATTGAAGCTCAATTGGTGCGCTATTCGCAAAGAAGGCGAGCCATCCGCGGTGTAATCGACGCTCCTGCGATGCATTCGCAAAGCTTCGCTCACCTTCACGTTTCCGTGACGACGATATTTGCATTGCCTGCGCGGCTGGATCAGCGCTCGTCGCGGTGGGAACTTGATACAAATTTTGCAGGAAAACTTTTGACTGAGGTCAGGCGCGCGCCGTCTCAGCGAGCAGACCGAACACCGAGAACACCAGTGGCTTGCGCTCGAGATTATAGGCCTCGACATCGCGGGCAGTGCGATTGATCTTTTCCCAGGCCTGCGCCGCCTTGGCCATATGCGCGGCGCTGCGCGCATCGGCGTCGAGCCGGTCCGACAGCCAGGCATTGACCAAGTCGATAAAGGCGGCAAGCGTCTGCGGTTCGGTACCGGACAAGGCATCGCCGAGCGCATGCAGGGCGCGCGGATCGGGATTGGGCAATTGCGCCAGCAAAGCCAGCACGCGCTGGCGCAGCGCCAGCGCCGGACCGTCGAGAAAACGCAGTGCGCGGCCGACGCTGCCGTCGGAGGCCGCCACCGCCTGAACGACCTCGGCATCGTCGGCGTCGCGTCCGGTCGCCGCCTGCACCGCGCGCGCGACGTCGTCGGCGGCAAGCGGCCGCAGCAACAGGCGCCGGCAGCGCGAGCGCAGCGTCGGCAATTCGCGTCCGGGCGAATGGCTGATAAGCAGCAGCAATGTCCGCTCCGGCGGCTCTTCCAGCACCTTGAGCAGCGCGTTGGCGCCTTCGCGCTGCAGCTCGTCGACCGCGTCGACGATCGCTATGCGCCAGCCGCCCTCGCCGGCGGTCGAGCCGAAGAACGATACCGAGCGGCGCACGTCGTCGACCCGGATCACGGTATAGAGCTTGCCGGTCTGCTCGTTGATGACCCGCTCCAGCACCAGGAGATCGCCTTGCGCCTGTACCGCGATGCGGCGCGCCACCGGATGATCCGGCGCGACCGCGAGCGAGGTCGCGCTCTGCACGTCGGAGCCTTGCGGGTCGGGATGCGCCAGCACGAAACGCGCCAGCCGGTACGCCAAGGTCGCCTTGCCGATGCCGGAACCGCCGCCGATCAGCCATGCATGCGGCATGCGCGTGCTTTGATAGGCTTCCAGCAAGGTGCGTTCCGCCTCGGCATGACCGAACAGAGCCGCCGTCTCGCGCGGCAGCAGCACGTCGCGCTCAGGCGCGTTGTCGCTCACGGCGCCGCGGTCTCCTTAGGCTTGGCGAGGCCGCCCAGCAGCCGGTTTTCGACCGCTTGCCAGATTTTCTCAGCCACCACGTCGCGCAGCGCACGCCCGTCAATGACGACGATCCGTTCCGGTTCGCGCTCGGCGAGAACGAGAAATCCGCGCCGCAGATCGTCGTGATACTCGGTCGATTCCGATTCAAAGCGGTCGGCGGCCCCGCCGCCGCGCCGGCTCTTGGCGCGCGCCAGGCCGACATTGGTCGGCACGTCGAGCACGAATGTCAGATCCGGCATGGTGGCGCCGACGGTGACGCGTTCGAGACCGCGGATCAGCTTCATGTCGACTTTGCCGAGCGCGCCCTGATAAACGCGCGTTGAATCGATGAAGCGGTCGCTGATCACCCATTGGCCGGCGGCCAGCGCCGGCTCGATGGTCATGCGCACATGATCGTCGCGCGCCGCCGCGAACAGGATGGTCTCGGTCTCCGCGCCCAAAGGTTTGGCGATGCCGGACAGGATGATGTGGCGAACGATCTCGGCGCCGGCCGAGCCGCCCGGTTCGCGCGTCAGCACGCAATCGATGTCGAGCGCCTTCAGCCGTTCCGCGAGCATCGACGCATGGGTCGATTTGCCCGAGCCTTCGCCGCCTTCAAAGGTGATGAATTTGCCGCGCATCAAATCTCCGGACCGCACGTGACGTCTATCATAAGCGCTGCGCGCCGGCGCGGAACAGACCGATCATCAGTTCGGAGACGGCGTCAAACGCGCGTTTCGACAGACCGCCGCGCGCCACCGGCTCGGCCGCCTGCAGCGGCATTTGCAGGATGACATTTTCATTGCGCCAGACCTTGAGGACGCCGACCGGCGCACCCTGCTCGACCGGCGCCGGCACCGGCCCGTTATAGACAATGCGCGCGATCAGCCGGTCGCCGCCGCTTTTCGGCATCATCACCCGCACCTCGCGCCCAGCGACGAGCGGCACGCTGCTGTCGATGCCGCCATAGACCTTGGCGCTGCCGATGATCTGTCCTTCGGCGAAGACGATACGGCGCTCGAAACTCTTGAAGCCCCATTCCAGAAGCTTCCTGGCTTCCTCGCCGCGTTCCTTGGCGGTGTTGAGGCCATTGACGACCACGATCAGGCGAATGCCGTTCTGCATCGCCGACCCGACCAGCCCGTAGCCGGCTTCGCGGGTGAAGCCGGTCTTCATGCCGTCGGCGCCGATGTCCATGGCGAGCAGCGGATTGCGGTTCGCCTGCTTGATCTTGTTCCAGAGAAATTCGCGCTGGCCGTAGATCGTATAATATTCGGGATAGGTGACGATGATGTGCCGCGCCAGCATGCCAAGCTCGCGTGTCGTCACCTGCGTGCCCGGATTGGGCAGGCCGTTGGAATTGGCGAAGGTCGATTTGGTCAGACCGATGGCGCGGGCGCGCTGCGTCATCTTGGCGGCAAAGGCCGCTTCGCTTCCGGAAATCCCTTCCGCCAGCACGATGCAGGCATCGTTGCCGGAATGGATGATCACGCCGTGCAGCAGGTCGTCGACGCTGATGCGGCTATGCAGCGCCGCGAACATGGTCGAGCCGCCCGACGGCGCGCCGCCCTTGCGCCAGGCATTCTCGCTGACCGGGAATTCGTCCTTGAGATTGAGACGGCCGGACTTCAATTCGTTGAAGACATATTCGGCGGTCATCAGCTTGGCGAGGCTGGCCGGAAAAATCAGTTTGTCGGGATCGCGCTCGAACAGCACGCCGCCATTCTCGGCGTCGATGAGAATGGCATGCGGCGCGGTGATCGGCGGCTCGTCTTTTTTCGGGCCGTCCTTTTTGGCGGAAAGCCCGGAGGCCGGCTTGTGCGCGAGACCCGATCCCGGCCGGTGCGCCGGGGTCGCTCCATGCGCCGCCGACAGGCAAAGCCCCGCCAACAGCAAGAGCGCGCTCAGCAGCCGTCCCGACTTATATTTGCCAATGGCCATGCTTACCAACGTCGTTCCCGGCCAATTAGCCACACGGTTTCTGCGGACCGCTTTCGCGGACCGGCAAGGCGGCGCTGTGACCGGAAATTGCGGCTCAGTAAAGGCCGCGACCGCTCATGAATCCCGCCGGCGTATCATAGCGCCTCGGCGCGAAGGCCGATACCGGCGAAACCGAAGGGCTTGTTGGCAAGTTGGCGGCCTGCTGGGCCAAAGGCCTTGCGTCCACCATGGGCGCGCGGCCCATCGCATCCGCCACGCGCGGACGCGCCAAAGGTTCGGCCGCAACAACCTCGTCGGCTTCCGGTTCGACTCTGGCCATGCCCTGCGCGCCATTGGACGGGGCGCCATCGACGCGGAACGGCCGTTCCGGCGGACGCGGCACTTCGGTCATCGGCCGCGAATCGAAAAAAGCCGGCGCGAAGGCCTGGTTGGAGGCCACCATCACCTTGTCATTCGTTTTGTCGTTCGCCGGCGAATTGCCGTCGCGCAAGGTTGCCATCAGCTTGCGGTCGTCGGAACCCGCCAAAGGCGCGCGGCCGACATATTCAACTTTCACCTTGGCGAGGCCCTGCCCGTAGAAATCCAGGAGCTTGGCGGTCCTGACCGACAGATCGATGACCCGGTTGCCGACATAGGGCCCGCGGTCGTTGACCCGCACGATGATCGACTTCTTGTTGCGCAGATTGGTCACCCGCGCATAGGACGGCAGCGGCATGGTCGGATGCGCCGCCGTGATCGAATTCATGTCGAAGACTTCGCCATTGGCGGTAAAGCGGCCATGGAAATTGTCGGCGTAAAACGACGCGAAGCCCTCGGCCTTGTAGCTGGGGTCTTCCTCAGGAACGTAAGTGCGGCCGGCGACCTGATAGGGCTTGCCGACGCGATAGACGCCGCCGCCTTTGGGCACCGGCGCGCCCGGTTCGACGACGCGGGCGCTGGCCGAGACGCCGTATTTCGGATCGAGCTTGGAGGTCGAGCCGGAGCAGTTGGCAAGCAGCAACGAGCCCGCAGCGACCCCCAAAAGGCGCGCGAGCAGACCGAAACGGCCGCTGTCCCCCACTCCGCCCATTAAGATGTCGATCCCCGGTTGTCGATCCGCCAGCCTAGCCCGCCCCGGAGGTGGCGTGAACCACAGCACTTTGTTCGTGGTAAACAATTGGTTCTGTTCAGGCTTTGGATAGCGCGACTCTGCCCTGAACGGTCCGGATAACCCGCCGCAAAGCCCTCTTGCAAGTGTGGCGGGCTTCGACCATTGAACTAGGGCTGAGTTGGACCCGGATTCTTAGGCTATCGGGCAGTGCCGCCCCTGGGCGGCAAGTCGGGCCAAACAAGTCCGGGCCATATCGCTAATGGAAGGGTGGCCGAGCGGTTTAAGGCACCGGTCTTGAAATTCTGCAAAGCCTTTATCATGCCGTACCGCGCGACCCTAGAAATCCCGATTTAATTGGCAAAATCGGGTCAGTCCGGGAAACGGTGATGCGCTGCGAAAATCAGCGATATTGATGGTCCGGTGGCAATTCCGGTGGCAACTTTCACAAAGCTATCTCATCTTTGCGAACACCAATGTGGCGGTTTGCCTACGGCCGACTGAATAGCCCGCCAAAGGCGAGCCTGCTAATCAGGGATCGTTCCGTCGAAAAACCGCTGGCGACCTCTTAGAGGAGAAAACTCCAAAGTACGAGGTTCGCTTAGGACGAAACCGTATGGGCCACTGAACCAAGGCGATGAACTCTTAGTCACCACATCAATCAGAACAACGCAGCCAATTACCCCTCCGAAACGCAATGAGGCTCGGTCAACGCACACCTTGAAGCGACGTTCAACCTCATCAATCGAGTCTGCATGGGGCGCGACACCAGCGTGTATTAGGAGAGGACCTCGATAGCGAGTTGACCAACTTCGGTTCTCAATCGTCTTGATGCCCGATACGATGAGCGCGGCATAAGGATTTCTTACACTTAGAGCTTTCTTCATATGACCTCTTTGGACTGAATCATCAATTCGCGAGAATTTCGATTGATCTCGGCTCAACAAATTCCTTTTCCCGGAGGGACTCGAACCGCCTTTGGGCTAAGCATTTGGCCCCCTTGTGACTTGCTGCGAACAAGCACGTTCGATCATGCAGGATAGGCCTCGCAAAGCCAAGGCTTATAATCCTTTAACGATTTCAAGGACGACCTCGTAGGTGCTAACAAACGCGCCGGACGGCAGGCAGAACTAATTCTTGCCGGCTGCGAGCCCGAGCGTTTTCAACGCTCCAATCTAGCGTGTCGTGCTGAGCTTTTCTCCGCACAGGAGGCTCGGAAGTATCTTGGCGGCCAGCGCGTCTTCAACGTCCGTGGTTACGTTCGGACGCCCTAGTGCCATGACAATCGTCGTCACGAACCACTGTGCACGCCTCTTGTGGAGAGGCCGTCCGTCGGGTCTTCGTTTTTTTCGGCAACACATGCGGTGGTGGATCGAGTTCGAGTCCTTCCGACTGGCGGACGCAGTTGTCGTCGAACCCGTCTCCATCGTCGGATTCCCTGCTAACAGGGAAAAGAACAGGGATTTTCGCAATTCTCTGCTTTTTCTGGGACCAGACGCTGCAAGAGTCCCAATGATTTGGGGGCATCAGAGCCGAATTCCCTACTCATTGGAGCAGGGAATTTTTCAGAAAGATCAGGGAAATTCGGGGAGCTATCAGGGAAATTCGGTCGAGTTAGTCGAACGCCGCGCGTTTTCGATTTGCCATGCGTCTTTTTGCCCGCCCAATGTCGGAAGCCAATCCATTCCGAGAGGTCCCCTTTGTGCCAATCGCTGCTAGTCGACTGAAACTGAAGGAGGTCGCCAACTGAGGCACTCTAAGCAAAGAGCCCCTGCCATTGCTGACCGGGGCTCTAGGTGCGGAAGCTATCCAAAAGGGGCAAACCAAAGGGACCGGAACCCGGCACCTTTAATTTGTGCCTCAGTTTTTACTAGCAAGCAAACCTGCGACGTCAAACCGCCATAGGAGCGTTTCGCGCAGGTACTGGGCCGAAATAGTCATTTCAGTACGGAATCTAGACTGCTGTTCCCTTTCGATAGTGACCGGACTTCGCGATCCCCCATCGACTTCCATATGTTTCGCGTCGACGATCGTTTCACGCTTCGATCTCGAATTCATTTAACAGTTCGGCCGCGTCGAAATCGCGTTTGTTGGTGTCGAGATTTTCGAGATTAAAGAAAAGGCATTCGTGATGGCTAAAGAGCGGACCCGCGTGCCAAGTGCCAACGTCGAGCTTAACTACGCAATCTCCGGGAACGCGGAAGGCGATCAGCCGCGCCAGATCGGGCCGCGCACCGTCTGC
>CANKBJ010000168.1 GCA_947479905.1 Bradyrhizobiaceae bacterium
CGAGCGGATCACCCTTCGCTGATAGCCCCGCCAACCGCTTCTCCGTATCGAAAAACCCGAGCTGACCCATCCGCGCCTCCCGAATCATGCCGTCATCCGGAAGACTCGCACAGGAGAGTAGACGCGGCTATTTTTCGAGGTGCCCTCAATACAATTGTCGCTAAATTCGCAAATGAAGAGTGGCAACTAACAACTACTTTGCGTGGATCGCTGATCAGCCACGCAGTGAGACCCATGAGCCACCTCAACGCCTTCACCGTCGCCAGCACGCGTCACATCGACGAGATGCGCGGCATCCTGTTCGATGTTTACGACGCCCGGCTTTTCGACCTGCACGGCGACGGCAACCGCTTCGCCGCGCAGGCGGCCTATTTCCGTTTCGGCTCGTCGAACCTTTCCTATTGCGCGCATCAGGCGCCGGTGCGCATCGAATTCCGCGAAGACGACTATATCCGCTTTCAGGTTTGCACCGCCGGCAGCGGCCGCACCGTCATCGGTGGCGCACCCGTCGCTGTCGACGAGAAGAATATCGTCTGCTCGCCATCCAATTCGGCGATGGAATTCGGCTCCTCGCTCGAACAGTTTTCATTGCGGATGAGCCATGGCGATCTCGCGTCCGACCTGACGACGCTTCTGGGCGCGCGGCCCGTCGAAGCCATTTCATTCGCAGCGGCCGCCGGATACGACGCCGCTCATACCCGGCGCTTGCGCAGCCAGATCCTGAACGCCGCCAATTGCATCGATGCAGCGAGCGAACCCATTCCAGCGCCGATGTTGCGCGAGATGGACCGGATGATCCGCATCGCTGCGCTTTACGGCATGCCGAACAATTACAGCGAGCGCCTCTATGGCCCGGCGCCGGCGGCGGCGCCCTGGCAGGTCAAGCGTGTGGAGGAGTGGATCGACGCGCATTGGCGCGACGAGGTGACGATCGACGACCTTGTGGCAATTTCCGGCTCCAGCATGCGCAGCATCTTCGCCACCTTCAAGGTGGCGCGCGGCTATACGCCGATGGCCTATCTCAAGCGCGTTCGCCTGCATGCGGCGCGCGGCATGCTGCTGGTGGCGCAGCCGGGCGCGTCGGTGACCGGCATCGGCCTGGCCTGCTGCTTCGCCAATCTCGGCCATTTCGCGCGCGATTATAAAGAGCAGTTCGGCGAATTGCCGTTGGCGACCTTGGTCAAGGCGCGTTGCCTGGCTGCTTAACCGGCGCGCTTTGTCAGCATCGCCTCGCTATGCTACGGCCCATCGTCCGTTCGATGGAGTCCGCATGCTCGACGCTTTAGACCTTCTCAAAACCCGCCGCTCGGTCAAGCCGATTGAAATGACCGGGCCCGGCCCGACCGCCGCCGAAATCGACACCCTCCTCACCATCGCCTCGCGCGTGCCGGACCACGGCAAGCTTGCGCCGTGGCGCTTCATCGTCTTCACAGGCGAGGCCCGCCGCGCCGCCGGTGCGCCGATCGCCGCCGCCTTCGGCGCCAAAAATCCCGGCGCGACAGCCGAGCAGATCGCATTCGAGGCCAGCCGGCTGGCGCGCGCGCCGCTGGCGATCGCGGTGGTCAGCCGCGCCGGTCCGCATGCGAAAATTCTGGAATGGGAGCAGCAGATGTCGGCGGGTGCTTCCGCCATGCTTCTGGTCACGGCGGCGCACGCCATGGGTTATGCCGCGAGTTGGCTGACCGAATGGTACGCCTATGACCGCGCCGTGCTGGATGCCTTCGGTCTTTCGGCGTCCGAGCGCATCGCCGGCTTTGTCCACATCGGCAAAGCGGCCAAGCCGCCGGAAGATCGCGAACGGCCGAAGCTCGCATCCATCGTCACGTATTACGGGTCATAAATTCATGTTTTACGAGCCGGAAAAGCGCGACAAGGCGTTGCTGCCGCACGATCCGTTCAAGGCGATTGTCGCACCGCGCCCGATCGGCTGGATCACCTCGATGAGCGCCAAAGGCGAGATCAATCTGGCGCCCTACTCGTTCTTTAACGGCGTCAACAGCCGGCCCAATCTGGTGATGTTCGCCAGCGAGAACTACAAGGACTCGGTCGCCTTCATCGAGGAGACCGGCGAATTCGTCTGCAGTCTCGCGACCTATGACTTGCGCCATGAGATGAACGAAACCGCGGCGCCGCTGCCGCGCGGTGTCAACGAAATGGTGCGCGCCGGCTTAGCGCCGGCGCCGTCGCGCATGGTCAAGCCGCCACGGGTTGCCGCCTCGCCTTGCGCGCTCGAATGTAAAATGACCCAGATCGTGCCGATGCAGACCTTCGACGGCGAGCCGGTCGATTGCCACGTCGTGTTCGGTCAGGTAGTCGGCGTCTATATCGACGACCGCTTTATCGTCGACGGCCTGCTCGACACCGCCGCCATGGCGCCGATCGCCCGCTGCGGCTACGATCAGTACGCCACGGTGAGCGGCGTTTTTGCAATGCAGCGTCCCTTGAAATAACGCCGCCGTAAAACGCCGAACCAAATGCGTTTCAGGGCATTGATCCCGGCAATGCGGCGTTTAACCATAATGAAATCACCCGAGCGCACACTCTCCGTCACGTTTTGGTCACAGGACTGCGTCACCGGTTTTCACCATGTTGCAGCGTAATTGTTGTCGAGGGGCGGGTCCGCTTCGATGATGTTATCGGGACCACGGGAGACCAGGTTTGGTGTTTGAGGGATTATTCTCGCGCGGCGACCGCTCCGCCGACGCCACGACACAGGTCAAACCGGAAAGCACCCGGCCGAGCATCGGCCTTGCCCTCGGCGGCGGCGCGGCGCGCGGCTTTGCCCATATCGGCGTTTTGCAAACCTTGGCTGCGCACGGCATTGTGCCGGACGTCATCGTCGGCACCTCGATCGGCGCGGTGGTCGGCGGCTGCTACGCGGCGCGACAAATGGAAGGCCTCGAGACCTGGGCGCGCGGCCTGAAGGTGCGCAGCATCTTCAGCTATCTCGACATCAGCCTGTCCGGGTCCGGCCTCATCAATGGCGGCCCACTGGCCACCAAACTGACCGAAGCGCTCGGCGACACCCGCATCGAGGACCTGCCGCTGCGCTTCGCCGCCATTGCCACCGAATTCAACACCGGCCATGAAATCTGGCTGACGCGCGGCCGCCTCTCGGATGCAACACGCGCTTCTTATGCGCTGCCAGGGATTTTCCCGCCGGTGAAAATCGGCGGACGATGGCTGGTCGATGGCGCGCTGGTCAATCCGGTGCCGGTGTCGGCGGCGCGCGCGCTCGGCGCGCGGCTGGTGATCGCGGTCAATCTCAACGCCGATCTGTTCGGACGCGGCACGATCATCGCCGACCATGGTTCGGACAAAGAAGACGATAACCTCGCCGCCGCCGCTTCGGCCAGGCCTCAAGGTTTGCGCGGCATGTTCAGCGGCGAGAAATCGCTGCGCCGCCAGTTCTTCGGCTCGCGCGGCCGCCCCGGCATTCCGACCGTCATGGTCGAAGCTTTCAACGTCATGCAGGACCGCATCACGCGGGCGCGCCTCGCCGGCGATCCGCCCGATGTACTGATCTCGCCGCGGCTCGGCAAAGTCGGCTGGTTCGATTTTCATCGCGGCGCCGACGCCATCAAGATCGGCGCCGAGGCCGCCGAAAAAGCGATGGACGGCGTCACCGAAGCGATCGCCGGCCTGTCGCAGCCTTACAGCAATGGCAACGGCAAATAATCGGACGGCCGTTTGATCACGCGGTCTGAATATAGCCGCGCAATGCTTCGGTATCCTGCTCGATTTCCCCAACGCGCTGCTTGACCACATCGCCGATCGACACCACGCCAATCAACTGGCCGTCGCGCAACACCGGCATGTGACGAAATTTCCCCGCCGTCATCCGCTCCATGATATCGGCGATCGAGTCGTTCTCGCCGCAAGTGGTGACGTTGCGGGTCATGATCTGGCCGACCGGAACCGACAGCGCATCGGCGCCATGATCGGAGACGGCGCGCACGATGTCGCGTTCCGACAGAATGCCGGCCAGACGTCCGCCGGCGCCGCGGATGACGACGGCGCCGATACGATGCGTGCTCAGGAGTTTCGCAGCCGCCGAAAGATCGGCGGTCGGTTCGATGCTGACGATGTCGCCGCCCTTCGCGGCCAGGATCGCTTTCACGTTCATGGCACTCTCCCTGTCACCCGAATTGTGGTTACGCGGGGAACTGTTGTGTCTCGGGTCTGTGCCAACGATCCTGCCGCGGGTTCGGTTCCGTCAAGCACAATCGCGCGAACGGCTACGCTGCGGCGCGGCATAGACTAGTGAAATGTCGGGCCGTCATTGATGAATGGCGGACGTGCCGGCTTCGGATCGAACCAGGAAAACAGCAACAGACCGGCGAGAAAGCCGCCGATATGCGCCTGCCAGGCGACGATCTCGTCGCCGCCGGTGATCGATTGCGAACCGAGGCCGAAGAGTATGTTGATACCAAACCAGACCGCCAGAAACGCCAGCACGCGCGCGTCGCTCAGAACACGGCGCAGCGGCAAGGCCGGCACGCGGAATGCGGCGTCGTCGCCGCCGCGCAGCGCACCGAGCGGGCCGCCGCGCTGAAACGCAAAGCGCATCGCCGCCGCCATCGCGCCCGAGATCGACGCCGACGCGCCAATCATCGGCGCTTGCGAGCCGGAATTGGTCAACAGGTGCATCGCCGCGCCGGCCGCCGCCGTCACCGCGAAGAAAGCGAGAAACCGCGTCGCACCGAAGCGGCGCGCCACGGCGCTGCCGAAGGCCAGAAGCCACACCGCGTTGACGCCAAGATGCATCCAGCTGCCGTGCAGCAGCGAATAAGTGACGAAGGTCCAGACATCGGCGCCGATGCCGCCGGGCAGCAGGCCGCCGAGCACGGCGGTCGAGTCGTAGCGCGCCGGGATGAAGGCGAAATACAGCAGCAGCCAGATGTCCTGATCCTCGCTCAACAGCAGCGTGCGCACGCCGTGAATGAGCGCCAGCACGACAAGCGATGCGACAATAACGGAAGGGACATTGAACAGCGGTTCGCGTTGCACGGGCACTTTCCGTCTGGCGGGGGAAACAGGCTGGCCCCTGCCCGCCTCGATGCGAGGCACGCGAGCCGTCGCCGCAAAGTATGCCAGAGGCGCGGCCGGAAAAACAGCATCCCCGGCTTGGCCGCCCTTGTAAGCGCCACCGCCCTTGTAAGCGCCACCGCCCTTGTAAGCGCCTTGGCGATCTTAACGCTAATCGGCACGGCCGGCGCCGAACGCGCGGCCACGGCACGCGCCCTGCTCATGTAACGCTGTCGCGGCGCAAAGCCGGCGCCTTTGTCCCGAACGGGGACAGAAGAGCTGCCGGCACCGTCTCGCGACGGAACAGGTGGCGCGCCATGAAACATGCATCGACACGGGGCTTGTTTGATTACTGGAACAGACAGCGCGGTGCGCGTCCGGCGCCCGAGCGCGTCGATATCGAGCCGACCGGCATTCGCCGCGAATTGGGCGACGTTTTCATGTTGGCGACCGATTTCGCCGACAACCTGCGTTTCCGCCTCGCCGGCACCCGCGTCTGCGCGCTGTTTTGTCGCGAGATCAAGGGTGAGACCTTCGCCACGTTGTGGGACGCGGAGAGCCGCGAAACAATCGACGATCTGATCGCGATCCTCAGCCATGAACGCACCGGCGCGGTCGCCGGGCTCACCGGCACCGCCGCCGACGGCGACGAGATCGATCTGGAGATGATCCTGTTGCCGCTCGCCCATAGCGGACATGCCCGCATTCGCGCCATCGGCGTGCTGGCGCCGATGGCGCCGCCCTATTGGCTGGGCGAGAAGCCGCTGGAAGCTTTGCGTCTCGGCGCGCTGCGTCATATCGGGCCGGACAGTGGCAGACTGTTCGGGCGGCGCTTTCCGGCGCCGTCACAACAGCAGGACATCATGGGCGAGCCGCGCGATATCCTGCCGCCGCCGGCGAGCCGGCCGCGGCATCGATTTACGGTCTATGATGGCGGCCGTGAAACTCAGCCGGGCGAGAAAGCCGGCTAACGAACCATTAATCTTACGCCAATAGGCTCGCCGCTCACGGGATAATTCCGCCCGAACGAGCCAACGCGCCTATGGCCATACCGCTGATCAAGCCCAAATTCCTGCCGCTGGCCGACGAACGTCGCCGCCATCAGCGCGTCAAGGTCAACTTGCTTGGCCGCTATATGCTGGCCGATTACCGCGAATTCCCCTGCCAGGTGATCGATATGTCGCCTGGCGGCATGGCGGTGGCCGCGCCCGTATGCGGCGAACCGGGCGAAAGGGTGATCGCCTATGTCGATCATCTCGGCCGGCTCGAAGGCAAGATCGCCCGCCTAATCGACAATGGCTTTGCCATGAGCATCGCGGCGACGTCGCGCAAGCGCGACAAGCTTGCCGCCCAGCTCACCTGGCTCGCCAACCGCCAGATCCTCAATCTGCCGGAAGACCGCCGCCACGGCCGTTTCGTGCCGCGGAACACCTCGGCCCGCCTGATCCTGCAGAACGGCACCAATGTCGCCTGCCGCGTCATCGATCTGTCGGCCTCGGGCGCCGCCGTTGCGATCTCGCCCGATCTGCTGCCGCCGGTCGGCGCCGCTGTGACCATCGGCAAGACCGCCGGCCGGGTGGTGCGCCATATCGAACATGGCTTCGCCATCGAGTTCCAGCGGCTGCAACACCCCGACTTCATCGAAGACAACGTCACCGGCGAATAATCGCCGCTGCCGTCACGCGCCTGATCGCTGCCATTGCAGCGCCGCAGACGTGCCGGCTTTTGCCGCTGACCCGCCCGTGTTTCGACCGACCTGCTAACGCGCCATTTCGCGTTTGCGCACCAGCGTCAACGGACGAATACCCGACTTCCTAAAATTGCGCGCAAACGCGCGGCCGGAGCCACGCCGCGGAACCCTGTTTCGGGCGAACAACGCGCGCCGCCAACGCCGCCGTCACGGTAAACGCCGCGCCGGTTTCGGCGCCTCCGACGCCTGTTTCCGGTCTTAAGTATATTAACGTATAAACTTTTAGATAAATCGGAAATTACTGTATTTTAGTCGAGTTTAAGTCTCAGTTTTACAGTATTCGTCTCTTTGTTTACTTTTGTTTTCAGACAATTGCCTGACTATACTTATCCGCGCTGAAAAAGCTTTGCGACATCTTGGTCCCCGAGGACAGGGGAAGGGACCACGACTATGCAAAACCGTTTCAGCTACGCTCTGCGGGCCTGCGCGACGCTCGCTTTTGCTCTCACCGCATTGGCCATGACCACCGCCGGCAGCGCCGCCGGCGAGCGCGTCGCCTCGCTTTACGCCGGGCCGCCAACCGAACGCACCATCTATGCCGCCGTCGGCGACACCAGCCGCGCGCCGATCGGCTGGGTCGAGTTCTGCATCGAATACAGGAACGAATGCACCGCCAGGCCATCGGCGCCGCGCGACATCGTTTTGACCAACAAGGCCTGGGACGATCTGGTCAA
>CANKBJ010000169.1 GCA_947479905.1 Bradyrhizobiaceae bacterium
ATGGTCGGCACGATGCGATAGCCGAGCGTCGTCATATAGACGTCGAGATAGCCGAGCGGCTCGACCAGCGAACGGTCAAGACCGATTTCTTCTTCCGCCTCGCGCAAGGCGGCGCTGAGCGGATCGGCGTCGCTCTTGTCGATCTTGCCGCCGGGAAACGAAATCTGCCCCGGATGATCCGGCAGATGCTGCGCGCGCTGGGTCAGCAATACGGTCGGCTCCGCATGATCGACGATGGCGACCAGCACCGCCGCCGGACGGATCGGCCGCACCTCGGCGATCTTCTGCATCACCGGATCGGCGTCGTGATCGCCGCGCTCGGGCGTCACGTTGGGGTCGGCGATGCCGGCCGGCACTTTGAGCGACAGCCGCTCGCCGACGCGGGCGTAGAACGCGGCCGAACTCAGCGCCGATATCGCTTGCGCGCCGTGCATCATAAAAATTCCTTCAAGACGCTGGCCTCCGCCATTGGATAGAACTCACCGCCCGAGGCGACGCCGAACATGACCTTGCCGCCGACCTCGCGTTCCTGCCCGAGTTCCACCAGATCGTAAAACAGCGCCCGCGTCACCTTGGCCCACAAATCGCTGCGGACATGCAGCAGCGGCTTGAGCCCGCTGTTTGTCGCGTCCTCCTCGAAGCGCAGCGCATGGCCGGGGCCGGCCTCGACCCATTCATCGACATTGGTGCGGAACTTCAAGACCGCACCTGCGGCATTTTGCGCGACGGCTAGCTCCACCGCCATGAACGGCGCGTCCTCGACGACGATGCCGACCTTTTCCACCGGCGTGACCAGGAAATAGCTGTCGCCCTCGCGCTTGAGCACGGTGGAAAACAGTTTGACCAGCGCCGGCCGGCCGATCGGCGTCTTTTGGTAGAGCCATGTGCCGTCGCTGGCGATCCGCATGTCGATATCGCCGCAAAACGGCGGATTCCACAAATGCACCGGGGGCAGCCCCCTACCGCCCGGTTCATTGCCGATCTTGGGCAGATGGGCTGCTATACCGTCCAAGCCGGACTTGCGCGTTTCCTGCCCTGTCTTCGCCATTGTTTCCCTACGATAATCAGGAACTTCGCACCTGTTCGCAACTTCGTGACCGGCCCGGACCCGCGATGCAAGATAGCGTAAGCTTGGCGAAATAATGAGGCAGATTCGCCGCGTAGCCGCACCGCAAATTCGGCCCTGGTGCGTTTGTTGCATAGCCTTAGGGGCGGCCACACTCTCGATAAAAGGAAACTGGGACCATGGCGTCGGCAAGCGGTGAAAACCTGGAAAAGCTCGAGGATATGATCGTGCGCGCGGCGGAATCGACCGCCACGCATGTGCGCGCGGCCAAGGAAGCCATCGGCACCGTCATTTTCGGCCAGGATCTGGTAGTCGAGCGCGCGCTGGTCACGGTCTTGTCCGGCGGCCATGCGCTGCTGGTCGGCGTCCCCGGTCTCGCCAAGACCAAGCTTGTCGAGACCATGGGCATCGCGCTCGGCATGGACGCCCGGCGCGTCCAGTTCACGCCCGATTTGATGCCGTCCGACATTCTCGGTTCCGAAGTGCTGGAAGAAAACGCCAGCGGCAAGCGCAGCTTTCGCTTCATCCCCGGCCCGGTCTTCGCGCAATTGCTGATGGCCGACGAAATCAACCGCGCTTCGCCGCGTACCCAGTCGGCGCTGTTGCAGGCGATGCAGGAGCAGCATGTGACGGTGGCCGGCGCACGCCACGATCTGCCCAAGCCATTCCATGTTCTGGCAACGCAAAACCCGCTCGAGCAGGAAGGCACCTATCCCCTGCCCGAGGCGCAGCTCGACCGCTTCCTGATGGAAATCGACGTCGATTATCCCGACCTCGTCTCCGAGCGGAAGATTCTGTTCGACACCACCGGCGCCGACGACAGCCGCGCCAAGGCGGCGATGACCGCCGACGACCTGATCGCGGCGCAACGTCTGGTCCGCCGCCTGCCGGTCGGCGAGAGCGTGGTCGAGGCGATCCTGCAACTGGTGCGCTCGGCGCGTCCCGGTCCGGAAGCCGGCGATCTCGGCAAACTGATCTCGTGGGGCCCCGGTCCGCGCGCCAGCCAATCGCTGATGCTGGCGGTGCGCGCCCGCGCGCTGCTCGACAACCGTTTCGCGCCGTCGATCGACGACGTGCTGGAGCTCGCCGAGCCGATCCTCAAGCACCGCATGGCGCTGACATTCGCCGCGCGCGCCGAAGGCGAGACCATTCCCAACATCATTTCGCGCCTCAAGTCGCGCATCGGATAAGTAATGGCGGAGCCGAGCCTCAAGGATCTCAAGAGCCAGCCGGTCAAGGATGCCGTCGGCAAGAGCAGCAAGCTCGCCGCCCGCATACCGAGGTTGATCCTGGAAGCGCGGCGCGTGGCGTCGACCGTCATTCACGGCCTGCACGGCCGCAGACGCGCCGGCTCCGGCGAGAATTTCTGGCAATACCGCCACTTCGTCTCCGGCGAACCGGCGCAGAACATCGACTGGCGGCGTTCGGCGCGCGACGATCATCTTTATGTGCGCGAGCGCGAGTGGGAAGCCTCGCATACGATCTGGCTGTGGGCCGACCGCTCGCCATCGATGGAATTTTCCTCGGCGCTGACCGAATGGAGCAAGCTCGACCGCGCGCTGGTGGTGTCGTTCGCGCTCGCCGAAGTTCTCGTCCAAGGTGGCGAACGGGTCGGCATTCCCGAACTGATGCGGCCGACCGCCAACCGCAATGTCATCGAGAGCATGGCGCAGCGCATCGTGCATGACTTGCGCGAGGCGCCGAGCCTGCCGCCGAATTTCGCGCCGGCGCCGTTTTCCGAAGTCGTGCTTTTGTCCGACCTGTGGAGCCCGATCGCGGAATTCCGCAAGATCATCGGCCAGCTCGCCGCCAATGGCGCGCGCGGCCATGTCGTGCAGGTTTGCGATCCGGCGGAAGAGACGTTTCCCTATGCCGGCCGCGTCGAATTCGTCGAATCCGAAGGCCTCGGCAGCGTCACCGCCGGCCGCGCCGAGATGTGGCGCGAGGACTATCAGAAGCTGCTGGCGCAGCACCGCGCCGCCTTGCGCGCCGAGACCGAACAGTTCGGCTGGACCTTTACCGTGCACCGCACCGATCGCGGCCCGACCGAACTGTTGTTCGCGCTGCATGCGCGCATGGGTGCCAATGCGGTCGCCACCGCCGTCAACAGCCGGCACACGCCCTCGCAAAGAGGGACCGCGGCATAATGGGCGCTCTTCCGCTGGCCTTCGCGCAACCGCTCGTACTGCTCGGCCTTCTCAGCCTGCCGATCCTGTGGTGGCTGTTGCGGCTGGTGCCGCCGCGCCCGCGCACGATCAGTTTCCCGCCGACGCGCCTGTTGTTCGAGATCGCGCCCAAGGAAGAAACGCCGTCGCGCACGCCGTGGTGGCTGACCTTGCTGCGGCTGTCGCTCGCCGCGCTGGTCATCATCGCCGCCGCCGGTCCCTTGTGGAATCCGCCGCTCGCCACCGTCAACAAGGCGGCGCCGCTGTTGATCCTGCTCGACGACGGCTGGGCCGCCGCCTCGACCTGGGATGCGCGGCTGCGCAATGCCGACGAACTGCTGGCGCGCGCCGAAGCCGACGGCCGTGGCGTCGCCATCCTGCCGCTGTCTGAGACCGGCCGCGATCTGTCGATGCAGGTAGCCGGAGCAGCGCGCGTGCAGATCAAGCAATTCAAGCCAAAGCCGCATACGGTCGACCGCGCCGAGGCGCTGCCGGTGATCGAACGGTTTTTGAAGGCGACGCCGGACCTCGACATCGTCTGGCTGTCGGACGGCGTCGATCTCGGCAAAGGCTCTACCTTCGTGTCGGGTCTGAAGGACATTATCGGCAATCGGCCGCTCACCGTCGTCTCTGGTGGCGTCGCCGTTGCGCATGCGCTGGCCGCGGCCGACAACGCCGCCGGGGCGCTGACGGTGAAGGTGCTGCGCGCGCAGGGCGGCTCGATCGAAAACGGCATGGTCAATGCCATCGATCTGAAAGGCTTGCCGCTCGGCGAAGCGCCGTTCGCGTTCAAGGCTGGCGATCTGGAAACCGAAGCGACCATCAACCTGCCGGTCGAAATCCGCAATGACGTGGCGCGGCTCGATATTGCCGGCGAGCGTTCCGCCGGCAGCGTGCAACTGCTCGACAAGCGCTGGCGCCGCCGCACCGTCGGCATCGTCTCCGGCTCGGCCGCCGACCGTTCGCAGCCTTTGATCGGCGCCAGCTATTATCTGTCGCGCGCGCTCAATCCCTTCGCCGATGTCCGGCTGGCCGAAGGCGCAGCGCCAGCGGAAGCGATCACCCGCTTCCTCGGTCAGAACCTGCCGATGCTGGTGCTGGCCGACGTCGGCAATAATGCCGAGGCCCGCGAGCGTCTCGACAAGTGGATCGAGAATGGCGGCGTGCTGGTCCGCTTCGCCGGTCCGCACCTGGCGGGTGCGAGCGACGATCTGGTGCCGGTGAAATTGCGCCGCGGCGGCCGCATTCTCGGCGGATCCTTAAGCTGGGAAAAGCCGCAACAACTCGCACCTTTCGCGCGCGAAGGTCCGTTCAACGGCATGCCGGTGCCGAACGACGTGACCGTCACCCGTCAGGTTCTCGCCGAACCGGACGCGCAACTCGCCGACCGTACCTGGGCGACACTCGCCGACGGCACGCCGCTTGTCACCGCGCAAAAGCGCGGCAAAGGTCTGGTCGTGCTGTTTCATGTCACCGCCGACACGCGCTGGTCCGATCTGCCGCTGGCCGGCACGTTCGTCGACATGCTTCGCCGCATCGTCGCGCTCGCCGGCGCGACCACGGCGAACGCCACGGACGACGCCGCCGGCAATGCCGCGGGCGCCGGCCGCGCCGTCGTGCAGGCGGTGCCGCCGACGCGCGTGCTTGACGGTTTCGGCGCCTTCTCGACGCCGCCGGCGACCGCGCGCCCGGTGACCGCCGGATTTACCGGCCGCGCCAGCGCCGAACATCCGCCCGGCTTTTACGGACCGCCGGAAGGGCTCGTTGCCGTCAACACATTGGCGCCGGCGGACCGGCCGCTGCCGCTCGACGTCTCGCCGCTCAATGCGCGGCTCGATACCTATCGCCAGGGCGAGCCGCTCGATCTGCGCGGGCCGCTGTTCATCGCGGCATTGATCCTGCTGCTGATCGACGCGCTGGTCGTGTTCTGGCTGGCCGGCGGCTTGAGCAGCCTGACGCACCGGCGGCGCGCCGCCGCCGCGCTGATCGCCTTCGCCGTTATCACCGGCATTTCGCCAGACGATGCGGCGCGCGCGCAAACGCCAGCACAGCCGCCGCGACTGACGCAGCAGCAGCAAGACTTCGCCATGAAGGCGACGCAACAGACCCACCTCGCCTATATCATCACCGGCGATGCCGAGGTCGACGCCATCAGCAAGGCCGGCCTCGACAGCCTGTCGCTGTTTCTGGCGCAGCGCACCGCGCTGGAGCCCGGCGACGCGATGGGCCTCGATCCGGCGCGCGATGAATTGTCGTTCTTCCCGTTGATCTATTGGCCGGTCTCGGTGTCGGCGGCGAAGCCCACGCGCGCAACGCTCGAGCGTATCGATGCCTACATGAAGCGCGGCGGCACCGTCGTGTTCGATACCCGCGACGCCATCGACGCGCCACCCGGCCCTGGCGGCGAGATGCAAAGCCCCGGAATGGTCGCCTTGCGCTCGATCCTCGCCTCTCTCGACGTGCCCGAACTCGAACCGCTGCCGCGCGATCACGTCCTGAACAAGACGTTTTTCCTGCTGCGCGATTTTCCCGGCCGTTTCACCAATGGCCAGCTCTGGCTCGAGGCGCAGCCGGTCGACAACGAAGACGAACCGGGCCGCCCGGTGCGCGCCGGTGACGGCGTCTCGTCGATCATGATCACGTCGAACGATCTGGCCGGCGCCTGGGCGACGCGCCCGGACGGCCAGCCGATGCTCCCCTTGGTGCCGGGCGAGCCGCGCCAGCGCGAATTTGCCTTCCGCGCCGGCGTGAACATCGTCATGTACGCACTGACCGGCAACTACAAAGCCGACCAGGTACACATCCCGGCGCTGCTCGAACGGCTGGGGCAATAAGGCCATGAACCTCGGCGTCGCATTCGCTCCTCTGGTGCCCGACTATGTGGTGTGGGCGGCGTTCGGCGTCGCCGTGCTGATTTCCATTTTGCTGCTCGTGGTGCGCTCGCGCGGCGCGGTGGTGCGCGCGATGGCGATGGCGATGATGGTGCTGGCGCTGGCCAACCCGTCGTTCACGCGCGAGGACCGCGAGCCGATCCCGTCGGTCGCCGCCGTCATCGTCGACAAGAGCCCGAGCCAGGATTTCGCCGACCGCAATGCGCAGACCGACGCAACGCGCGCGACCCTCGTCGAGCGGCTCAAGCGCATTCCCGGTCTCGAAGTGCGCGTCGCCGAAGCCGGCGCCGCCGACGGCGAAACCGACGGCACGAGATTGTTTTCGGCTTTGTCCTCGACGCTCGCCGACGTGCCGCCGGACCGCATCGCCGGCGCGATCATGATTACCGATGGCCGCGTCCACGACATTCCGGCCGACGCCGCCGCATTGGGCTTTAGTGCGCCGCTGCATGCGCTTATCACCGGCCGCAGCGACGAGATCGACCGCCGCGTAATCCTGACGCAAACGCCACGCTTCGGCATTGTCGGCCAGTCGCAGACCGTCGGTTTCCGCGTCGAGGATCAGGGCGCCGGCGGCGGCGCCGTGCAGGTGACGATCCGCCGCGACGGCGAGATGCTGGAGCAGCGCATGGTCAGCGTGCGCACCGACATCAGTGTGAAGGTCCCTATTCCGCATGCCGGCGCCAACATCGTCGAAGTCGAAGCAGCAGCACTCGCCAATGAACTGACCTTGGTCAACAACCGCGCGGTGGTGTCGATCGACGGCGTGCGCGACAAATTGCGCGTGCTGCTGGTGTCGGGCGAACCGCATGCCGGCGAGCGCACCTGGCGCAATCTGTTGAAGTCCGACGCCTCGGTCGATCTGGTCCACTTCACCATTCTGCGGCCGCCGGAAAAGCAGGACGGTACGCCGATCAACGAATTGTCGCTGATCGCATTTCCGACGCGCGAACTGTTCCAGCAGAAGATCTCCGAATTCCAGCTCATCATCTTCGACCGCTATGCCCGGCAGGGCGTGCTGCCGATGATCTATTTCGACAACATCGCCAAATATGTGCAGGACGGCGGCGCGGTGATGATCGCCGCCGGCCCCGATTACGCCTCGCCGAC
>CANKBJ010000170.1 GCA_947479905.1 Bradyrhizobiaceae bacterium
AAATCCTCCGACACGGCGATCTGCTTGCCGAGCTTGCGGACGAATGTCTTGCTCGCCTCGAAGGTCGAGTCATCGGTGGCGATGCCGCGAATGACCTCGACCAGTTCCATCAGCGGCACCGGATTCATGAAATGAATGCCGATGAAGCGTTCCGGCCGGTCGGTCGACGACGCCAGCCGCGTGATCGAGATCGACGAGGTGTTGGTGGCGATGATGGCTTCCGGCTTCAGCGAGGCGCACAGTTCCGAGAAGATCTTGCGCTTGGCTTCTTCCTTCTCGATCGCGGTCTCGATGACGAGATCGCAGGTCGCCAGATCGTCGTATTTTTCCGCCGCCTTGATGCGCGACAAGGCCGCCTTGCGGTCGTCCTCGGTGATCAGCTTCTTGCCGACCTGCTTGGCCATGTTGCCGTTGATGGTGGCGAGGCTGGCCTTGATGCGGTCGGGCGCGACATCGTTCAACATCACGCTGAACCCGGCCAGCGCGCAGACATGGGCGATGCCGTTGCCCATCTGCCCCGCGCCGACCACGCCAATCGTCTGAATATTGACCGCCATTATTTTATCCGATCGATGCGAAACTGCGTGGCTGCTCTTTTACGACGAACCGCAAGACGGCGCCACTGCGGCGCCAACGCTTTATTGCTTGATTACTTGCCGATCTTGCCCAACTCGTCGGCCAGTTCCGGCAGCGCTGTGTACAGATCGGCAACCAGCCCGTAATCGGCGACCGCGAAGATCGGCGCTTCCTCGTCCTTGTTGATCGCAACGATGACCTTGGAGTCCTTCATGCCGGCGAGATGCTGGATGGCGCCGGAAATGCCGACCGCGATGTAGAGATCGGGCGCGACCACCTTGCCGGTCTGGCCGACCTGCCAGTCGTTCGGCGCGTAACCGGCATCGACCGCGGCGCGCGAGGCGCCCATCGCCGCACCCAATTTGTCGGCGACCGGCTCGATATATTTGGTGAAGTTCTCGCGGTTCTGCATGGCGCGGCCGCCGGAGATGATGATCTTGGCCGAGGTCAGTTCGGGACGATCCGACTTCGACAGTTCCTCGCCGACGAATGACGACAAAGCCGGATCGGCGGCGGCCGTTGCGGTTTCGATTGCCGCGGAGCCACCGGCGCCAGCCGCCTGGAAGGTCGACGTGCGCACGGTGATGACTTTCTTCGCGTCGAGCGACTTCACGGTCTGGATGGCGTTGCCGGCATAGATCGGCCGCTCGAATGTGTCGGGCGCGATCACTTTGGTGATTTCGGAAATCTGCATGACGTCGAGTAACGCAGCCACGCGCGGCATGACGTTCTTGCCGTTGGTGGTCGCGGGCGAGACGATGGCGTCGTAGCCGCCGGCGAGTGACACGATCAAAGCCGCCAATGGTTCGGCGAGATGATGTTCGTAAATCGCGCCATCGGCGAGCAGCACCTTGGCAACGCCGTCGAGCTTGGCGGCGCTATCCGCCGCCGCCTTGGCGTCCTTGCCGGCGACCAGAACGTGGACGTCGCCGCCCAGTGCCTTGGCGGCGGTGAGCGCCTTGGTGGTGGCGTCTTTCAGCGACTTGTTGTCGTGCTCGGCGAGAAGAAGCGTGGCCATGATCAGATAACTCCCGCTTCGTCTTTAAGCTTGGCGACGAGTTCGGCGACGGAGCCAACCTTGACGCCGGATTTGCGGCCGGCCGGCTCGCTGGTCTTGATCACTTCAAGGCGCGGCTTGGTATCGACGCCGTAATCGGCCGCGGTCTTTTCCTCGATCGGCTTCTTCTTCGCCTTCATGATGTTCGGCAAGCTCGCATAGCGCGGCTCGTTGAGACGCAAATCGGTGGTGACAATCACCGGCGCTTTCAACTTGACGGTCTGCAGGCCGCCGTCGACTTCGCGCGTCACCGAGACGCTGTCGCCATCGATGGCAATCTTGGAGGCGAAGGTGCCCTGCGCCCAGCCGAGCAAAGCGGCGAGCATCTGGCCAGTCTGATTGCTGTCGTCGTCGATCGCCTGCTTGCCGAGGATGACAAGACCGGGCTTTTCCGCCTCGACAATGCCTTTGAGGATTTTCGCGACCGCCAAAGGCTCGACGGTGCCATCGGCTTTCACCAGGATGCCGCGGTCGGCGCCCATGGCCAGCGCGGTGCGGATGGTTTCCGAGGCTTGCGCCGGGCCGATCGACACGACGACGATTTCGGTGGCCTTGCCGGCTTCCTTCAGACGGATCGCCTCTTCGACGGCGATCTCGTCGAACGGGTTCATCGACATCTTGATGTTGGCGAGTTCGACGCCGGAGCCGTCCGGCTTGACGCGAATCTTGACGTTGTAATCGACGACCCGCTTCACGGGCACCAGAATTTTCATCTTATCATTCCCCGCCGGGTCGTTTTTAAAGGTAGGCGGCCGGTAGCTAAAGGCTGCGCCATTGGCCTGTCAACGTTTGTGCTGCGCCGCAGCGGATAGATCAGCCTGAATTGTCAGCGATTCTGCCCCGGCATCCACAAAACGTCGGCCGCGCCCTTGTCGTTGGCATAGCGGCCGGCGACGAACAGGTAGTCGGACAGCCGGTTGACGTATTTGAGCGACGGCGCCGATACCGCCTCGCCGGGCTGGTCCATCAAGGCGACCATGACGCGCTCGGCGCGCCGGCAGACCGTGCGCGCCAGGTGCAGGTAGGCCGAGGCCGGGCTGCCGCCCGGCAGGATGAAGGATTTGAGCGGCGCCAGTTCGGCATTGAGCCGGTCGATCTCGCCCTCGAGCCAGGCGACCTGGACATCGGTGACGGTCAGGCGGGCGCCGCCGGGGCCTTTTTCCGACAAACACAGGTCGGCCTCGACATCGAACAGGTCGTTCTGGATGCGGCTCAAGGCCTTATCGAGGGCGGGATCGGCCACTGAGTGCAGGCGCACCAGGCCGAGCGTGGCGTTGACCTCGTCGACGGTGCCATAGGCCTCGACCCGCAGGTCGTATTTCTTGATGCGCGCGCCCGACCCCAGCGCGGTGGTGCCGTCGTCGCCGGTGCGGGTGTAGATGCGATTGAGAACGACCATTTTGTCCCCCTGCCCCGGTCAGTCTAACCCCGGGCGATCCAGATCGCCGCCATGATGACGATAATGGCGACGAATTGCAGCAGGACCCGCAGCCGCATCAGCTTTTGCGAGCGGTTGGGTGAGCCGCCGCGCATCATGTTGACGAGGCCGAGCAGCAGGACAACGGCCACGGCCGCGATGGCGATGGGGACGAGATAGGTGGTCATGATATTTGCCATGGCCGCCTATTAGCACCGGCCGGGCCGAGCGGCCAACCGGGGGCCCTGAGACCCTGCCCGCCGGCCGCCACATACCTCCGGACTCGCCTTTTGGTTGAAACTGGACTATAATTGGTTGTGTAGCGTTGCGTACGGGTGGGGGTCATGGGGGCTGACGTGCGAAGCGGGGCGGCCGTGGCCCGCCCGGAGGAATTGTTTGCGCGCGGCGATGCCCCGGCGGCGGGCACACCAGCCGGCAGCCCGTCAATAGACCCTTCGCTGGCCGGCGCGGCCGATCTCTGGGCAACCGGCCCGGAAGCCGGCGATGACGACCATGGCTTTCCCGAACTCAACTGCCTGCGCGGGCATCTGCCCGGCGCTGTCCTCGCCGCGGCGGAACAGCGCGCCGCGCGGCTGGCGACCGGCGCCGACCGGGTTCTGATCGCGGCCGGCACGCTCGATGAAGAAGCCTATTTGCGGATGCTGGGCGCGGCGCTCGGTATCCCGTTCGAGCCGCTCGACGGCATGCCACGCGCGCAATGTCCGCTGGACGATGACCGGCTGATCGAGACGGCTACCACCGGCCTGCTGCCCCTGGCGACCGACGACGGCATCGTGATCGTCGTCGCCCCGCGCGGCGCCGCGGTGCGCAGGATCATCGGCTTGGTCGGCGAGACCCCGGGCATGGCGAAACGTTTTCGTTTCGCCACCTCAGAACGCTTAGCCCGTTTCGTTCTGCGCGGCGCAGGCGCGCGGATCGCGGCGAACGCCACCGAGACGTTGCGACGGGACCGGCCGATGCTGTCGGCGGCGGCGCGCCTCAAGCCGGGCAATCTTGTATCCCTGACCGTGATCGTGCCGCTGGCGGCCGCTGGTTTTATCTGGGCGCCGCATATCGCCGCGCACGCTTTTGAAATCGGCCTCGCCGCGGTCTTCGTGGCCTGGCTCGGACTGCGGCTGATCGGCGCGTTTGTCCGCCGGCCGGCGCCGACCGCCGCTCCTGTCCTCGCGGACGAGGCCCTGCCGGTTTACTCAGTCATATGCGCGCTGTATCGCGAGGCGGCCTCGGTGAATGGCCTGTTGTCGGCAATCGAGAAACTCGATTATCCGGCCGAGAAGCTCGACGTCATTCTCGCGGTCGAAGCCGACGACAGCGAAACGCGCGCGGCCATCGCCGCGCGCAAGACGCGCCTGCCCGTCACGGTGATCGCCGTTCCGGTCGCCGGACCGCGCACCAAACCGAAGGCGCTGAATGTCGCGCTGCCTTTCGCGCGCGGCGCCTACACCGTGATCTATGACGCCGAGGACAGGCCGGAGACCGACCAGCTTCGCTGCGCCTTGCAGGCATTCCGCGCCGCCGGCGACGATCTCGCCTGCGTGCAGGCGCGGCTGTGCATCGACAACACCGCCGACAGCCTGCTGGCGCGCTATTTCACCGCCGAATATGCCGGCCAGTTCGACGTGTTCCTGCCCGGTCTGACCGCGATGGGTCTGCCGCTGCCGCTCGGCGGCTCGTCCAATCATTTCTATACTGCCACCTTGCGCAAGGTCGGCGGCTGGGACCCTTACAATGTTACCGAGGATGCCGATCTCGGCCTGCGGCTGACGCGGTTCGGCTACCGGTCGGAAATGATTTCGTCCACGACATATGAAGAAGCTCCCGCCGAAGCCGGGCCGTGGCTGCGCCAGCGCACCCGCTGGTTCAAAGGCTGGATGCAGACATGGCTGGTGCATATGCGCCAGCCGCGCCGGCTGTTGCGCGAACTGGGGCCCGCCGGATTTGCCGGATTCCAATTGATGGTCGGCGGCAATGTGCTGGCCGCTCTGGTGCATCCGCTGTTCATGGTGGCGCTGATCGTTGCGATCAAGAACGGCGACTTCATCTGGCCGGCCGATGACGCGCCGGCCGCCTTGCTTGGCGCGCTATATGGCACCACCGCGATCATCGGCTATCTCAGTTCTGGCTTTCTCGGCTGGCTCGGGCTGATGCACCGCGGCCTGACCCCGGCGGCCTGGGTGCTGCTGCTGACACCGCTGCATTGGCTGCTGCTTTCACTGGCCGCCTGGCGCGCGGTCTATCAACTCATCTTTGCGCCGTTCCTCTGGGAGAAGACCGCGCACGGACTGGCGAAGACGTCGCACCGCGCCGTCGGGGTGACGCGCGCGCTGCTGCATCTCGAACGTGAAGTCGATGGCCTGAAGAAGCGAGGCGAATTGCCGACGGTGGGCGAGGCGCCGGCGCGTCAAAGCAACGGCAGACAGAGCGCAGCATGAGGAACAAGGTTCAGTGAAAAAACGCGCGATACAAAAACAAAGTGGTCAAATGCGACGAACCAGATCGGAATAGACTTCGAGTTGAGCATCGGCCGTGTAGAACACGGCTGGCTCCGTGACGGCCTGTGCGATCAACAGCCGGTCAAACGGATCGCGGTGATGCGCCGGAAGCTTGGCGGTGTGGCCAGCCGCCGCGGAATGGACGGGCAATTCCTTGAAGCCACTATCGAGCGCGGCTACCGCTATCTGCGCAGGCGACACCCGAAAGTCGGTTCGTTTCAGAGATGCCTTGATCGCAATTTCCCAGATGCTGGCCGCGCTGAACAGGACCTCGTTGGCCGGGTCTTCAATAGCCGCGCGCGCGTCTTTGCCGAGTTGCTTGGGACTGGCGAGAGCCCATAGCAGAACGTGTGTGTCGAGCAGGAGCCGCATCAGCGGCCTTCGAAAGCGTCAATAACGTGGTCGGGCAGCGGCGCATCGAAATCCGACGGGATGGTGATGCGGCCTGCCAAGCAGCCAAGGCGGCGTGTCCGCTGTTCGTTTGCCGCAAGCGGTCCCAGCTTGGCAAGGGGTGTGCCGGCCTTGGCAATGATGATCTCCTCGCCGGCCGCGGCTTTCTCCACCAAGCGTGAGAGATGAGTCTTGGCCGCGTGGATATTGACCGTGGACATTGGGGACCCTCGCTATAACTAAACTAAGCTTAGTCTAGCTAAAAATCGTTATAGAGGCAAGCCTGCAATGCGCCGCCAAAGGCCTCGCTTCAGAATGACCGCGTGAGTCACGAACGGCCGGCGGTGCGGGACGCCGCTACAAATACTTCCGCAATTCGGCGGCGGCTTCGGCGGGCGTCCGCTTCAGGCTGAACGGCGCGACGAAGCGGCCCTGCTTGTCCATCAGATAGACCAAAGCGGTGTGGTCCATGCTGTAGTCGTCCTTGTCCTTTTCGCTCGGCACTTTCTTGGCATAGACGCGGTAAGCCTTCTCGGCCGCGTCGATCGCCGCGCGATTCCCGGTGGCGGCGCGCAGGCGCGGGTCGAAGCTCGACAGATAATCCTTCAGCGCCGCCGGCGTATCGCGTTCCGGATCGACCGTGATGAAGAGCGCGCCGGCGCGATCGGCATCCTTGCCGAGCACCCGCATCAGTTCCGACACTTCGAACAAAGTCGCCGGGCAGACATCGGGACAATGCGTGTAGCCGAAGAAGACGAGATGCGGCCGGCCCTTGATGTCCGCATCGGTGATCGTCTTGCCGTTCTGATCGGTCAACTGGAACGGTCCGCCGATGGCGGAAGCGCCCGGTGCGCCGCTACCACCGCCAAGATTGCCTGTGGCGAACAAAAAGACGCCGAGAAAGATGACCAGCCCGGTCAGGAATGCGGCGAGTACGAGAAGGATGTGGGATGCGCGCGTGTTCATCATGATCGGCCGCCTATCATCAGAAGCACGCGATCCAGCCGGTGCGCACCATTTCAAAGAATACCGTGGATCCGTAATATCCCCACAGCCCGAGCGTCGCGGCAAGAACAAGCCCACCGATGAGCGCGGCCAGCAGCACAGGCCAGGTTCCGAAAAC
>CANKBJ010000171.1 GCA_947479905.1 Bradyrhizobiaceae bacterium
AAGAAAGCCGTCGTCGCGCTCAAATGGGCGGTGCGCGAGATGGAGGGCCGCTACAAGATGATGTCGAAGCTCGGCGTGCGCAACATCGACGGCTACAATGCGCGCCTCGCCGAAGCCAAGGCCAAAGGCGAGACGCTGACCCGCACCGTTCACACCGGTTACGACAAGGAATCCGGACAGGCGATCTACGAGAAGGAAGAGCTGACGCTCGAGCCGCTGCCGTTCATCGTCGTCATCGTCGACGAAATGGCCGACCTGATGATGGTCGCCGGCAAGGATATCGAAGGCGCGATCCAGCGCCTGGCGCAAATGGCGCGCGCCGCCGGCATCCACGTCATCCTGGCCACGCAGCGCCCGTCGGTCGACGTCATCACCGGCACTATCAAGGCGAACTTCCCGACCCGCATTTCATTCCAGGTCACGTCGAAGATCGACAGCCGCACCATCCTCGGCGAGCAAGGCGCCGAGCAACTGCTCGGTCAGGGCGACATGCTCTATATGGCGGGCGGCGGCCGCATCAGCCGCGTACACGGGCCGTTCGTCTCCGACGACGAGGTCGAAAAGATCGTGCGCCACCTCAAATCGCAAGGGGCACCGGAATATCTGGAAGAAGTCACGGCAGAAGAGCCGGAAATGGGCGAGGACGGCGCGGTGTTCGATTCCACCGGTATGGGCATGGCAGAAGGCGGCGATCTCTATGCCCAGGCCGTCGCCATCGTGAAGCGCGACCGCAAGGCCTCGACCTCCTACATCCAGCGCCGGCTGCAGATCGGCTACAACCGCGCCGCCACCTTGATGGAACGGCTGGAGCAGGAAGGCATTATCGGCCAGCCCAATCACGCCGGTAAACGCGAAATCCTGATCCCGGAAAATCCGCAGGATGACCGCTTCTGACGTCGGTTATTGTTATTATGGGCTTCGCGAATCACGCGACGGCCGGGGCCGCGAAATTGCCACAGGCGAGTCCTAGATATCGCTCCGGATGGGGCGCAACGCGCAAGGCGGAAAACGCGATGGCGACATTGCATAAGGCAATCGGCGGAACAGCGGTCGTGGCGGCAATGCTCGCCGGCCTGACGGCGGCGCTGGCGCAAGGGGCTCCCATGCCGCTGACGCGCCCTTCCGGCAATATCCCGAATGCCCGCCCCGCGGCACCAAGCCAGGCCCCGCAAGCGGCGCAAGACCAGGCGCCGGCCCCGGCCACCAATCCTTTCGCCGCTCTGCTTGGCAAGCCCGGCTCAAGCGCCGGCACGCTCAATGCTGAACAGCGCACCATCATTGCCCGCATCAACACCTATCTGACGGGCGTGCAGCAGCTCAACGGCAAATTCGTTCAGGTCGGCCCCGACGGCAGCCGCAGTCAGGGCGACTTCTACATTTCCAAGCCCGGCCGCGTCCGGTTTGAGTATGACGATCCCTCGCCGATCGAGTTGATCGCCGACGGCCAGTCGGTGGTCGTGCGCGACCGCAAGCTGGCGACGCAGGATGTCTTTCCGTTGTCGCAGACGCCGCTGCGCTTCCTGCTCTCGGACAAGGTCGATCTGTTGAAGGATTCCAGCCTGGTCGCGGTTTATGCCGACGACGTTTTCGTCACCGCCGTGCTTGAGGAAAAGAACGGCCTTGTCGGCACCAGCCGCCTGATGATCATGTTCAACGCCAAGGACATGCAGCTCAAGCAATGGACCGTGACCGACCCGCAGGGCTACGACACCACGGTGGCGGTCTATAATCTCGACTCGACGCGCACGCCCGACCCGTCGATGTTCAAGATCGACTTCACGCGCTACCGCTAGAGCGTTTTCGAGCGAAGTGGGTACCGGTTCGCGTGAAGAAAACGCGTAAATACAAGAAGCTAGAGCCCCGGCTTTGATTCTATCAAAGCCGGAAAGGCTCTAGACGCGCCTCAGCTCGCTTTCGCCCGGCGCGGGCTTGCCGGCGCGACGCCACCGGTAAAATTGGCATAGTCCGCGATCGGCTGCGGCCGGCCGATCAGATAGCCCTGGATCTCGCGACAGCCCGCCTCAATCAGAAAACTCCGCTCGCGTTCGGTTTCGACACCTTCCGCTATCACCGGCAGATGCAGCGCATTGCTCAATCCCAGCACGGCGCGGACGATGGCCGCGGATTGCTGGTTGGTATCGACCCCGGAGACAAACGTGCGGTCGATCTTGATCTTATCGAACGGAAACGATTGCAGCGACGACAGCGACGCATAGCCGGCGCCGAAATCGTCCATGGCGATCTTGACGCCGAGCGCCTTGAGACGGCGCAGGATGGAAAGCGCGCGCAGCTTGTTATCGATGAGTACGCCTTCGGTAATCTCGAGCTCCAGCCGGCCGGGCGACAATCCGGTCTCCAGCAGGATCGAGTGAACGAGGTTCGGCAGATCGCCGTAACGGAACTGTACCGGCGACAGGTTGACGCCGATCTGCAACGGCTCTTTCCATGACGCCGCGTCGCGGCAGGCCTGGCGCAAAGCCCATTCGCCGATCTCTACGATCATTCCGTTTTGCTCGGCAAGCATGATGAACGAGTTAGGCGGCACCATGCCGTGCTTGGGATGCTGCCATCGCAGCAAACCCTCGAAACCGAATACTTTCCCGTCGGTTGTGGCCTGCGGCTGATAATACAGACGCAGTTCGTCATGCGCGATCGCCGAGCGAAGATCGTGCTGCAAGGCGTAGCGTTCGCGCAAATGACGATCCATCTCATGATGGAAGAAGCAGGCCATGTGGCGGCCTTCGTCCTTGGCGCGGTAAAGGGCCGCGTCCGAATTGGCCTGCAACGTCTTGATGTCCTTTCCGTCCTTCGGATAAATGGCCGCGCCGATGCTCAGTCCGATCGGGATCTTCTGGCCCTGGACTTCGTAGTCGGCCGCGCAGGCATTGATCAGGCGATCGACCAGTTCGCCGGCAGCGGCCGGGCGCCCATTATCCTCAAGGACGACCGTGAACTCGTCGCCGCCGATCCGCGCCATGAACGCGCCTTGCGTCGCGGCGCGCAGGCGTTCGGAAATCGCGCACAGGAGTTGATCCCCGACGTTGTGGCCGAAGACGTCGTTGGCTTCCTTGAAATGATCGAGATCGAGATTGAGCACCGCGAAGCTGCCATCGAGAGCCTGGGCGCGCTCGAAGACCTCAGCGAGATGATTTGCCAGGCTGATTCTGTTCGGCAAGCCGGTGAGCGCATCGTGATGGGCGAGATGAGCGATCTGCTCATGGTGGGCCAGCAATTCGACGCGCGCGATGTGCATCTTGTCGCGCGCTTCGCCGAGGCTTTGCGCCGCCGCCTGGACTTCACTCTGCAGCACGTTGAAGCTTTCGCCCATCTCGCCGAGTTCGTCGTGCGAAAGATTCTTGACCGGCACGATATTGACGGATACGTGCGCGGCATCGAGATCGCCGCGCCCAAGCGCCGCCATGGCATGCGAAAACTCTTTCAGCGTCCCCGAGGTCAGCCGCTTGGCGGCGTCGCTTACTTCGGTCGCGGTGTGTGTAATCATGCCCGGCAACACGAGGCCGACGTTGATCGTCAGCAGCGCGACGACGACAAAGATGTCCTCAAGAACGGCCAGCAGCGCGAGATTGCCCGCGGCCACGCTCTTGACCGCCAGAAGGTAGCCGGCGCCATCGAGCACCAGAACGAACAGCATAGCTCCGGTCAGCTTGGTGTGCAGTGTCCGTGCAATGATCGGCAGGCCGGCAGTGCGCCGGTCTTCGATGATACGCCAGGCGTAAAGCGCGGCGCCGGAATAGGCCAGAACCAGGCCAAAGATCACGGTCGGCAATCCGAACTGCTGAAACCCGAGCACGGCTGACAGCAGCCAAATTCCCGATGCCGCCACACCAAGAAGCACCGTGCCTTTCGGCGCGCGATAAGGCCGAACCGCATCGGGCAGATCGCGGCGCAGCAGCCAGACCGCGATGTTCGGCATGCAGACGCTGATGAGATAGGTGAAGTTGGCCGCCGCGATCATCCAGATCGGAACGCCCATGGCCAGAAAAGCAATCGCCATGCTGGCGGTCAGGAGCGTCGCCGCCCAGGGGCAATCCGTGCTCGATCGCCAGGCAAGGAAGCGCGGCAGCAAGCCATCTTCGCTGAGCTGCGACATGGTCCGCGCCGCGCCGGCGAGCGGCTGCATGGTGCCGTGAAACATGTTGAGAATGATGAACCAGATCGCCGCCGCTTTGCCGAGACTGCCGAGCAACGGCGCAAAGGTGGGACCGAGGATCAACGCCAGATCCTTGCCGAGTTCAGCCGGCCCGAGCACGCCCAGCCAGACCACCGGCAGCACGACGAAATAAATGCCTGCCATCGCCGCGCTCGCCAGCATGGCGCGCGGCACATTCTTGTTCGGATCGATGGTCTCGCCGACGTGGCATGCAGCCGCTTCAAAGGCCGGCGCGGCGAAGCCAATCAGGTAAAGCCCCGCCATGATCGAAGTCAGGTCGCCGAACCAGCCGGGAAACGGCGACGTCAGCTTGAACGTGGTCGCCTGCTGCCAATCGACATGGCCGGTCAGGATCGGAATGAACGAGGACAGGAAAGCGAGTGTCGCCGACGCGATCGCGATCGGAATGGCGAGCCGCGTCACCCATTTGATGCCGCACAAGTTCACCGCCGTGAACACCACGACGATGGCGATGGCGACGGCTTCGACGGGAAGGTCCGGGAAATACCATTGTTGGATCGCCGCGGCCGACAGCAGCGCCGTCAAACCGCAGGTCGGCACCCAGCCCCACCAATAGCAGACGCCGGTCAGCGCTGAGAGCACCGGGCTATAGGGGCGAAAGGCCTCGGCGCAGGCGGCCGATATGCCGCCGACGCGATTCGGCCACATCAGCACCAGTTCGGTCCAGGCCGGTGCCGCTGCCCAGCCGAGCATGACGCCTAAAATCAGGAGCGGCACCGCCGCGCTCGCCTGCCCCAGAATGTCGCCCTGACCGATGAACAACGCAGTGATCAGGAAGATCATCTGGTTGCTGCCGCCCATCGCCAATGCGGTTGTGCCGCCCCAGCCGATGGTGCGCGGATGGGTACGCTTGCCGCTGTCGAACCAGCTCGCCGCCAATTGAATCATGATCACTCGTCCTGTCGGAACTCGCCATTGATGCATTGGCGTGTCGTGCATTGGAGGCGAGTGGTGTGATGAGGCCGTAAAAATCGCGCCGCCGGCGCCGGCGGCCACTGCCGTGGAACTATTCGGCTGAATAAAACCAACGGCAGCATTCATTGCCGTTTGCATCGTGTTCTATCGAACTCAATACAATTGGTACGCTCGATAGATAGAACGCGCTAACCTTGTGAAATAATCTTCTTTTTAAATGGCAGGAAAACGCACGTTTGCTTGTGCCGCGAAAGGGTCTGATGAAGCCTGTGAATAGTTCCATTTTGCACCGGATATGAACAAGTTCCATCGCTTCCGGCATGATAGAAATTCAAAATGGCCTTGAAGATATCGACTTGGAATATCAATTCCGTCCGCCTGCGGATCGATCTGGTCGCCAAGTTCATCAAGAGCGCGCGCCCCGACGTACTTTGCCTGCAAGAGACGAAGTGTCCCGACGACGCTTTCCCGATGAAGCGTTTCGAGAAGCTCGGCTACACGCACGCGGCATTGAGCGGGCAGAAGGGCTATCACGGCGTCGCCGTACTCTCGCGCGTGCCGTTCGAAAGCTTTAATATCCAGAATTTCTGCGGCAAGACCGACTGCCGCCATGTCTCGGTTGTGCTCGGTGAAAAGGCGGGCTTACGCGATCCGTTGACCATCCATAATTTCTACGTGCCCGCCGGCGGCGACGAACCCGACCCGGTGGTCAATGAGAAATTCAAGCACAAGCTCGATTTCCTCGACGAGATGACCGCGCACCCGGCCCTGCGTCCGACCAAGGGACAGCGCGCCATTCTGGTCGGCGATCTCAACGTCGCGCCGCTCGAACACGACGTCTGGAGCCATAAGCAGATGCTGAAGGTGGTGTCGCATACGCCGATCGAATGCGAGAAACTCACCGCCGCGCGCAACGCCGGGCAGTGGATCGACACCATGCGCGTGCTCACACCGGAGCCGGAAAAAATCTATACGTGGTGGAGCTACCGCGCGATGGAGAACTGGCGCACCTCCGATCGCGGCCGCAGGCTCGATCATGTCTGGACCTCGGACGCGCTCGCCGGCCAGGTGTCGAAGATCAAGATCGGCAAGGATTATCGCGGCGCCGAACGGCCGTCCGATCATGTGCCGGTGACGACGACGGTGGAGATTTAGTTGTCGTCCCCGCGAAGGCGGGGACCCATACGCCGTGCTGTACGTGTTGCGTCCAGTGTCGGTCGGCTATTATCTTGGCCATTTCCGACAAGAGTGGTTATGGGTCCCCGCCTTCGCGGGGACGACCGGAAGATTACTTCCCGCCCTTCTCCAGCGCCTGCTTGACGCCGCCGAGTTCGCGCTGCCAGCCGTCGAGCCGTCTGGTCATGATGTCGCGCAACGTCACCGCCGCGGCCGGATAGCCTTCCAGCATCTTGCGGAACAGGCTGCGCGAAATGCGGATGACAATCGTCGGCTCCCTGGCGATCGCCGTCGCGTGGCACACCATGTCGGTAAGCAGCGCCAGTTCGCCGACCAGCGTGCCCGGCCCGATGACGACTTCATTGCTTTCATTATAGGTGCCGGGATCGAGCCGCAGCGAACCCTGCTGCACGATATAGCCGCCGTCGGCGAGTTCGCCGGCATAATAAAGCACCGCGCCGCTCTGCAACTGTCTGGTCTCGGCGCCGATGGCTAGAATTTGCAATGCCTGACGGTCGAGCGCCGCGAAGATCGGCACCCGTGAGAAGAAGGCAATGTCGTCGTCGAGGCCCATGCCCTAATGCCTCGATGGAGAAAAGCGGCGCACCTTGCTCACGGCACCAGCTTGTAGCCGCCGGCTTCCGTCACCAGGATCGATGGCGCCGCGGCATCTTTCTCCACCTTCTGCCGCAGCCGGTAGATGTGGGTTTCCAGCGTGTGGGTGGTGACGCC
>CANKBJ010000172.1 GCA_947479905.1 Bradyrhizobiaceae bacterium
GCGCCTCAATCAGCGCTATCAGGTCTTCCCTCGATGGCTCGACCGGTGCGTCGCGATTCATCCGATTCTTGAATCGAAAACTGCGTCCGCCGTCCAGAGAAATCTGTCGCCAAATTCAAATCGTACGGTCGACCACCTGGGCAGTTACCAAATTTGTTCATTGATGCCTCCATGGCCCGCGAAATCGGGCGGTTCGCACAGACAACCCCGGAACGGCCGTTCTGGTTCCGCCGATTTATTAATCTTGCTTGAAAACCGGCGTCCCCACGGCTGTGGATCGGCGGCAAGCTCTATTGCCCACCACCGGCCTTGCGCCTATAGAACTGACTTTAATGACAAGCCCGCCGAAATCCTCATTCGTCCTCAGCCATCGGCATTTGTTGGGGATCGAAGGCCTTTCCGCGGCCGATATTACCGGCCTGCTGGACCTCGGCGAGGAATTCGTCACCCTCAATCGGCAAGTCGAGAAAAAGCAGGCCTCGCTGCGCGGCCGCACCCAGATCAACCTGTTTTTCGAAGTCTCGACCCGGACGCAAGCCTCGTTCGAACTGGCCGGCAAAAGGCTGGGCGCCGATGTCATGAACATGTCGGCCTCCTCCTCGTCGATGCGCAAGGGCGAGACCCTGATCGACACCGCGATCACGCTCAACGCCATGCACCCCGACATCCTGGTGGTCCGCCACCACGCGTCCGGCGCGGTCGCCCTTTTGGCCTCCAAGCTCGACTGCTCGGTCATCAATGCCGGCGACGGGGCGCATGAGCACCCGACGCAAGCGCTCCTGGATGCGCTCACCATCCGCCGCAACAAGGGCCGCATCGAGGGCCTCTTGGTGGCGATCTGCGGCGACATCCTGCATTCGCGGGTGGCGCGCTCCAACATCATGCTGCTCAACACGATGGGCGCGCGCGTCCGCGTCGTCGCGCCGACCACCCTCCTGCCCCCCGGCATCGAACGCATGGGCGTCGAAGTCGCGCGCGACATGCGCGAAGGATTGGCCGACGCCGACATCGTCATGATGCTGCGCCTGCAACGCGAGCGCATGAACGGTTCGTTTGTACCGTCGGTGTCCGAGTATTTCCATTACTGGGGGCTCGACGAACGAAAGCTGGCTTACGCCAAGCCCGGCGCGCTGGTCATGCATCCGGGTCCGATGAATCGCGGCGTCGAGATCGATTCCATCGTTGCCGACGGCGCGCAGTCGCTGATCCGCGAACAGGTCGAAATGGGAGTGGCAATACGCATGGCGGTGCTCGAAGCACTGTCGCGCAATTTGCCGAACGCATGATGTTATCCGACCGCCGCCCCATTCTGTTCGCCAATGCGCGCATCATCGATCCGTCGCGCGATCTCGATATCGTCGGCGACCTCTTGATCGCCGACGGCGTCATCCGCGAGGCCAAGAAGGGCATTGGTGCTGCCGGCGTGCCGGAAGGCACCGATGTCGTCGACTGCCGCGGCAAGGTCATCGCGCCGGGCCTCATCGACATGCGCGCCTTCATCGGCGAGCCCGGCGCCGGCTACCGCGAGACCTTCGCCTCCGCCAGCCAGGCCGCCGCCGCCGGCGGCGTCACCACCATCATCTGCCAGCCCGACACCTCCCCCGTCATCGACGACCCCGCCACCGTCGACTTCGTTTTGCGCCGCGCCCGCGACACCGCGATCGTCCATGTGCATCCGATGGCGGCGATCACCAAGGGCCTCGAAGGCAAGGAGATGACCGAGATCGGCCTTCTCAAAGCCGCCGGCGCGGTCGCCTTCACCGATGGCGCGCGCAGCATCACCAACGCACAGGTGATGCGCCGAACGCTGACCTACGCGCGCGATTTCGATGCGCTGATCGTGCATCACACCGAGGACCCGGATCTGACCGGCGACGGCGTCATGAACGAGAGCGAATTCGCCGCCCGCCTCGGCCTCTTGGGCATTCCGCGCGCGGCCGAGACCGTGCTGCTCGAACGCGACCTGCGCCTCGTCGCGCTCACCGGCGGGCGCTATCACGCCGCCTCGATCACCTGCGCGGAATCGCTTGAGGTGCTGCGCCGCGCCAAGGATGCCGGGCTCGACGTCACCGCTTCGGCCTCGATCAACCATCTGACGTTGAACGAAAATGACATTGGCCCCTACCGAACCTTCTTCAAGGTATCGCCGCCGTTGCGGGCGGAGGACGACCGCAAGGCGCTGGTCGAGGCGCTCGCCTCCGGCCTGATCGATGTCGCGATGTCGGATCACAATCCGCAGGATGTCGAGACCAAACGTCTGCCTTTCGCCGAAGCCGCCGCCGGCGCCATCGGTCTGGAAACCATGTTGAGCGCGGGATTGCGGCTTGTGCATGCCGGCGACGTCACATTGCCGGCGCTGCTGCGCGCGATGTCGACAACGCCGGCGCAACGGCTCGGCATCGCCGGCGGCACCTTGGCCAATGGCGCCCCGGCCGATCTGATCGTCATCGACACCGACGTTCCGTGGCTGGTCGATCCGAACGAACTCAAGTCGAAGTGCAAGAACACGCCATTCGATGAAGCGCGCATGACCGGCCGTGTCGTGCGCACCATCGTCGCCGGCCGAACCATATACGAGGCGCTATGATTGAATATCTGTCATTCCGGGGCGCTGCGAAGCAGCGAACCCGGAATCCAGAAACACGCGCGGCATTTGCATCTGGATTCCGGGTCCTGCGTTTCACGCCGTCCCGGAATGACAGGAGATATTAATGAGCCCGCTGCTCATCATCGCTCTCTCGTTCGTCTTCGGCTATCTGCTCGGCTCGATTCCGTTCGGCCTGCTCATCACCAAGGCGGCCGGCGGCCCGGACGTGCGCAGTATCGGCTCCGGCAATATCGGCGCGACGAATGTGCTGCGCACCGGCCGCAAAGGATTGGCCGCGTCGACTTTGCTGTGCGACGCCCTCAAGGGCACCATCGCCGTATTGGTCGCCGCGTATTTTGCCGGACACGCGGCGGCGCTGGTTGCGGGCTTGGGCGCCTTCCTCGGCCATCTGTTTCCGGTCTGGCTGAAATTCAAAGGCGGCAAAGGCGTCGCCACTTACATCGGCCTGTTGATCGGCCTCGCCTGGCCCGCGGCGCTGATCTTCATCGGCCTCTGGCTCGTCGTCGCGTATTTCTCGCGCTATTCGTCGCTCGCCGCTTTGATCGCCAGCGCGCTGACTCCGGTCGGCCTGCTCGGCCTCGGCGAGCCGAACGCCGCAGCTTTGTTCTTTCTGCTGACGATCCTGCTGTGGGTCATGCACCGCGCCAATATCCGCCGCCTGTTGAATGGCGATGAAGGCAAGATCGGGAAGTAAGGGTGCGCGGACGACCGCAGTTCAAAAACCAACCCAACCTTGGGTTGGCAAATCAGAATAAACAAGCCATTCTAGAGAAATGGCGTGGTTTCTATTCATCGACGAAAGCGGTCAAGACCATATATTCAGCAGATATTAAATCTAAGGCACAAAGCCGTTCGCAATCATATGGGAAAGGCAAATTTCGAAATTTGGAGTATCTCTTACATAGATGACTTGCGCACAACGCCAGAAAAAATAGCAATCGAAGTAGAATAAAAAAGGCAATGCATCGCTTTCGCGCCACAAAGCCTCCGATATCTATTTTAATATCAAATTAGGTTTTGTCAAGCGGCGCCATTGAATTCTTGTTTAAATTCAATACGTTAAGTATTGCGCTGAAACTTAAATGATGTCAATGATTTAGATTGAGGAGCAGTCCGCACATCGCCTTAAATTTCGCTACCATCCGATTTGGCTCATTCCCATCCGATTGCTGGTTCGGCTATCCCGGGTCGTTGGCGAACTAACTATCTTAGGTTGTGGGTCTCCCCCGTCTAAGCGACACTGCCCACGGACATTCCGGGGGCATTCTTGGCATCCAAAACCGAACTGACCGACGAGCAACGGCTCGACTGGCTGCGGCTGATCCGCAGCGACAATGTCGGCCCGCGCACTTTCCGCGATCTGGTCAACACCTATGGCGGCGCCCGCGCCGCGCTCGCCGCATTGCCCAAGCTCGCCCGCCGCGGGGGCGCGTCCGGCACGCATATTTGTACGTTTGAGGAAGCCGAGACGGAATTGAAAGCCTGCCGCGCGCGCGGCGTCGAACTCGTCGCGCTCGGCGAACCGGATTATCCGGCGCGGCTCCAGACAATTTACGACCCGCCGCCTTTGCTCGCGGTACGCGGCAAGGTCGCATTGCTGGCGCAGCCTCTGGTCGCCATTGTCGGCTCGCGCAATGCCTCGGCCGCCGGCGTGAAATTCGCCAGTGGATTGGCGCGCGATCTGGGCGCGGCCGGCTTCGGCATCGTCTCCGGGCTGGCGCGCGGCATCGACGCCGCCGCTCACAGAGCGAGCATGACGACAGGCACCGTGGCGGTTCTCGCCGGCGGTCATGAACGCATCTATCCGCACGACCACGTCGAACTCCTCAATGCGTTGCTCACCGAGGGCGCTGCGGTGTCGGAAATGCCGCTGACCTGGGAGCCTCGCGCGCGCGATTTTCCCCGCCGCAACAGATTGATTTCCGGCCTCGCGCTCGGCGTCGTCATTGTCGAGGCGGCCCGCCGTTCCGGTTCGCTGATTACCGCGCGCATGGCCGGCGAACAGGGCCGCGAAGTCTTTGCGGTGCCCGGCTCGCCGCTCGATCCGCGCGCCGAGGGCACCAATGGACTGCTCAAGCAGGGCGCGACTTTGGTGACCGAAGCCGCCGATGTCATCGCCGCGCTGGAGCCGATCCTCGGCCGCGGCTTCGACCTGCCGGCGCAAGATCTGCAACAAGAACCGGATGAAATCCCGCTGACCGGCGATACCGAGCCCGGCGACGACGAACGCAGCCGCATCGTCTCCCTGCTGGGGCCGACGCCGTCCGCCATCGACGATCTGGTGCGGCTGTCGCGCACCTCGCCGGCGATCGTGCGCACAGTACTACTTGAACTCGAACTGGCCGGGCGGCTTGAACGGCACGGCGGCGCCATGGTGTCATTGGTGTAGACTGCCAGTGACGAGTCGAAACCGGCGGATATCATCATGCTCTTGAGATGCGCGGCCTGGCTTTTTTGTCTCGCTTTAAGCGGCGCACCTGCCTTGGCACAGGAGCAAAGCTTCGCCGCCTTCGTCAACGCGCTATGGACCGACGCGCAGGCGAAAGGCGTCACCCGCGCCACCTTCGACACGGCGATGCAGGGCGTCACGCCCGACCCGCGCGTCATCGCCGCGACGAAAAAACAGCCCGAATACGGCCGGCCGGTGGGCGATTATATCAACGGCATCGTCACGCAAGGCCGCATCGCGCGCGGCGGCGACAGAGCGCGCGAGTGGGCGCGGACTCTCGACGGCGTCGAGAATAAGTTTTCGGTCGAGCGCTGGGTATTGCTGTCGCTGTGGGGCATGGAATCCGACTTCGGCGCCGCCAAGGACAAATGGGACGTATTCCGCTCGCTCGCTTCGCTCGGTTACGTCAAATACCGCCACCCATATTTCCGCAACGAACTGATCGTCGCCATGGGCATCATGCAGAAGCAGCGGTTCGCGCGCGACAAGATGGTCTCATCTTGGGCCGGCGCCATGGGCCAGGCCCAGTTCATGCCGTCGAGCTATGTCGACTATGCCGCCGATTTTTCCGGCGATGGCCATCCCGACATCTGGACCAACGTGCCGGATGTGTTCGGCTCAATCGCCAATTATTTGCAGAAGTTCAAATGGCAGCATGGTGTGCCCTGGGGCTTCGAGGTGATCGTGCCGAATGGCTTCGACACCATGAAGAGCCGCGCCACCTTTGCCGAATGGCAGAAGCTCGGCGTCCGCCGCGCCGATGGCAAAGCCTTTCCGCGCGAGGGACACGGCATCATGTTTTTTCCGGCGGGCGTCAAAGGGCCGGCCTTCATCGTCACCGGAAATTTCAACGTGCTGAAGGCTTACAACAACTCCGATGCCTATGCGATCGCCGTCGGCCACCTCGCCGACCGCATGAACGGCGGCGCACCGATCAAGACCGCCTGGCCCGTTGACGACCGGCCGCTGCCGCGCGAGGCGCGCATTGCACTCCAGAAGCGGCTCTCCGCCCTCGGCTACAAGGTCAACGAGTTTGAAGGCCGCATCGACTTCGACCTGCGCGACAACATCCGCGTCGAGCAGCGCAAGCACGGCATGGTACCGGACGGAAATCCAACGACAGCGTTTCTGGAAAAGATCGGCGTGACGTTGCCGTGAGCAATAAAGCTCGCGCGCTCAGGAGCGCCGGCCGTTCGGTCCATTGTGCCGGGTCAGGCTCTCGGCTTCCAGACGCACCATTTCGAGGAGGTAGCCGAGGGTATCGAGGCCATTGCGGCGCGAAAGCGTGGCGAGGTCGTTTGAAATCGATGCCACATAGCTGGCGACCGCCGTTTGGCCGCTTTGCTCTTGCCTGGGTTCGGCCATTGTCTTCTTCCGCCGCGAAAGCACCGCATTGCTCGTATTTGATTAAAAATACACGGAACAAATCAAATAGTAATACCTATAATAGCATTAATCATAAAATACATCTCTTGGTTGTATACGCGCGTACCTGTCGAAATCCTCTTATTCATGCCGGAATTGCCTGCTCAGAAGCGCATTGTTGCTCCTGCCGGAATGGCCCTGATTTGACAGCAACGGCCGCCTTCCCCATGTTCCCGGCAACGAGAGAAGTCGATTCCGACCCGGTCCGGTCGTATCCGGGCGTATAACCCACTGGAATCTCATGAAAGTTGTCGTTGTCGAGTCGCCCTCCAAGGCGAAGACGATCAACAAGTATCTTGGTCCCGGCTACGAGGTTCTGGCCTCGTTCGGGCATATCCGCGACCTGCCGGCCAAGGATGGCTCGGTCGATCCGGACGCCGATTTCAAGATGCTTTGGGAGGTCGACCCGCAGTCGCAGAAGCGGGTCAACGATATTGCGCGCGCGCTCAAGGGCGCCGACAC
>CANKBJ010000173.1 GCA_947479905.1 Bradyrhizobiaceae bacterium
CGGCGCACCTGATCGCAGAAGGCAATCGCCTGGCTGCGCGTATGCCGCCGCTTCATGCGCTTGAGAATCATGTCGTCGCCGGCCTGCAAGGACAGATGCAAATGCGGCATCAGACGCGGCTCATTGGCGAGCGCATCGAAAAGATCGGCGTCGGCTTCGACCGAATCGATCGACGACAGCCGCAGCCGCGCGATCTCAGGCACGTCGCGCAAGAGCCGCTTGACCAAAGCGCCGAGCTTCAATTCGCGGTCGTGGTAACTGGTAATGTCGACGCCGGTCAGCACGATTTCGCGGTAGCCGTTGCCGGTCAGCCGGCGCGCCTGCGCCACCACATCGTCGGCCGGCAGTGACCGCGAATTGCCGCGCCCGAACGGGATGATGCAGAACGTGCAGCGATGGTCGCAACCGTTCTGCACCTGCACGAAAGCGCGGGTATGGCCGTCGATGGCGTCGACGCCATGCGCGGTCAATGACTTCGCCGCCATGATGTCGCCGACGGCAACGCGCACCTCGCCGCGCCACGCGCGCGCGTCGAGCTTTTCCTCGTTGCCGAGCACGCGATCGACTTCCGGCATCGCCGCGAAGGTCGCGGCCTCGGCCTGCGCCGCGCAGCCGGTGACGACGATGCGCGCGTCCGGCCGTTCGCGCTTGATGCGGCGGATGTTCTGGCGCGCCTGCTTAACGGCCTCGGACGTCACCGCGCAGGTATTGACCACCACCGCATTGTCGATGCCGCCGGCGGACGCCTCGCGGCGGATCACCTCCGATTCCGCGATATTCAGCCGGCAGCCGAAGGTGACGATATCGAGGCTCACGACCCCCTCCCTATCCCTCCCCCGCTTGCGGGGGAGGGTGGGGTGGGGGCGAACAGCTTCGGATCGAAGGTGCCGTTGAACTCGAACGCGACCGGCCCAGTCATCAATACGTGATCGTCGGCGCGCCATTCGATCGTCAGGTCACCGCCCGGCAGCGTGATCGTCACCTTGCGCTCTGTGCGCTTCAAGCGCGCGGCCGCCACCGCCGTCGCGCAAGCCGCCGACCCGCAGGCCTTGGTCAGGCCGGCGCCGCGTTCCCAGGTGCGAATGACGATGTGCTCGCGCGACACGATATGCGCCAGCGTGATGTTGGCGCGGTCGGGAAAAATCGGATGGTTTTCCAAAAGCGGCCCGAAGCGTTCGAGGTCGTAGGCATAAGGATCGTCGACCCAGAAGATCGCGTGCGGGTTGCCCATGTTCACCACCGCCGGCGAATGCAGCACCGGTTTGTCGATCGGGCCGATCTGCAATTCGATGGCGCGGGTGTCGCGGAACTCTTCCGCCAGCGGAATCTCGTTCCAGGCAAAGCGGGGCTTGCCCATGTCGATGGTGAACAGGCCGTCGGCGCCCTTCCAGGCATTGATGAGGCCGGCCTTGGTCTCGAAGGTAAGCGCGCTCTTGCCGCTGGCGTCCGACACGATCGAGGCGACGCAGCGCATGCCGTTGCCGCAGGCGCCGGCTTCGGAGCCGTCATTGTTGTAGATACGGATGAAGGCCTCGGTGCCCGGCGTGCGCGGTGGATAGAGCGCCATCAACTGGTCGTATGGCGCGCCCTGCGGCGAGGCCGCCACGCGCGCCTCGTCGGCGGCGATCGCGGCCGGCGACTTGCCGGCGGCATTGCCGGTGCCTTGGCGCAAATCGACCACGACGATTTCGTTGCCGACGCCGTTCATCTTGACGAAAGCCTGATTGGCGAGCACGCCCATACTAACGCCTATGCTATCGGTGCAAATTGACGGCCCGGGCGCCTGCCCGGTACCCGGCGTTTTATATGGCGAATGATCGCCCTCTGACCAGAGCCGTGATAAATTGGAAAATGCCGGCGAATCGCGGGAAGGCTGCGGCATTTCGGAGACCTCGATGTCATACGCGCGCTTTCGCTTGGCGGCCCCGCTTGTTCTCGGCCTCACCTTGGCTCTCGATGTCGCGGCGCTGGCGCAAGGCGCCGGCCCCTCGGCCGCGCCGCCGGTTCTCAATCTCGACAAGAGCCCGGTTGATAAAGGCGCTGCCGGGCCGAGACCGGGCGACGCCTTCGGCGAGACCGTGACCCTGCCGGATCGCACCATCGTCTTCCTGAAAGGCCATACCAACTGGGACGCCGCTTTCGACGCGCTCAAGGACGCCTTCAAATCGCTCAACGAATATCTCGACAAGCAGGGCATCAAGCCGAACGGTCCGCTCATCACGATTTACACCCAGACCGACGACACCGGCTTTTCGTTCCAGGCAGCGGCGCCGGTGGCGCGCGCGCCGGCCAATCCGCCCAAGGGCGACATCGCGGTCGGTCAGGCGCCGGGCGGCAAGGCGCTGAAGTTCGTCCATCGCGGCTCTTACGATTCGATGGATTCAACCTACGAGGCGATCACCAATTACCTCGACGATAAACAACTGGAAGCCAAGGATCTGTTCATCGAGGAATACACCACCGACCCGGTGAAAACCGAACCGAATAGCCTGATCATCAACGTCTTCGTGCCAATTAAATGAAGAATTTCGTCCGTATCGTCAGCATTGGTCTTTTCGCCGCGACCGCCGTCGCAGGTCTGCCCGCTCACGCCGCCGAGAAGCTGATCACCGTTACAGGCGAGGCCACCATTTCGGTGGCGCCGGACGCGGCGGCGATCCGCATCGGCGTTTCCAGCAGCGCCAAAACCGCGCGCGAGGCGAGCGACGCCAACGCGAAACAAATGACGGCGGTGCTGGCCGCCATCAAGGAGGCCGGCATCGGCGACCGCGACGTGCAGACGTCACGCCTGTCACTGCAGCCCCAATACGATCAGGGCAAGTCGGGCACCGCCCGCCTGCTCGGTTTCCAGGTCACCAACCAGCTTGCCGTCAAAATTCGTAACATCGACACACTGCCCTCTATCCTAGACCGCGCCATCGCTGCCGGCGCCAACGAAATGTCGGGCATCGAGTTTGTCGTCTCCGAGCAGTCCAAGCTGCTCGATCAGGCCCGCGACGACGCCATCGCCGACGCCCGCCGCAAGGCCGAGCTTTATGCCAAGGCAGCCGGCGTCAATGTCGGCCAGGTGCTGAGCATCGTCGAGGAGGGTTCGAGCCCGCCGCAGCGGCCGATGGTGCAGGCGATGCGGGCGGGCGCGGTGCCGGTCGCCCCGGGCGAGCAGACCCTGAGGGCCCAGGCGACCGTCACTTATGCGATAGTCCCTTGATATTGCAGGAATTTCTGTGCCTTGACTTAACCGGCACTGGCCCCTAGGTTCGCCGCACTTATCGCTACGAGACAAAAGACCGACCCGCCGCCCGGCCCTTAGAGACCGGAGGCCACCGCCCGACAGCGCAATGCGCCCTCGGGCGTCAAGTCGTTTGGACGTCAGGCAACCGGGGTTTCGATGTTCGACACACTGTCGGAAAAATTAGGCGGCATTCTCGACAAGCTCACCCGCCGCGGTGCGCTGCGCGAAGCCGACGTCGACGAGGCGATGCGCGAGGTTCGCCGCGCGCTGCTGGAAGCCGACGTCGCGCTCGATGTCGCGCGCGCTTTCGTCGAGAATGTGAAGAAGCAGGCGGTCGGCGTCGAAGTCGTCAAATCGGTCACGCCCGGCCAGATGGTCGTCAAGATTGTCCACGACCAGCTCGTCGCCACGTTGGGCGCCGACGCTCAGGCCATCGACCTGCACGCCGCGCCGCCGGTCGCCATCATGATGGTCGGCCTGCAAGGCTCCGGCAAAACCACGACCACCGCCAAGCTGGCGCTGCGCCTGACGCAGCGGCAGAAGAAAAAAGTTCTGATGGCCTCGCTCGACGTGCGCCGTCCGGCGGCGATGGAGCAGTTGGCCGTACTCGGCCGCGACACACAAATCGATACGCTGCCGGTCGTCGCCGGGCAGTTGCCGCCGCAGATCGCCAAGCGCGCGCTGGAGGCTGGCCGCCTCGGTGGCTACGACGTCGTGCTGCTCGACACCGCCGGCCGCACCACGCTCGACGACGAAATGATGAACGAGGCGGCCGAGGTCAAGAAGGCCGCCAATCCGCATGAGGTGCTGCTCGTTGCCGATGCGCTGACCGGCCAGGACGCCGTCAATCTGGCGCGCGCCTTCGACGAGCGCGTCGGTCTCACCGGCATCGTGCTGACCCGCGTCGATGGCGACGGCCGCGGCGGCGCGGCTTTGTCGATGCGCGCCGTCACCAATAAGCCGATCAAGCTGATCGGCACCGGCGAAAAGATGGACGCGCTGGAGGAATTCGATCCGGCGCGCATCGCCGGCCGCATTCTCGGCATGGGCGACATCGTCGCGCTCGTTGAAAAAGCTTCAGCCAATATCGACGCCGAAAAGGCGATGCGCGTCGCCGAGAAGATGCGCAAGGGCGCGTTCGATCTCGCCGACATGCGCGAGCAATTGATGCAGATGGCGTCGATGGGCGGCATCGGCGGCCTGATGGGCATGATGCCCGGCGTCGCCAAGATGAAGAACCAGATCGCCAATGCCGGCATCGACGACAAGACGCTGAAGCGTCAGGTGGCGATCATCGACTCGATGACACCGCAGGAACGGCGCAACCCAGACCTCTTGAAGAACAGCCGCAAGAAGCGCATCGCCGCCGGCTCCGGCACCTCACCCGAGCAGATCAACAAGCTTCTGAAAATGCATCGCGGCATGGCCGACATGATGAAGGCCATGGGCAAGGGCAATCGCGGACCGCTCGCGGGCCTCGGCCAGATCATGGGTTTCGGTTCGGGCGGCATGCCATCGCCGGAGCAGATGGCGGAAATGGCCAAGAAAATGCCGGGCGGACAATTGCCGCCGGGCTTTCCGGGCGCCGGTGCGCCGGGCAGCAATTCTGGTGGCTTGCCGCCGACCATGCCGGCGCTGCCGCCGACGATGCCGGGGTTGCCTGGATTGGGCACACCGGGGAAATTCCCCGGCATTCAGGGACTGCCCGGCTTCGGCAAAAAGAAATAACCGCTTTCGACTTCAACCAACTCAAACGATCAACGCAAAGTTCAACAAAGGAAAACTGAAATGTCTCTCGTTATCCGCATGGCTCGCGCCGGCACCAAGAAGCGCCCGTTCTATCACATCGTGCTCGCCGACTCGCGTTCGCCGCGCGACGGCCGGTTCATCGAGCGTCTCGGCTACTACAATCCGCTGCTGCCGAAGGACAAGGAAGAGCGCCTCAAGCTCGACCTCGACAAGGTCAAGGCCTGGATGGTCAAGGGCGCGCAGCCGTCCGACCGCGTCACCCGTTTCCTCGATGCCGCCGGCGTGTTGAAGCGTGAGAAGCGCAACAACCCGACCAAGGCCGTGCCGCGCAAGGAGCGAAAGGCGCTGAAGGAAGAAGCGCTCAAGAACAAGGAAGCCGCCGCCGCCGAAGCGAAGGCAGCCGCGCAGACCAAGGCCAACGAAAAGGCGGCCGCCGACAAGGCCGCTGCCGCCGCGCAGTAGTCGCGGCCGAAAGTGGCGCGTCGCCCAGGCAGCAAGCGCCCGTCATCTGCCTCGTCATTCCGGGGCGCGAGCGAAGCTCGCGAACCCGGAATCCAGGGGCAGGCTCCGGATTTGCCTCTGGATTCCGGGTCCGGCGCTAACGCGCCGTCCCGGAATGACAAGTTGAAAGTCCGCGTCGCGCGCATCGGGGCGCCGCATGGCGTGCGTGGCGAACTTAAGCTGTGGTCGTTCACCGGAGATCCGGCGGCGGTCGCCGATTACGGGCCGCTGGAAACCGAAGACGGCAAGCGCCGGTTCGAGATCGAAACAATGCGCGCGGCGAAGGATCATTTCGTCGTGCGCCTTGTCGGCGTCGCCGACCGCGACGCCGCCGAGAAGCTGGTAAACACCGATCTGTTCGTGCCGCGCGAACGGCTGCCGGCGATCGAAGAAGACGACACTTATTATCACGCCGACCTGATCGGGCTCTCCGCCGTGACGCCGGACGGCGTCGCGCTTGGCAGCGTCACGGCGCTGTACAATTTCGGCGCCGGCGACCTGATCGAAATCGCCACGACAAAAGGCGGCGATCCGCTGCTGCTGCCCTTTACCGACGCGGTCGTGCCGGAAGTCGACATCGCGGCGAGGAAGGTCGTCGTCGTGCTGCCGAGCGTGACGGAGTAGCCCCGCATGTGGCGCGCATCGGTGCTGACCATTTTTCCGGAAATGTTTCCCGGTCCGCTGGGCATCAGCCTCGCCGGTCGGGCGCTCAATGCCGGCCTGTGGTCGCTCGAGGCCATCGACATTCGCGCCCACGCCATCGACAAACACGGCACCGTCGACGACACGCCGGCCGGCGGCGGCCCCGGCATGGTGATGAAGCCCGACGTGCTGGCGAAAGCCCTCGACGGCATCCCCGCCGACCCGCGCCCGCGCCTGCTGATGAGCGCGCGCGGCGCACCGCTGACGCAAGCCCGTGTCGCCGCGCTCGCCAAAGGTGACGGCGCCGTCATCCTGTGCGGCCGTTTCGAGGGCGTCGATGAGCGGCTGATCGCCGCCCGCGGCCTGGAGGAGGTCTCGATCGGCGATTTCGTCCTGTCCGGCGGCGAGACCGCCGCTTTGGTCCTGCTGGACGCCTGCGTCCGGCTCATTCCCGGCGTCATGGGCAAGGAAGCCTCCGGCGTCGAGGAAAGCTTCTCCGACGGCCTGCTGGAATACCCGCAATACACCCGTCCGGCGCTGTTCGAGGGATTGGCTATCCCCGAGGTCCTGACCTCCGGCGACCACGCCAAGGTCGCTAAATGGCGTCAATCCGAGGCCGAAAGGCTGACCCGCGAGCGCCGTCCGGACCTCTGGGAGGCCTATCAGGCGCGGAAAAAGCCCTGAAAAGAGGCCAAATCCGGCAGGTGACAACCCTGTCCAAGTGTACTAGAAGCTCGCCAACCCATTCAGACCAAGCATGACCGCGCGCCGGTTGCTGGCGCCGCCG
>CANKBJ010000174.1 GCA_947479905.1 Bradyrhizobiaceae bacterium
GCGGCCGAGCCTTTGCCGACGTCGCCGAAGCCGGCGACCATCGCGACCTTGCCCGACATCATGACGTCGGTGCCGCGGCGGATGCCGTCGACCAGCGATTCACGGCAGCCATAGAGATTGTCGAATTTCGACTTGGTGACCGAGTCGTTGACGTTGATGGCGGGCCACAGCAGCGTGCCGGCCTTCTGCATGTCGTACAGGCGATGCACGCCAGTGGTGGTTTCCTCGGAGACGCCCTTGATGCTCTTGGCCATCTCGGCGAAGTAGCCCTTGGGCTTTTCCTTGAGCTGCTTCTTCAGGAGCTTGAAGAAGATCACTTCTTCATCGGACGAGGGCTTGTCGAGGAAGGCGGTGTCGCCGTTCTCGGCGCGCAGGCCGAGATGGACGTACATCGTCGCATCGCCGCCGTCGTCGAGGATCATGTTGGGGAAACCGCCGCCGTGCCAGTCGAACATGCGGGCGGTGTAGTCCCAATATTCCTCGAGGCTCTCGCCCTTGACCGCGAACACCGGAACGCCGGCGGCGGCGATCGCGGCGGCGGCATGGTCCTGCGTCGAATAGATGTTGCACGACACCCAGCGCACATCGGCCCCGAGCGCGACGAGGGTCTCGATCAAGACGCCGGTCTGGATCGTCATGTGCAGCGAGCCGGCAATGCGCGCGCCTTTCAGCGGCTGCTTCGGGCCGTATTCCTCGCGGGTCGCCATCAGGCCGGGCATTTCGGTCTCGGCCAGCGAAAGCTCCTTGCGGCCGAACTCGGCGAGCGAAATGTCCTTGACGATGTAGTCCTTGGCAGCGGTCATGGCGGTCCTATGCGGTCAGGCGGTTTTTTGTGAAAACGGCGGGTTTGCTTGTGGCCGAGGCTATAACAGGCGCCCGCCGGGCCCGCAACGCATATATAAGGATTTCTTTATGTAGAGGCCGGACGGGGTTACCCGGGGCTTAAATAAAGGGTTAATCCGGCTTTCGATCTTCCGCCGAAACCTTGAAATGTATCGGGATTTACCGTTTTCGGACCGCGCCGGCCGAGTCGTCGTTAAGGAACAAGGGATCTGCCTGCTTTTTCTTTGGTTTAGCGGCCGCTTTAGGCTTCTTCACTGCGACGGGTTTGGGTGACGGATCGACCGCGCCGCTAGCCAGCGTCAGCAGGTGCTTGCGCCGCCAGCTGGCGTTCGATGCCTTTAACTCGGGGTGGTACTTGTCGAGCCGCGAGGTCATGGTCTTTACCTCGGTATCCTTCATGCCGTCGATTACCAGCCCCAACGTTTCTTCGCCGAGCGCGCGGCGCAGTGCCTGCAATTCGGACAAGCCGGTGTCCTGAGCCTTGATCTGTTTAACGACCAAGGCGCGAGCGGCTTTGGTCGCATCGATTTTAACATCTTTGAACAGTGCGCCATGCCCACCGACCGCGCGCAACACTGCGAATGCGTCAAGATCGAGCGCCATGCAACACCTCCTTTATTTCGTTGGACAGGTTTTCCAGAATGCCCGCCGTGTCCTTCCATTTTTGTGTGAAGGAAGGCCAGCTATCGACCTTGCCGAGCGCAGAAGCAATGGCGGCACGCTCGGGAATCTGCGTTTCGATCAGATGGAATGTCGGCTTCCCTTTCAGGCGTTCGTTTTGCAGAAGCTCGATCGTGTGCTTGTGCTCGTTGATCGGGCGAACGCGGGTAACCAAAACATATGGCTTCTTCGGTTTGTCCAGAGTTGTGCGCTTGGCGATTTCTCCGGTTCGCATGTTACTGCAAAATGTCTGAAGGCCATAAGTCGATAAAAAGTCCGGGATTGTCGGCACCAGCACCAGATTGGCCAAACGGATGCTGGTCTCGGTCAGCAGCGAAATCCCGGGCGGGCAATCGATCAAGACGTAGTCGTGGGCTTTGCGCGCCTGCTTCAGCTGGTCTTTGATCAGATCGTGGAGCTTATCGACAAAATAGTCGATATCTGTGCCCGTCCTGTTGAGACGATAGAGCATTTCCCGTTCAACCAGCCGCAACTCGGAACTTGAGGCCAGTAACGAAATTGGCAGCTGATTATCCAGATGCGACACGTTGCTGACATGAGTTCGGATACAATCGGAGAAAACTTTGGTGTCGTCGCGTTTGAATATCCGATCCGTCAGATAACCGTCGATGGTGTTGCCGCCCTCGATCAGTTCTTTCAGGATATCGTTGCCGGCAAAACAGATGGAGGCATTGGCCTGCGGGTCGAGATCGATCACCAACACTTCGGCGCCTTGCGCGGCCAGCGCCTCGGCTAGACCGACCACGGTGGCGGTCTTCCCGACGCCGCCTTTCATGTTCGCAACGGCGATTACTTTACCCATTAACGGCTCGCCCCGCTGAGCGTTTGCGCGATCTTTTTGCGTTGCGCTTCGGTCAGACAATCTTGGAGAAAATCGTCGATGTCCCGGTGAGGAGTCCTTTGTCGGACTGGGTCCAGCATAATTTCGTACCCTTCCGCGTCGTCAGGATCGTACATCCGAATAAGCCCGATGCCGTGCTGGTTGCATTGAGCTTCAATTCTCGTGAGGTGGCGTTCGGCTTTGGATTTTTTTGGCAGATGCCAAACAAGATGCCCGAAATGGGTGAAGCGCGTTTGAGCCAGCGCCTCGTACACGGCAAGATCGTTGGCGCCGTCTTCCGTCTTTAGTTCGAAGCTGTGCAAATCGACTTGAGTGCCCGGCATGAGCTTGAAACGCATCGCGCTCACAAGGATAAAGTCGGGACGGGCCCATCGGCCAGGTCGCAAGCCCTTCGTTGATGTGTCCTCAACGATGCAGGCTGCGCCGTCAGGGAGTTCGAGACCCTTCTTGAATTGGGTTTCCAGATAGCGGCACAAAGGTGCCATCAGTCTAGCTTCAGGCCACAATTTTGCGCCAGCATTCTCAGGCTTTGGCCCACTCGCTTCAGGCGCTGCCGGCAGGAGGAAAATTTGTCCGCCCTGACCGCGAAGCCGCCCAATCTTCTTTTGCTCGAATAACAAATCACGGGCCGCAAAAAGCTCTTCCTGCTCGATGGACCGCTTCATTTCGCGTGAAAGCATGACGCGAATGACGCGGCTAAGCACCGGCGTGCCATCCGCCGGCAGCAATGCCAGCAAATGCCGTGCAATTTCCGCGATGGAGGTTTCGCCGCGCACTCGTGTCCCCGCCCACTACAACCTACAGGCTATAGTCTGTTGGCGGTGAGGCAAGCGTCAAATCTCAGGGGGGACCGAACGAGTATTGGCGAGACCAAAAAACGGGTCCTATTCCTCCTCGCCAAACCGGTTTGTCACCAGCGCCACGAGGTCCTCGACCGCCTTGGCAGCTTCCTTGCCGGTGGCCTTGATGGTGATGGTGGTGCCGGTGCCGGCGGCCAGCATCATCAGCCCCATGATCGAGGTGCCACCGACGAATTCATGCCCGCGGGTGACGATGATGGCGGCGTCGAATTTTTCGGCGTGCTGCACGAATTTGGCCGAGGCGCGGGCGTGCAGGCCCTTCTTGTTGACGATCTCGACGTCGCGGCTGACGGCAACGGCGTGCTCGTCGACCGGATTTCCGTCGCGCGCCGGACCCGTCATTTGCCGCTCAGAACCCGGCTGGCGATCGTACAGTATTTGCGGCCGGCTTCCTGCGCGGCGGCGACCGAGTCTTCCAGCGAGCAGGTTTCGCGCACCTTGGCGAGCTTGATCAGCATCGGCAGATTGATGCCGGCGAGCACCTCGACCTTGGGTTGGCTCATCACCGAAATGGCGAGGTTCGACGGCGTGCCGCCGAACATGTCGGTCAAAATGGCCACGCCGTCGCCGCTATCCACGCGCTTGACGGCGTCGAGGATATTCTTGCGGCATTGCTCGACGTCATCCTCGGGACCGATCGTAATCGTCTCGATTTGATTCTGAGGTCCCACCACGTGCTCCAAAGCGGAGCGAAACTCGACGGCAAGCCGTCCGTGGGTCACTAATACGAGGCCGATCATCCCGAACTCCTCGCGGGCGCTTTGGTGCACCGCACGAATGGGGGCGCATTGAGGCGCATCCGAAGCCCCGTTGCAAGGGCTCGCCTCGTTATATAGGCGCTCTGCTGCACTGCGGAAAGGCGGGGCCAAAGGGGCACTCAATGTCCGATAGTCGGCGGGGTCGATCCTAAACCCGTTATCGTTAATTTTTCTAAGCGGACCGAGCGCGCGGGCGTAGCCCAGTTGGCCCCCCGGGGTCAATTGGCGGCCGGGGTTACCCCTAACGCTGTACCCAGCCAGGCGAGCACCAGCGGCAGCGGGTTTTGCCCGGGGGCGACGGCAAGCCGCGGCATTTTGACCCCGGAAATGGTGGTCTCGGCTGCGTCCCGGGCCGGCAGCCGTTCTGCGTCGGCGGCGGCCAGATCGACGACCAGGCCGATAACGGCGACCGGCTCATGGGGCAGGCGGCGGATGCCGAGGCCCCGGATTTCGATCAGCCCCGTCAAGGCCGGCGCCGGGCGGACCAGAAGGCGGCCCGACGCCGCGTCGACATGAACGCGGTCGTCGCCGACCAGCCGGGCAAAGGGCAGGGTGGAACCCGCTGACGCGGCCTGGATCAGGCCTAACGCCAGCGACGATTTGCCCGAGCCCGAGGGTCCGCGAATCAGCACGGCTTTCGGCCCGATCAGGACAGCTGTGGCATGGAGGGTGGGGGAGGTGGTCAAACTCTCTCCTGTCATTCCGGGACACGAGCGAAGCGAGCGGACCCGGAATCCAGATTAAAGCACAGTGGCGGGCTGGATTCCGGGTTCGCGCGCGAAAGCGCGCGCCCCGGAATGACAGTGGAGCTACATCGCCGGCAGGCGGACGACAAAGCGGGCGCCAAGGACGCGCGGTTCGGTGTCGCCATTTTCGTTGCTGCCTTGCGCCTTCGGCGCGACGCGGTTCTCGACGCGAATGCTGCCGCCATGCGCTTCGACAATCTGCTGCGAGATCGACAGGCCGAGGCCGGAGTTCTGGCCGAAGCCCTGATGCGGCCGGTCGGTGTAGAAGCGCTCGAAGATCTTATCCAGCGCGTCCGGCTGAATACCCGGGCCGTCATCGTCGACAACGATCTCGACGTCGTTCTTCAACTTGCGGCAGGTGATGCGCACGGTGCCGCCGGCGGGAGAAAACGATCGTGCATTGTCGATCAGGTTCGACACCACCTGGCCGATGCGCGAATCGTGGCCCGGCACCTTGAACTGCGACGGCGCGCCGCCTTCGAACCTGAGCGTCACCTTGACGTCGTCGCTGTGAATTTCGTTGGCGGCGGTCACCAGCGCATCGAGCAGCCGGGCGAGATCGACGGGCGCGGCTTCCTGGCGCTGCAATTCGGCGTCCAGCCGGGAAGCGTCGGAAATATCCGAGATCAGCCGGTCGAGGCGCTTCACGTCGTGCTCGATGACGTCGAGCAGGCGCTTGCGGTTGGCGTCGGTCTTGGCCATCGGCAGGGTCTCGACCGCCGAGCGCAGCGAGGTCAGCGGATTGCGCAATTCATGCGACACGTCGGCGGCGAAACTCTCGATCGCCTCGATGCGCGAATACAGAGCGTCGGTCATGTCGCGCAGCGCACCGGACAGATGGCCGATCTCGTCCTTGCGCCGGGTGAAGTCGGGAATTTCCACGCGGGTGCGAATGCGCCGGCGCACGCGCTCGGCGCCTTCGGCCAACCTCCGCACCGGACCGGCGATGGTGCCGGCGAGCAGCATCGACAAAACGATCATCACCGCGGCGGCAACGAGAAACACTTTGACGATGGCGAGGCGCTCGGCCTCGACCATGTCGTCGATATCGGCGCCTTGCGTCGACAGCATCAGGGCGCCGCGCACGGCGCGGAAACGCTGCACCGGCACGGCGACCGAGACGATGACCTCGCCGCGATCGTTGATCCGCACCATGCTGGCATGCAGGCCGGCCAGCGCCTGGCCGATTTCCGGATAGCCCTTGCCGTTGTCGGGGCCGAGTTCCTTGTACAGCGGCAGGTCGCCGCGGCCGAACCAGCGGCGCAGGCCGATGAACGCGCGTTCCATCAGGCCGGGCCGTTCGGCGGTCGGTGACGGCAGGTCGAAACGCAGCACGTCGCCGCGGCCGTACAGGTTGCGGCTGTCGAGAATGAGAACGCCGTCGCGGTCGTAGATGCGCGCGCGCGTCTTGGTCGGCGACACCAGACGGCGCAGCACCGGCGCGACGCGCTCGGGATTGATCGGGAATTCGATGCCGGACAAAGCGTCGTCGGACGGCCCGTAGCTTTCGCCGGCCTGCAATTCGAGGAGCCGATCGGGATCGATGGTGATCGAGTCGGTTTCCACCGTGGCGGAAGCGGCGATCGCGCCGGCGATGATCTCGCTCTGCACCAGCAGGCTCTGCACGCGCGCGTCGATCAGGCCGGCGCGAAATTGCGAGAGATACATGACGCCGATCAGCAGCGCGACGAGGCCGGTGAGATTGAGAAAGACGATGCGGCGGGTGAGGCTGGAAAAGCTTTGCGCGACGAAGAAGCTCCAGGCGCGGCGATACAGGCGCCGCGGCCCACTGCCGCGCTTTTCATTCACGCGCGCCGGCTCGGCGATTTCGGCTTCGCCATTGTCACGCGTTTCGTTTTCGGCGGTTCGGTCGAGCACGTCGTCCCCTCTATTCCCTCCCCCCTTGTGGGGGAGGGTTAGGGAGGGGGGTGATTTCATTTGTTATAACGAGAACCCCCACCCCCGACCCCTCCCCTCAAGGGGGAGGGGGGAAGAAGTGTTATTCCTTGAACCGGTAGCCGACGCCGTACAGCGTTTCGATCATCTCGAAGTCGTCGTCGACGACCTTGAATTTCTTGCGCAGGCGCTTGATGTGGCTGTCGATGGTGCGGTCGTCGACGTAAACCTGATCGTCATAGGCGGCATCC
>CANKBJ010000175.1 GCA_947479905.1 Bradyrhizobiaceae bacterium
ATCGCTGAAGGTGCCTGGCTGAACCAGTTTGACGACGTTAGAACTCGACAAGGCATATTACTCCTTCGGTGGAGAAGTGGAGGCTTCAACTACCCCCACGATATGCCGCCTTCCTGATCTACCCCGTCACCAACTTTCGACCATAGCTCGTCGGCGTTCCGCTCGGTGCCTATCTGGTGACGTATCTTAATCCCGCATACCTGCGTGTCGGTGTCGGCGTCCTGCTGATCGCCTACAGCATCTACAACCTCGCGCGCCCGGCGCTCGATCCGATCAAGTCGAATCGAGCAATCGACGGCGGCATCGGCGTTCTGAATGGACTACTGGGCGGCCTTACCGGTTTGGGCGGCGTCATCAGCACAATCTGGGTGCAACTCGGCGGCGGACCGAAGGACGCGCAGCGCGCCGTGTTTCAGCCCGTGCTGTTCATCACCATGTCGATGGCGACGCTGACCTTCGCCGCCAGCGGCCATCTGTTCAACATGGACATCGTCAAACTCTTTGTGATGGGATTGCCCGCTTTGTTGCTAGGCCTCTGGCTCGGCGTCAGACTCTACGGCAGGCTCGATGACGCGGCCTTCCGCAAGGCCATTCTCGTTTTGCTGTTGATATCCGGCGTGGCGCTGGTCGCTCCTGCTTTCATTCGCTAGCGCTTGCCCGTGACGACACACTGCGTTAGAAAATTTCAGCGGGGCCAGCGGCGGTCGCCCCGCGCTTTCAGGCTTTACAGCCCAAGCACCGTCTCCTTCAAGAATGGAGGGGGCTTATGCTTGCGCAGAGCTTCTCAATCTCACCTCAGGACCTTTGGCACGCGATGGCAACGCCGCGCGCGCCGCAGCTTGTCGACGTCCGCCGGCGCGATATCTACGAATCCGTCGCCGGCCTGCTGCCGGGCTCGGTGTGGCGCGAGCCGACCGCGCTGGCGGGCTGGATCGATACGCTTGACCGCGCCCGGCCGATCGTCATCGCCTGCAAGGCCGGCAAGGAACTGAGCCAAAATATCACCGCCGAACTGCGCGCCGCCGGCTACGACGCCGCCATGCTGGCCGGTGGCCAGGGCGCATGGCTGGACGCCGGCTTGCCGACCATCGACCGCGCCACCGCCGACCGCATCATGCCCAAGCGCCCCAGCGTCTGGATCACGCGCCGGCGGCCCAAGATCGACCGCATCGCCTGCCCGTGGCTCATCACACGTTTCATCGATGCCCACGCCAAATTCCTGTTCGTCGATCCGGATTATGTCGAAGCCGCCGCCGCCGAATTCGGCGGCATCCCGTTCGACATTCCCAATGTCGAGATTTCGCACGAAGGCGCGCGCTGCAGCTTCGACACGCTGATGCGTCTGTTCAAGCTGGAAAGCGAGCCCTCGCTGGCGCGACTCGCCTTGATCGTGCGCGGCGCCGATACGGCGCGGCCCGATCTCGCACCTGAAGCGGCCGGGCTGCATGCGGTGTCGCTCGGCCTGTCGGCGCTGGCCGGCGACGACGACCACGGACTGCTCAAGCAAGGCTTTATCATCTATGATGCGCTGTTCGCCTGGCTGCGATTTGCCGCCGACGAGAAGCACAATTGGCCAGCGAAGGCAGCCAGACAATGAACAAGTCCGAGACACCGCCCGTCGAGCCGACCTTCGGCGAAGCCTTCAAGGTTTGGCTGCAAATCGGCTGCATCAATTTCGGCGGGCCGGCAGCGCAGATCGCCTTGATGCACCGCGTCGTTGTCGACGAGAAAAAGTGGGTCGAAGAAGCGCGTTTCCTGCATGCGCTCAATTTCTGCATGCTGCTGCCGGGCCCCGAGGCGCAGAAGCTTGCCACCTATCTCGGCTGGCTGTTGCATGGTGTGCGCGGCGGACTTGCTGCCGGCATATTGTTCGTGCTGCCCGGCGCCTTGGTGATGCTGGGATTGAGCCTGCTTTATGCCCTCGGGCGCGGCATCTCGGTGGTGGACGGCGCCCTGTTCGGTATCAAAGCCGCCGTGCTGGTGATCGTCGTCGAAGCGCTGATCCGCATCGGCAAGCGGGCGCTGAAAACCCCGCTGCTGCTCGGACTGGCGGCGGCGGCCTTCGTCGGCATCTTCTTTCTGGAATTACCGTTTCCATTGATCGTCGCAGCGGCGGCGCTCACCGGCTATCTGGTGGCGCGCCGTGCGCCCGATCGACTTGCCCTCGAGGTCAAGCCCATCGAGGTTCCGCCGCCGGCGAAGGACCGCTGGCGGCATTTCGCCATTGCCTCGATCGTCGGGCTGCTGGTGTGGTCGGCGCCCGTCGCGCTCGCTGCGTTGGCGTTCGGCCCGCATCACATCCTGGTGAGCATCGGGGTTTTCTTCTCCAAGCTCGCGGTAGTGAGCTTCGGCGGCGCATACGCCCTGCTCGCCTACATGGCGCAGCAGGCGGTCGAAACCCACGGCTGGATGACCGCGCCGGAAATGGTCGATGGCCTCGGTCTTGCCGAGACGACGCCGGGGCCGCTGATCCTGGTGACGCAATTCGTCGGCTTCCTCGCTGCGTTTCGCGACGCCGCGCCGTTCCCGGCGGTCACTGCCGGCGTACTCGGCGCGATGATGACGACCTGGGTCACTTTCGTGCCGTCGATGCTGTGGATTTTCGCCTTCGCACCTTTCGTCGAGCGGCTCCGCGCCAATCGCCAACTGTCCGGCGCACTGGCTGCGATCACCGCCGCCGTGGTCGGCGTCATCCTCAATCTGACGGTCTGGTTCGCGCTGCATGTTCTGTTCGGCAACGTCACGGAAATGCATGCCGGCTGGTTGCGCTGGTATGCCTTCGACCCGAGAGCGCTGGATAAGCAGACTTTGGTGCTGGCCGTCACCGCCGCGCTGCTGACGTTCCGGTTTCACCGCAGTCTGATCGAGGTTATCGTCGTGATGGCGCTGCTCGGCATCGTGACGCGGGGCGTGCTCCCTTAGTCTGAGCATGATCTTATCCGAAAATCGGTTCCCACTTTTCGGGACGCTCTAAAGTCAACGCTCCTGCTGCACCGCGCTTTCGTGCCACCGGCGCAGCAGGAGATGCGACAGCGCCGACAGCACGAAAAAGATTGCGACGCCGGCAAGCGACAGCAACAGCAAGGCCGCGAACATGCGCGCGATGTTGAGGCGGTAACCGGATTCGGCGATGCGATAGGCCAGACCCGAACCGGCGCCGGCGGAGCCGGCGGCGATTTCCGCCACCACCGCGCCGATCAGCGATAGTCCGCCGGCGATACGCAATCCCGCCAGCATTTGCGGCAATGCCGCCGGCAGCTTCAGACGCAGCAGCACCTGCCAGCGCGAGGCTTTGTAGAGCTGAAACAGCGCGACGAGATTGCGGTCGACCGAGTTCAGACCCAGCGTCGTGTTGGCCAACACCGGAAAGAACGCCACGATCCAGGCGCAAGCGAGCACGGCCAACGGCTGCGGCAGATAGATCAGCAGCAGCGGCGCAATGGCGACCACAGGCGTTACCTGCAATATAACCGCATAAGGATAGAGCGCGAATTCGGCGACGCGCCATTGATTGAACGCAACTGCCAGTGCCACGCCGCCGATGCAGGCCAGCATAAAGCCCTCGAAGGTGATGGTCAGCGTGACCAAGAGCGATTGCCACAGCAGGACGCGGTCGTCGATCAAGGCGGCGGCGACCACACCAGGCCCGGGCAGCACATAAGGCGGAATGGCGAAGCCACGCACCGCCAGATCCCACGCCAGCACGCTCAGGCCCAGCATCGCCAGCGGCAGGACAAGGCGCAGCCAGGTCTCGTGTCCGGCCCGCTTCATGGCGTCCCTCGCATCGCCTGCGCGAGCGCCTCCGACACCTGACGGCAATAGCCGGCATATTCCGCCGATGTGCGGAATCGGTCGTCGCGCGGATAGGCGGCCGGAATGTCGATTTCGGCAAATACCCGGCCCGGCCTCGGCGTCATCACGAGAATCCGCTGCGACAGAAAAACCGACTCAAACACCGAGTGGGTGACGAAGATGACCGTGCGGCGCACCTCCTGCCATAGTGTCAGCATTTCGTGGTTGAGCTTGAAGCGGGTGATTTCGTCGAGCGCGGCGAACGGTTCGTCCATCAAGAGCAGCGACGGTTCAGTCACCATCGCCCGCGCAATGGACGCGCGCATGCGCATACCGCCCGACAACTGGCGCGGATAGGCTTCGGCGAAGTCGCTCAGGCCGACGCGCGCCAGCGCCCGCGTCACCGCCGCGCGCGCGGCTTCGCCGTAGGCGTTTCGCAGCTTGAACGGCAACGCCACATTGGCGGCGACGCTTGCCCACGGCATCAAGGTCGGGTCCTGGAAGACAAAGCCGGTCGGCCCCTGAGCCACACCGTCGTCGCGTTCGACTGCGCCGGCGCTTGCCTCGCTCAGACCTGCGATGATGCGTAGCGCGGTCGACTTGCCGCAGCCGGACGGCCCGAGCAGCGAGACGAACTCGCCGGCGGCGACGTCGAATGTCAGGGCGTCCAGCGCCGGCGTGCCGTTGTCGAACGTCTTGCCGACGTCACGGAGGCGGACGGTGACGCCGGCCGGTTCGGTCATTTAGGCCGCAAGCCGGCGCCAACGCCTTTGTTGACGAATTGCAGCGTGAACGCCTTGCGATAATCGATCGACTTATTGACGACGCCGGCCCGCACCATCTTGTCGAAAAAGTTTTTCATGCGCGCGTCGGTCATGGCGCCAATGCCGAGCTTCTCGGCGTCGCCGGAGTCGACGATGCCGTATTCCTTCATCTTGGCGATGGAATAGGCCAGCAGCGCATCGGTCATTTCCGGATTTTGATTCTTGATCAGCTCGTTGCCGGGCCGGCTGTCACCATAAAGATAATTGTACCAGCCGATCGCCGAGGCATCGACAAACCGTTGCACGAGGCCGGGATTTTTCTCGACCAGATCGCGCCGCGTCTCGATCAAGGTCGAGTAGCTATTGAAGCCATGATCGGCGAGCAGGAAAATATCCGGCTTGAAATGCCCCTGCGTTTCGATCGCGTAGGGCTCGGACGTGACATAGCCCTGCATCGCCGTATTCTCGTCGGCGAGGAAGGGCTGCGGATTGAAGGTGTAGGGCTTCACCCTGGCTTCGTCGAAACCATAATCGGCTTTCAGCCACTGAAAATAGCTGGCAATGCCCTCTTTGGACACCAGCAGCGTCAGTCGCTTGAGGTCTTCGAGTTTTTTGGCCTTGCCGGGATGCGCCAGCAGGACCTGCGGATCCTTCTGGAAGCTCGCCGCCACGGCGATGGTGGGGACATTCTGCTCGACCGCGTCGAAGCTTTGCAGCGAATTGGCGCTCATGAAAAAATCGAGCTTGCCGACCGGCAGCAGCAGGCGGTTGTTCACATTCGGGCCGCCGGGGACGATCGTGACGTCCAGTCCGTATTTCCTGTAGGTGCCGTCGGCGACCGCCTGATAGTAGCCGCCATGCTCGGCCTCGGCCACCCAGTTGGTGCCGAAACGCACTTTGTCGAGGGTCTGGGCCGGCGCGGCCGGCACCAGAACCGCGCCGATGACAGCAGCCAGTGCGGCGGCAAGCGTGGCGTTCCGCGCCATACGTTTGACTTGCATGATTCTGTTCCTGCCCGGCGGCTGTGAATTATAGCCAATAAGAATGGACGAGGCAGCGGCAAATTCGCGCAATCCGGCTACAGTCCCGCCCGCGCAAACAGCCCGGGGGAACAAAATGGACGCGGACGTCAAAACTGAAAGCAGCAACAAGCGCCTAAACGATCTGGTTGCGGTCACCGTCGTGATCCTGTCGGTGCTCATGGCGGTGTCGAACATCAAGGATGGCAATATCGGGCAGGCCATGCAGAAAGCGAAGGCGGATTCGGTCGACGCCTGGAGCGAATATCAGGCCTCGCGGCTCAAGCTGCATGTCGACGAAAACGGACTGGCGCAGCTGCGGCTGCTGGAAACCGCCGGCAATTTCGACCGCGCTCTGGCGGCCAAGCAGGCGTCCGAATACGAATCCGACATCAAGAAGTACGAGGCACGCTCGAAGGAAACCCGCGCCAAGGCCGAACGCCTTGAGCGGGAATATGACCAACTCAACTTCCGCGACGATCAGTTCGACATGGCGGATGCCTTCATGTCGATCGCCGTCGCCGTCGCCGCGGTGGCGGCCCTGGTCGACAATATCATGCTGCTCTATTTCGCCTGGGGATCGGGCGCCTTCGGCATCGCCTTCTGGGTCGCCGGCTTTGCCGGGCTGAATTTCCGGCCCGAATGGCTGGCCCAGTTGCTGGGGACATAAGCGCCGCGATCCGGTTTTTCCGTGCTTTACGGGGATCGGCTGGGCCGGCGGCACCCGCGTGCGGACCGCCGGTTTTCTCTATAGATCGTTCGATAATTAGTTTTTATTGATTCTAAGGTGGAGACTTCCAGCCGAGGCAATGCTATTTACGACACGACGGACGGACGGACGGGGCAACGTGATTTCATGACTTCGCAATTTCAGCTGCGTTTAAGCGCAGCGGTTTTGGCGTGTGGGCTTGCGCTCATGCCGACTCACGCAACAGCTGCCGGCGGCGCTTTCGCGGTCGACGATTCCGAAATTGGCAAGCCAGGCGAGTGCAAGGTCGAGTCCTGGGCTTCGTTTGCCGGCAATCATGACGTGATCGCCGCGACGTCGCCGGCTTGCGTCGTAAAATTCGGCATCCCGGTTGAGATCGGTGGCCAGTTGCAGCGGTCGCGCAGCGACAGCGAGTGGGGCACCAGCGGCAGAGCTATCGCCTAAAGTTGGTGACGGCCTGATCTTTTAGGCGGCGGTTTCGTCCTGAAGGTCGCTCGCCTTGGCGATGACCTCCAACCCGTTAGTGAACTTTACCCCCAGGATAAGTTTTGGCAAGAGTGCGTGGCCATCAAGGCG
>CANKBJ010000176.1 GCA_947479905.1 Bradyrhizobiaceae bacterium
CTATTGACTAAGGGGACGGGCTACCGCCGCACTTGACGAAAGAGGAAAACACTGAGATCAGAAACAGCATCCAACGGCACCGTCACGCACCCACGTCACACTGGTCGCGATGCGCTGGAATGACTGGTCGCGATCGTCGGAATGCGCACGTCGATTACGCGATGGTCGATATCGGCGCCTACAGCATGAAAGAGGCGTTCTCGCCCTTCACAAAATTCACCGAGTCGTCGAAGCAGTTCTTCATCGTCACGTCGCGCGGCTGCCCGTTCAAGTGCGTGTTCTGCGCCGAGCCTTCGTTCCACGGCGCCAATATGCGCTACGCCAGCGTCGACCGCGTCGTCGAGCATGTGGCGCGCTTGAAAGAGCAATACGGCCTGAGCGTCCTGACGATCTACGACGACCAGATCCTGATGAACAAGGCGCGCGCCAAGGAGCTGTTCTCGAAACTCATCCCGCTGAACATCCGCATCGAGATGCCGAACGGCGTCACTTTGTCGTACATCGACGAGGAGATGGCGGCGACGATGAAAAGCGCCGGCGTCGACACCTTGTTCCTGGCCATCGAGCACGGCTCCAAGCGGGTACTCAAGGACATTATCAAGAAGCCGATATCCTTCAACCGCATCAAGCCGACGATCCAGCTGTTGCAGAAGGCCGGCATCTTCGTCTGCGGCTTTTTCGTCATCGGCCTGCCGGGCGAAACCCGCGCCGAGCGGCAGGAAACGCGGGACGCGATCTACGACTGGGGCCTCGACTGGTCGTTCTTCAATTACGCGACGCCGCTGCGCGGCAGCGAATTGTTCCGGCTCTGCAAAGAGAACAAATGGATTGACGAAAAATACTTGCCGATCGGCGCCATCGACATGACCGATTACGTCATCACCGCGCCGGGCATGGACAAGGCGGAAATCAAGCAAGCGGTTTCCGAGATGAATCTCGAACTTAACTTCGTCAACAACCACAATCTGCGCAACGGCAATCTCGACACCGCCTATCGCGCCTTCCGCGAAGTGGTCGAGCGCCATCCCGGCCAGCCCTTCGCCCAGTATTTCCTCGGCAAGACCCTGATCGAGATGGGCGCGCCGCCGGCGCACGCCGAAGCGCATTTCCATAAATACCGCGAGATCATAGCGTCGTCGCAGGTGTGGCGCGACGCCGCCGAGAAATTCGGCTTGCAGTTTTATCCCGACCATACGCCGCACCAGGCGCCGCGCCAGGCCGCGCCCGCTGTCGAAAGGCCGTTCCATGCCCAGCTATAAAATCCTTTTCGTCATCCCGCCTTATCTCGCCGACAAGGCCGAGGCGATCCGCCCGACCAAGCTGCGCAGCTTCTTCGCCTTTCCCTACGGCGTTCTGTGTCTCGCGTCCTACGTCAACCGCGTGACGACCGGCAAGCACGAGATCAAGATCATCGATCTCAATCATTACATCGGCGCCGAGCGCCAGGTGAAATACCAGGCCATGCTCGACAGCTTCATGCCGGATATCGTCGGCATCTCGGTGATGTTCGACGTCTCGTACAAGCATGTCGGCGGCCTCGCGGAAACGGCCAAACAAGCCAATCCGGACGGCAAGGTCATTCTCGGCGGCGCCGCGGTCACCACGGCGTGGGACATCATCCTCGTCGATCAGCCGGCAGTCGATGCGCTGTGCTACTCGGAAGGCGAACTGGCGCTTTCCAGGCTGCTCGACTCCGACAACCCGGAGCAGGAACTAGCGCAGGACCCGTGGGTCACGCGGCAATCGATCGAAGCCGGCAAGAAGCCGAAGACCAAGACGCTCGAAAGCCTCGATGACGTCATCCCGATCGACTACAGCCTGGTCAACGCCAATGACTACGGCATGATCGAGGCGTTCTCGCCGTTCCGCAAGGCCAACGACGAGGATACACGGCAGTTCTTCATCGTCACATCGCGCGGCTGCCCGTTCAAATGCGTGTTCTGCGCCGAACCGACTTTGCATGGCGGATCGATGCGCTACGCCAGCCTCGAGGTCATCGAGGACCACATCAAATATCTCTGCGACACCTACCAGATGAACGTGCTGACGATCTACGACGACCAGTTGCTGCTGCATCACAAGCGCGCCAAGGAGTTCTTCCGGATTCTGGCGAAATACAATCTGCGCGTCGAGACGCCGAACGGCCTGACCGCCGCCTATATCGACGACGAAATGGCGATGCTGATGAAAGCCGCCGGTATGGACACCGTGCAGTTGGCGATCGAAGCCGGCACCGAGCATATGCTGCGCAACGTCATCAAGAAGCCGCTGAAGCTGAACAAGGTGGCGCCGGTGATCGAGACGCTGCACAAGCACGGCCTGTTCGTGCAGGGCTATTTCGTCATGGGCATTCCGGGCGAGCGCGAGGAAGACCGCACCGCGACCGCGCAGTTCATCAAGGATGTCGGGTTGGACTGGGCGAGCTTCAGTCTGGCGTCGCCCATTCGCGGCTCCGAACTTTACGACATCTGCGTCAAGAACAAATACATTCCCGACAAAATGAAGATCGGCGCTTTTGAACTCGGCACCTACATCATCCACGCGCCGGGTCTCGATCCGGAGACCTTGCCGGTGATTTCATACCGGATGAATCTCGACGTCAATTTCGTCAACAACCGCAGCATACGGATCGGCCAGCCCGATGTGGCGGCACGCTGCTTCGAGGACGTCATCGAGCGCTACAAGCAGCACGCCTTCGCGCACTACTTCCTTGCCAAGGCGTACATCATGATGGGCGGCCATGAGGCCAAGGTGCGGGAGAACATGGACGCCTATCGCGCCATCGTCGCCAACAGCGATACGTGGAAAGAGCACGCCGCCTATTTCGGCCTTGACGATATGCCGCAAGTGATGGCCCCACCCACCGTGCCGCATCGCATGGTCGAGGCCATCCAGGCGAGCGCGTAAGGCCTAGACGCGCTTGAGAAAGCCGTCCGGCGCCGCGGTAATGGCGATCTTGTGCTCGATCGTATAATCGTAGTCGAAATTCAACGCACCGCCATCGCGCGCCTTGCGGCCTTCGTCCTTGAGACGCCGCATGTATTCCCACACCGCCGTCTTCGGATTGTTGCCTTTGCCCCAGGGCCGGTCGGCGCACATCGAATCAGGCAGGTCCTCGACGCCGGTATCCCAGATCACGCAATACGATCCCTTGCTGACGAAGGGCGCGTAAAGCTCCAGCTCCGCCAACACATGCTCATGCGTGTGATTGGAATCGAGAAACACCATGACGCGGTCGTAGCCTTGCGCGTGCGCCGCGACCTGCGCCGCGGTCTCCGGCGCGATCGACGAGCCTTCGATTGTATGTATCTTGTGCCGCAGCGGATGGGCGTCGATGCCGGCGCGGTTATGCGCGCGGATGTCGATGTCGATGCCGACGACCTTGCGGCGCGACGCCTTCGGATCGAGCGGCTTGCCTGCTTCCGCTGCGTCGCAATAGTCGAGCAGCGCCAGCATCGAGGCGCTCGTCACCAGCGAACCGCCATGGGCGATGCCGGTCTCGATAATCAGATCGGAGCGGGAGGTCCAGATCAGTTCCTGGATGGCGTAAAGATCCATCGGCGTCTGGATCACCGGACGGCCGAGCCAGGTGAAATTCAGCGCGTAGGAATGTCGGATCGCCTCGCGATTCCACATGCGCGACAGGCCGAGGAAATCAGTGTCCTCGCCGATGCCCTTGATGTTGGCGGCGACCTGCTGTTGAAAGGCCGCGACCGGGTCCAATTTGTCGCTCATGCCGCTTTCGCTTTCGTGCCGCGTTCGTTCGGAATGGCATAAATTACCGCGCCGGCGCCGCACCAGGCATGGATGCGAAACAGGAACCGGTAACCGGTGAGTGTCCGCGTCAGCCAGCGTGCCGTTTTCCAGAGGCCATCGTCATTATGATAAACGGTCACCGTGACCAGCGGCCGATGATTGACCAGCGTCTCGCGCGCGCCCTTCAGCGCGGCAAGCTCGCCGCCTTCGAGATGCAATTTGAGGAAAGTCGGCTTCAGCTGCATCGCATCGAGCGTACGGCATTCGATGCGCGTGCTCCCGGTCGTTGAGAGTTGCGAGGCATAACCGAGCCCTTCATGAAACGGCGCCGCGCCATCGCGCTCGGCCAGTGCGAAGTCATGAATCGTGATGCGAGGGTCGCCGGCAAGTGACGTTCCGACATTCACCTCGCATCGCGCCCGGTTCGGCCCATCCGGCTCGATGGCCACGATCCGCTGAAACGCGCCGCCCATGCGCCGCGCAAAGGCTTCCGTGATGCAGCCGTCATAGGCGCCGCCGTCGATGAATGTCTCGTCGTCGCGCAGCACCTCAAGAACTTCCGGAATGAAATAACGGCTGGCGCCGGTGAGCGGCGGGGCCGGCGCGAACACCCATTCCTCGCGCAAGCGGCGCCAGGCCATAAATTGCAGATGGTGCGCGCGCGAGGCGTCGTCGTCCCAGGCGGCGAGAGCCGACTTTATTTCGTCCTGCTCCTCGGCCGTGAACGGCGGCGCAAACCAGCCGTTCGACAACGGATGCAGATGCCGGAAGATTTCGGAAAGATCATAGAACGGCACGACGTCGGTAAAGCCGACCTCGTGCAGCGCGGCTTCGATCGGTACATAGGCCGAGGTCGCGACACAGACGGCGACGCGCACCGAACGTTTAACCTCATCCGGCACCGCTTCGGGCTCGACCGGCCGCGTCGCCGACCAGGCGCCGACGGCAGCGTCGGCGGCGTTGCGGTCGATGACCAGAGCGATATCGAGACCGGCCAGGGCAAAAAAATCGCGCGCCAGACGGCCCATATCGCCGGCGCCATACAACGCCAGCGGTTTCTCCGCGCCCACGGGCGCAAAGGCGCAAGGCGCAACCGCCAGCTCGGCCAGCAGAAAGGCGGCCTTCGTCGCGCCCGGCAAAGCCGGAAACGACCGCGCTTTGTGCGCCGGGCCGGGGCGCGGCGAGCCTGCGTGAAGCAATTCCGGATGCAGCAAAGTCTGCCTCGCTCGGTTCAGAAAACGAATCGGCGGTCGCCCCGTTTTGCCATTCAACCCGGCCAAAGTCGACTTGGCCCGGCGGCCGCGATAGCCTTCTTATTGCGGTGCGAATCAGCAATAGAGTGCGATGTCCGGCGCATGCCTGTCGGATACAGCCGCGTGGTGACAGGGTAATCCGGTGTGTTTTCCCGCCATCAAGGGACTGTGAGGCCCCGTGCAACTTTCGATCATCCTCCCGACCCACCGGCACGATCTCACGGCTTTGTCGCGAATCGCGCAGGCCTGCTCCTGGGCGGGTCCCAAAATCGAAGTCATCGTCCGCGACAATTCGGGCAACGCGGAAAAGCGCGCGGCGCTGGAGCATCTGCAGCGTGATAATTGCACCATCGTTTCGGTCGACGAATGCGATGCGCGCGAGAACTTCTCCGAGTCGATGCGGCTGGCAAAGGGCGAATTCGTCTTCGTCGTCGCCGACGATGACATGTGTTTCGATCTGGCGATCGCAGCGATACCAGGCATTCTCGATCGGATCGAAAAAGACCCTTCGACCGTCGGCATCGCCGGACCCTATGTCGTCGAAGCCGCCGCCGGCTCCATCGTCATCAACTACAAGGGGATCGATGCCGCCGACCCGGCGGCGCGCGTGGCCGGCTATTTGACGGAGACCGGGCCGAACGTGCTGTTCTTCGCCGTGCTGCGGCGCGACGCGGTCGATCGTGTTGTCACTTTCATCGAAAACCTGCCGATCCTCTGTTCGTTTCACGATCAGATCATGAGCATGCTGTATCTGCTCAACGGCAAATATCACCTGCTGCCGCGGCTGTTCTATCTTTACGACTACGGGCCATGGCAAACGACCGAGACAGCGCAGAAGCGCGATGTCGACTATTATGCGTTGTCGGGTCTCGATCCCGCGATCAATTTGCTGCACTGGTTCCTGTGCGCCTTTGAAGGCGCGGTGCTGGCGCTGCATTCCGACGCATTTCCGCAGCACCCGCCGGCGCAACGCCAGGCGATCGCCAACCTCTGGTTCTCGACCATGTTCCAGCGCTTCAAGAACAGCAAGCGGCTGACTTTCGGCTCGAAGGCGGCGCCCGAAATGGAAATAGTCTGCGCGAAATTTCAGACGATGGCCGGCACGGTGACCTTCAACGTCATGCTGACCGAAATCTGCGCGGTTCTCAAAACCTTCTCGGAAGCCAAAGCGCGCGACTACTTCGACTATTGGGACGCGACGCTCAACCACCGCAAGCCGCCCGCGCGCCCACTGGTTAAAGAGCCGGCCGAGCCCGTGATGTCATGAAAGTCGTTATCCTTGCCGGCGGCCTCGGCACCCGCATTTCCGAAGAGAGCTACTTAAAGCCCAAGCCGATGATCGAGGTCGGCGGCAAGCCGATACTCTGGCACATCATGAAGTCCTATTCGGTGCATGGCGCCAACGATTTCGTGATTTGTTGCGGCTACAAGGGCTACGTCATCAAGGAATATTTCGCCAACTACTTCCTGCACAATTCCGACATCACCTTCGACATGTCGGACAACAGCATGATCGTGCATCATCGCAAGGTCGAGCCCTGGCGCATCACGCTCGTCGACACCGGCGAGCACACGCAGACCGGCGGACGTCTCAAGCGCGTCGCCGAGTACGTTAGCGATGAAGAGTCGTTCTGCTTCACTTATGGCGACGGCGTCTGCAATCTCAACATCCGCACCTCGATCGATTTCCACCACAGCCACGGCAAGCTCGCCACGGGAGCTATCGCCTAAAGTTGGTGACGGCCTGATCTTTTAGGCGGCGGTTTCGTCCTGAAGGTCGCTCGCCTTGGCGATGACCTCCAACCCGTTAGTGAACTTTACCCCCAGGATAAGTTTTGGCAA
>CANKBJ010000177.1 GCA_947479905.1 Bradyrhizobiaceae bacterium
AGAACAAGCCGAGTTCCTCGGGCAATGTCGGCGCCGATTTCGTCGCCAAGGCAGCACCGGACGGCCATACGCTGCTGATCACCGACGCCGGCACTTTGGCGACGCAGCCCAACCTGGTGACGAAGCTGTCTTTCGACGTGCAGAAGGATCTGGTGCCGGTGACGCTGGTGATGTTCTCGCCCTATCTGTTCGCGGTGCATCCGAGCGTGCCGGTGGCGACGCTTGCGGAGTTGATTGCCTATGACAAGGCCAGCCCGGGCAAGCTCAATGTCGGCACCAGCGGCGTCGGCTCGATCCAGCATCTGACAGCGATCGTCATCGCCAAGAAGTACGGCCTCAAATGGGGCATCGTGCCATATCGCGGCGGCGCCGCGGCTGTGCGCGCGGTGGTGTCGAATGAAAGCAATGTGATCTTCAATGGCGCGCTCGCCACTCAGCCGTTTGTCGTGCAGGGCCAACTCAAGGGCATCGCCGTTTCCGGCGACACGCGCCTGCCGGCGACGCCGAACCTGCCGACCTTCAAGGAGCTCGGCATGCCGATTGTGGAAACCGGCTCGTGGCAGGGCTTCCTCACCAGCAAGGGCACGCCGCCGGCGATGACGGCGCGTCTGAACGCCGAGCTGCGCAAGATCCTGGCGATGCCGGAGATCGAAAAGAAAATGGCCGAGCTCGGCGGCTACGTGAAAACCTCGACGCCGGATGAATTCGCCGGCTGGCTCACGAAGGCCATCGGTGAGTGGGGCGACGTGGTCAAGGCGGAAAATATTTCGCTGGATTGATCGCTTATCTTCGAGAGTGTGCTCAGCCCTCATCCTGAGGAGCCCGTGAAACGGGCGTCTCGAAGGATGGGGGCTGCCACATGGTTCGAGACGGCGCTTCGCGCCTCCTCACCATGAGGCAGAGAGAGAAATCATGACTCTTCGCATCAACACGCCCGATCTCGCTTTCGCGGTCTTTCTGATCGCGCTCGGTGCTTTCTCGCTGGCGCTGGCGAGCCCGCTCGCCGTCGGCACCGCGGCGGCGATGGGGCCCGGCTATGTGCCGCGTGGGCTCGCCATTCTCATCATGGTGTATGGCGCCGTGCTCGGCGCGCGCGCACTGTTTTCCGGCCGAGCGCCGATGCCGGCCATCGAATGGCGGCCTCTGTTTTTGATTTTCAGCGCGGTCGCGCTGTTCGCGGTGCTGCTGCCGTTCGCCGGATTGGCGCTGACCAGTTTCGTGCTGGTGATCTGCGCCGGGTTTGCTGCATACGATGTGCGGTTTCGCGAGAACGCCATTGCTGCCGTGGTGCTGGCCGCCTTCGCCGTGGTGCTGTTCGTCATGGCGCTGGGATTGCCGATCCAGGTATGGCCGTGGTGAAAATCAAATGGATCTGATCGCCAATCTATTTGCGAATCTTGCCACCGGCTTTGCCGTCGCGCTGACGCCGGCCAATCTCGGCTTCTGCTTCATGGGCGCGTTGATCGGCACTTTGGTCGGCGTGCTGCCCGGCATCGCGCCGATCACCACGATTGCGATCCTACTGCCGTTTACGTTCACGCTACCGCCGAGTTCGTCGCTGATCATGCTCGCCGGCATCTTCTACGGCGCGCAGTATGGCGGCTCGACAACCGCCATTCTGGTCAATGTGCCGGGCGAATCCTCATCCATCGTCACCTGTCTCGACGGCCACCAGATGGCCAAACAGGGCCGCGCCGGCCCGGCTTTGGCGATCGCGGCGATTGCATCTTTCGTCGCCGGCACCATTGCCACCATCGTCATCGCCACCGCCAGCGCGCCGATGACCTGGCTGGCGCTCAAGTTCAACGCCGCCGAATATTTCAGCCTGATGGTGCTCGGCCTCACCGGCTCGGTCGTGCTGGCGCATGGCGCGCCGGAGAAGGCGGTAGCGATGGTGCTGGTCGGGCTACTGCTCGGCCTCGTCGGCATCGACGTCAACAGCGGCTCGCCGCGCATGACCATGGACTTGATGGATCTCGGCGACGGCATCGGTTTCGTGCCGATCGCCATCGGCATGTTCGGCATTGCCGAGTTGGCGGTCACGCTCGGCAAGCCGCAGGACCGCAGCCTGCTGGCGGTGAAGCTGCGCGATTTGTGGCCGAGCTGGGCGGAAATTCGTCAATGCATTCCGGCGATGCTGCGCGGCACGACGCTCGGCTCGGTGCTCGGCGTGTTGCCCGGGGGCGGCGCGGCGCTGTCGTCGTTTGCGGCCTACGCGCTGGAAAAGAAAATGTCGAAAACGCCGGAGCACTTCGGCCGCGGCGCCATCGAAGGCGTGGCGGCGCCGGAAGCCGCCAACAATGCCGGCGCGCAAACCAGTTTCATTCCGCTGTTGACGCTCGGCATTCCCGGCAACGCCATTATGGCGCTGATGGTCGGCGCGATGATGATCCAGGGCATTCAGCCGGGCCCGCAGGTGATGATCAACCAGCCCGATCTGTTCTGGGGCGTCATTACGTCGATGTGGCTCGGCAATGCGATGCTGGTCGTGCTCAATCTGCCGCTGATCGGCGTCTGGGTGGCGCTCTTGCGCGTGCCGTTCCGCCTGCTGTTTCCGGCCATCGTGCTGTTCTGCTGCATTGGCACCTATACGGCAAACAACACGGTGTTCGACATCTGGGTGATGCTGGTGTTCTCGGGGCTGGGCGTGTTCTTCTACAAGGTCGGCGCCGAGCCCGCGCCCTTCGTGCTTGGCTTCGTGCTCGGCCCGCTGATGGAAGAAAATTTCCGCCGCGCCATGTATATCTCGCGCGGCAACCCGATGACGTTCGTCGAACGCCCGATCAGCGCATTTCTGTTGCTGCTGACCGTCGCGCTCTTTGTCGTCCTTGTGCTGCCCGCCATTCGCGCCAAGCGTGAAGAAGTGTTCAAGGAGTAGAATTATTTGCGCGTGATCTTTTCCGAAAACCGGTACCCACTTTTCGGGATCACGCGCTATCTGTCCTGCGCGTGATACTGCGTGTTCGGCCGCATGTCGGTGGCCGATGCGACGCGGTTCGACATATTGAAGAAGCCGACGACGGCGGCGATGTCCCAGATGTCGCGTTCGGTGAAACCGGCGCGGCGCAGTTTTTCGCGATCCCCTTCCTCGACGTTGGCAGGCGAGGCCGTCAACTTCACTGCGAAGTCGAGCATGGCGCGCTGGCGCTTGTTCAGCCGCGCGGCGCGATAGTTCATCACGATCTGCTCGCCCAGCAGCGGATTGCCGGAATAGAGCCGCACCGCCGCGCCATGCGCGGTCAGGCAGTAGTAACAACGGTTGTGCGACGACACCGCGACCGCGATCATCTCGCGTTCCAGTTTCGACAGGCCGCTCTCGCCCAGCATCAGGTCATTGTAGAGAGCGACGAAGGCCTCCAGCTTGACAGTGTCGAAGGCGTAAGCGGCCAGCACATTCGGCACAAAGCCAAGTTTGTCCTGGCATTTCCGGAAATAGGCGGCCATCGCCGGCGACAATTTGCCGGCCGGCAAAGTGAGCGCGATGACGGGCATATCGTCGGCAACCGCTGGCGCTGCCTTGACCGGCGCGGATTTGCCCGCCGGCTTCGCGATGGCCTTGGCTGCCGCACCGTTCGTTCCGGCTTTCGCCAGATTCTTGCCGGCCTTCGCCAAGCCCTTTTTGCCGATAGCCACTCTGATGGCGTCTCTGAACGACTTGCCGGCCCTTGTCGGCGTCCTTGCGATACCCTTGGCCATTCCCGCTACCCTTTTGATTTTCTTGCCCGAGCGTCAGAATACAATGTTATCGGATCGCGCGATATGCATGGCGCGCCCCGCTTTCGCCTTTTATTTCATGAACTTATGCGTCCAGCCAATGTCAGCTCGGCGGCTCGTCACGCCGGCGTCACCAAATGGTGTGTTGCTCTCGACGCGCCGTCCCGGAAGGTAAAAACTCTCCATCTAACCCGGCCGATTCTCTCAGCCGCGAATTGTCCACGAGCGACTTTCACCTTCGAACCATGTTGCGTATCTCCTAACCCGCGAGGTTCCCGTGCTCGATCAGGTGACCACTCAAGGTTTCGGCGGCGCGGAAGAACAGGCTGCCCGCATCCTCATCGAACAGGCCGGCGTCGCTGTGTATCGGCATCGCGACGACATTCCGCCGGGCTTTGCCGCGCAACTTTTCGACCGGACAGTGCCGGGCGACGTGTTGCGATACGGCGCCGACGATCTCGCCCGGCTTACCGAGCGCGCCTTCGACTATCTCAAGACGCGGGCGCCGGGCGAGACCAAGATCCGCTGCGAGACAGTGGCCCTCGCCGCGTCCGGCGAGCGCAAGGCGGTGACGATCATCGAAGTCACCAATGACGACATGCCGTTTCTGGTCGATTCGGTGATGGGAGAAATCGCCGACCGCCGCCTCGATGTCCTGCTGGTTTCGCATCCGGTGCTCGGTGTCGGCCGTGCCGGCGACACGATGATGCTGCTCGGCGCGGCGGACATCGCCGGCGGCGCGCGCGAAAGCTACATCCATATTCATGTCGAGCCGATCGGCGAAGCGGCGCGCGCCGCGCTGGTGACCGCGCTCGAGGGCGTGCTGACCGAGGTTCGCCTCGCCGTCCAGGACTGGAAGGCGATGCGCGGCCGGGTCGAGACCATCGTCGCCGGGCTCAAGACAAATCCGCCGCCATTGCCGGTGGACGAACTCGCCGAAGCAATCCAGTTCCTGCAATGGCTGCTGGCCGACAATTTCACCTTTATCGGCGTGCGCGACTACACGGTCGATGGCCGGTCGATCGAGCCAGATTTCGATTCTGGGCTCGGCATCATGCGCGCGCGCGATCTCAAGGTGCTGCGCCGTGGCAGCGAATCACTGGAGATGACGCCGGAGATCATGGCGTTTCTCAATGAGCCGCGGCCGCTGATCATCGCCAAGGCGAATATCCACGCACGCGTCCACCGCCGCGTTTATCTCGATTATATCGGCGTCAAGAATTTCGATGCCGGCGGCAATCTTGTCGGCGAACACCGCATCGTCGGCCTGTTCACCTCGACCGCCTATACGCGCACCGCGCACAGCATCCCCTATCTGCGCCGCAAGCTCGCCGCCGTCGAAGAGCGCGCCGGGTTCGATCCGAGCAGCCATTCCGGCAAGGCGCTGGCCAATGTGCTGGAACATTATCCGCGCGACGAACTGTTCCAGATCGACGACGAGACTTTGTACGAGTTCGCGCAGGCGATCCTGCAGCTCGACGAACGGCCGCGCGTGCGGGCGCTGGCGCGCCGCGACCGCTTCGACCGGTTCGTGTCGGTGCTGGTTTACGTGCCGCGCGAACGCTACGACAGCGCCATTCGCGGCAGGATCGGCGATTGCCTGGCCAGCACCTTTGTCGGCCGCGTCTCGGCGTTCTATCCGTTCTTCCCGGAAGGGCCGCTGGTGCGCGTCCATTTCATCATCGGCCGTTCCGGCGGCAAGACGCCCGAGGTGCCGCGCGAGCGGCTGGAAGAAGATATCGCCGACATCATCCGCAGCTGGACCGACGGACTGCATGGCGCGCTGGCGCTGATCAACGGACCCGACAAGACGCGCGAACTGTTCGCGCGCTATCGCGCGGCGTTCAGCGCCGGCTTCCACGATGTCTATGCGCCGGCGGTCGCGGCCGGCGATATCCGCGTCATGGAGTCGCTGACCGAGACGCGGCCGCTCGGCGTCGATTTTCATCACCGGCTTGAAGAAGAACAGCGCGAACTCGGTCTCAAAGTGTGGAGTTACGCCCGGCCGCTGCCTTTGTCGGAGCGCGTCCCTGTGCTGGAAAACATGGGTTTCCGCGTCGTCGACGAGCGCACCTATCAGATCGAACCGGCCGATTCGCCGGGCATTTGGTTTCACGACATGCTGCTGGAGCGCCATGACGGGGGCGCCATCGAACTCGACGACAGCAAGGCGCGGCTAGAGGCCGCCTTCCTGATGGTGATGCGCGGCGGCGCCGAGAACGACGGCTACAACGCGCTGACCTTGTTCGGCGCTCTCGCCTGGCGCGACGTCGCGCTGATCCGCACTTTGTCGCGCTACCTGCGGCAAATCCGCGTGCCCTATTCGCAAGATTACATGTGGGCGACTTTGGTGAAGCACGCGCGTATCGCGTCCGATATCGCCGCGCTGTTCCACGCGCGCTTCGATCCGCGCGACGCCGCGGCACAGGTCCGCGACCAGAGTCAGAAGGACATCGCCGCGCATATCGACGAGGCGCTGGAAAAAGTCGACAGCCTCGACGAGGACCGCATCCTGCGGCTGTTCGTCAACGCGGTGCAGGCGGCGATCCGCACCAATTTCTATCAGGTCGATGAGGCCGGCCACGTCAAGGCGCAGATCGCCATCAAGTTCGAGAGCGCGAAGCTGACCGAGATGCCGCTGCCGCGGCCGCTCTATGAGATTTTCGTCTATTCGCCGCGCGTCGAGGGCGTGCATATGCGCTTCGGCAAGGTGGCGCGCGGCGGCATTCGCTGGTCCGACCGGCCGCAGGATTTCCGCACGGAAATTCTCGGCCTCGTCAAAGCGCAGCAGGTCAAAAACGCGGTGATCGTGCCGGTCGGCGCCAAAGGCGGATTCGTGCCGAAGCTGATGCCGAAGGGCGCATCGCGCGACGTCGCGCAAGCCGAGGGCATCGCGACTTACAAGATCTTCATCGGCACGCTCTTGGACATTACCGACAATTACGCGCCGGACGGCAGCATTGTGCCGCCGGATTTCGTGGTCCGGCATGAGGGCGACGACCCCTATCTCGTCGTCGCCGCCGACAAGGGCACGGCGACCTTCTCCGACATCGCCAATGCGCTGTCGATCGAGCATGGCTATTGGCTGGGCGACGCTTTCGCTTCCGGCGGTTCGGTCGGCTACGATCACAA
>CANKBJ010000178.1 GCA_947479905.1 Bradyrhizobiaceae bacterium
GCCAGCGCCACGCGCTTGGTCATGCCGCCGGAGAGTTCCGACGGGAACTTGTGACAGACCGAGGCGTCGAGCCCGACCATTTCCAGCTTGGCGATCGCCAATTCATCAAGCAGGCGCTGCGACAGATGGAGATATTCGCGCACCGGAAACTGCAGGTTTTCCATCACCGTCAGCGACGAAAACAGCGCGCCCTGCTGGAACAAAACGCCCCAGCGCCGCTCCACGGCGCGGCGCTCGCTGTCGGATGCCGCGTCCATATCGACGCCGAACACCTTGATGGTGCCGGCGCGCTTGGGGATCAGGCCGATGATGGTGCGCATCAGCACCGATTTGCCGGCGCCCGAGCCGCCGACGAAGCCGAGGATTTCGCCGCGATAGACGTCGAGATCGGTGTGGTCGAGGACAATGTGGCTGCCGAAGCCGACGACAATGTCGTGCGCTTCGATGACAACTTCTCTTTTGCCGTTCGTTGACGCGGGGGCGGTTGCCATTGCCTACATTCCGATCGAGGCAAAGAAGATGGCGAAGATGCCGTCCATCACGATCACCAGAAAGATCGACTCCACCACCGAGGCCGTGGTCTGCCGGCCGAGCGATTCCGCCGAACCCTTCACCGCCAGGCCCTCGACGCAGGCGACCGCGCCGATCACCAGCGCCATGAACGGCGCCTTGATCATGCCGACCTGGAATGTGTTGAGCGCGATGGCTTCCTTCAGGCGCGACAGGAAAATATCGGGGTCGATGCCGCCATAGAGCCAGCACACCAGGCCGCCGCCATAGAGCGCCGCCATGGAGCCCAGAAACGTCAGGATCGGCACGCCGATGATCAGCGCCAGGATGCGCGGCAGGATCAGAACCTCGACCGGATCGAAGCCCATGGTCCGCAGCGCGTCGATTTCCTCGCGCATCTTCATCGAGCCGAGTTCGGCCGTATAGGCGGAGCCGGAACGGCCGGCGACCATGATGCAGACGATCAGCACGCCGAGTTCGCGCAAGACCAGAATGCCGACCATGTCGACAACATAGACGTCGGCGCCGAATTTGCGGAAATGAAACAGGCCCTGCTGCGCGATGATGCAGCCGATCAGAAAGGTGATCAGAAGAATGATCGGCACCGCCCGCCACGCCACGTTGTCGAGTTGGTGTACCAGCGAGGTCATACGAAAGGTGCGCGGCCGCTTGGCCACGCGCAGCCAGGCCACCACCAGGGCGCCGAGCATGTTGACGATGGCGAGGAACGAATTGCCGACCGAGGCGATATTCTCGCCGATAGAATGGAGCGCATAGTTGAACGCCTGGCCGCCGCCGCGCGGCGGCTCTTCCAGTTTGACGTTGCTCAGTTCGTCGATCAGCGCCTTGTAGTCATCCTTGAGGCCGGTGACATCGGTCTGACAGCCGCGCGCCTTGAACGCCCGCACCAGCCGCTCCAGCAGCCAGGCGCCGAACGTGTCGAGGTGCTCGACATGTTCCATGTCGATGGTGACTCTTTTGACCGAAGGATATTTGGCGATCAGCGCCTGGATCGAGTCCTCCAGGCGGTGCGCATTGACCGCGATCCACGCGCCGGCGCCGACGAGAGCGAGGTTACTGCCTTGCACACTGTCGTCGAGCAATGTCTGGTCACTCACGCCCTCGACCACTCTGCCGCTCCGCCGCGGAAATCGCGCAAAATAACCGGCGATTTCGCTGTTCGATTCTGCTGTGCTTGCCTTGTAGGCCGGTCCCGCGTTTGACCGCAGCCGCCCGACCCGGATATCCCCAGTCTCGTCGCCGCACAGGTTCGGTCGCGGCGCCCGCAAGGTCAATGTGCATTGCCGTCCTCCCCCCACATAACCCTTAAAGTCGCGGCCGAAAGGTGGCCGATCGCCGGTACTTTCACCATCAGCCGTGGCGCCAAGACCGAGGCCTTGGTGGTGGTGGCGGAACTCAGTGACAGTCATGTGACCGGGCGCGGCGAATGCGTGCCCTATGCCCGCTACAGCGAGAGCGCCGACAGCGTCATCGCGGCGATCGAGGCGATGCGCGAGCCGCTCGCAGCCGGGCTCGACCGCGCCAGCCTGCAAAAGGCGATGCCCGCCGGCGCCGCCCGCAATGCGCTGGATTGCGCCTTCTGGGACCTCGCGGCCAAGCAAAGCCGCCGACCGGCGCACGAATTGGCTGGCCTGCCCGCGCCACAGCCGCTCACCACCGCCTTCACGATCTCGCTCGGCACCCCGGCCGCGATGGCCGAGGCGACGGCGAAGGCATCGGCGCGGCCGCTCTTGAAGATCAAGCTGGGCGGCAGCACTGACGATGGCGGCGACGCCGCCCGCATTGCCGCGGTGCGCGCCGCGGCGCCCCGGGCGACCCTGATTGTGGACGCCAATGAGGGCTGGACCGAGGACGCTCTCGCCGCCCATCTCGAGGCCTGCGCCTCAGCCGGCGTCGTCCTGGTCGAGCAGCCTTTGCCGGAAGGCCGCGATCAGGCGCTCGCCGGCCTGCGCCGGCCGATCCCGGTCTGCGCCGACGAAAGCGTACATGACCGCGCCTCGCTGGCCGCGCTGGCGGGGAAGTACGACGCGGTCAATATCAAACTCGACAAGGCCGGCGGCCTGACCGAGGCGCTGGCGATGGCGGACGCGGCGACGGCGCGGGGCTACGCCATTTTCGCAGGCTGCATGGTGGCGACATCGCTGTCGATGGCGCCGGCCATGTTGCTGGCCCAGAGCGCCCGTTTTGCCGATCTCGACGGACCGCTGCTGCTGGCCAAGGATCGCGTGCCCGGCCTGCGTTACGAGGGAAGTCTGATCTATCCGCCCGAGCCGGCCTTGTGGGGCTGATCCGCCGTGACGGAACTTTCGCACACACTGTCTTTTTACATAACGTATTGAAATAACTATAAATTTTATCCAATCCTTTTGGTTAACCAATGCTTTCCGTCGCCCTCGCAATGGGATTAGACTTCGAGTCGGCGGGGGCTGCCGTGCCGGTTGGCAACGGCGATTGGGGGTTGGCGGAATGCGAATTCGGGGCCTGCTGCTCGCAGCTGCACTCCTGGTGACGGCGATGGCGTCAGCGACGACGTCGGCCCAAGCCACGATGCGTATCGCCGAGGATCGCGGCGGCCAGATCGGACACTATCTGCGTATCTTCGCCGTGATGCGCTCCTCCGGCGAAAATATCGTGGTGGACGGCAATTGCCTGTCGGCCTGCACACTGGTGCTCGGGTTGATCCCCAAGAATAGAATCTGCGCGACGCCGCGCGCCCGCTTCGGTTTTCACGCCGCCTGGATGCCGGATGAAGACGGCCGGCCGGTAACCAGTCCGATGGGCACCGCCGCGTTGTGGAATATCTATCCGGCCGCGGTGAAGCGCTGGATCAGCAAGCACGGCGGGCTGTCGCGCAAGATGATCTACATGCAAGGACGCGACATGCAGGGCATCGTCGCCGGTTGCGGCGAGCCGACGCGGCAGGTCAATGCACGCTCAGAGCGGCGTTACGCGGCTCGCCCGTTGCGCTACGGCGGCGCAAATGCCGCCAGCGACCGCCGCTAGCGCCATCGCGGCATAGGCGCGCGCGCCGTAAGCGCCGTAGAGCACGCCCGACAGCGCCATCGCCGCCGTCATCGCCACGCCGATGGCAATCGCCAGATAGCCTTGCGCGCGCGCCGCCTGCCCTTGCGGCGCATGCCGCGCCACGAACATCAAGGCGCCGAGATGGGTCGCGCCGAAGGTCAGGCCGTGCAGCAATTGCAGAACCGGCAGTGCGATCGCCGGCGGGTCGAACGCCATCGCCGCCCAGCGCAGCACGCCGGCAAGCGCGCCAATCATCAGCATCACGCTCGGCTGGAAGAACGGCGGCAAGCGCGCCGACAACGCAAACAGCACGATCTCGGCGATCACGCCTATGCCCCACAGAGCGGCGATCGTGCCGCCGTCGAGGCCGGCGCCGCGCCATTCCACCGCCGAGAAACCATAGAACACCGCGTGGCTGGCCTGAATTAGACTGGCCGCCGCCACCACCGCCAGGAATGCCTTGTCGCGCAGCAACCGTTTTGAGATTGCCGGGCTGGACGCACTGGCCACTGTCCCGGTCGATAGCGGCGCCAATGTCATCGCCGCCAGCGCAGCGATGGCGCTGGCCGCCACGATCAGCCAGATCAGATGGCGCGGCGGTATCAGGTCGGCGGCAAAGCCTGCGATGAAAGTTCCGAGAATGAAGGCCAGCGATCCCCACAGCCGCACCGGACCATAGGCGCGGCCGCGCGCCGACAGGCCGCGCAGCGCATAGGTTTCGGTCAGCGGCATCACCGGCGTCATCGTCAGCGAGGCTATGGTGAAGGCCAGTAGAATCGTCAGGAATCCATCGGACATTCCGACCAGCGCATAGCCGGCTACGCTGAGGACCGAGGCCAGCACGATGGCCCCGCGCAAAGCGTCGTAGCGGTCGGCGCTTTGCGTCACCAGCGGCAACGCCACGACGCGGGCGACGATCGGCGCGGCCAGCACCAGCCCGATCATGTCCGGGTCGAGGCCCTTGGCCTTCAGCCAGACCGGAAAGAATGGCAACTGGATGCCGGCCATGACGAAGAGAGCCGCGTAGAGCCAGGCCAGGCGCGCCGCGAATCCGCCGTCCCGCGCTGAAGTCTTTGGATTGGACGGTTCCGACAGAAAAAAACCCATTCCAGCTCGGCCCCATACCGTCTATTCGCATGCGTCGGCCGACGAAGCGGCTGGCCGAATCATGCCAGTTGACCGATAAACTACCCCTTGGGGAAAGCACATGCCGGGAAAGCATATGGCGCGCGCGCATGGCCTTTGAATCGCACTTGGCCCAGAATCTGGCCCAAAATCTGGCCCATGATTTAGCCTCCGACGTTTCCGCATTGCGCGCAGAGCCGCGGCAAGCCCGCGTCGACGAGGAAGACTACCAGTCGTTCAGCGCGGCGCTTGGCGCCAGCGCGCGCGGCCGCGCCTTCCTCCAGGAATATGCGCGGCGCAACCGGCATGCCGATACCGAAATCGTGCTTGAAGCGCTGTTCCGGCTGGAAAAAGTCGCGCACAGCCAAAAGACCGAGCCGGAAGCGGCGCGCATTCGCCAGGATCTGCGCGCGCTGCTCGACACCATCCGCTCGGCCCGGCCGCAGATCGACCAGTCTCCCGGCGCGATCAAGGCAGCGACTTTATCGGCGCTGATCGAATTCATGCAGGCACGGATCGAGGCCCTGGTGACGCCGACCGGCTTGCCGGGCGCGATCGGTTTCCTGTCGCCGGTGCCGCAATCCGAACAGCCGGAACTGCCGATGCCGCATCCGGGTTCGACCGCGCTGCGCAGCATCGCCCTGGTGCAGCCGATTGCGCCGCCGGTCGGCGATGACGCGCGCCCGGCGTCCGATCCGTTCGTGCTGTCGCTCGATCCGCGCGTCGGGCCGGTGTTCGGTCAGGAGCCAGGCTACGTCCAGCCGCCACCGCCCCGCGCGACCGAGATCATTCCGGAAATTAATTTCATCGACTCGTTGTTCGACCGGATCGACGCGAAAGCCGCGCACCAGACCGAGGCCGATGACGCCGCCGCGGCGATGGTGCTGGCGCCGCCAAATGTAGCGAACGCCAATATCCCGCCCGTGGCCGCACCGACCGCAGACATCGCGGTCGCGCCGGCAGTCGCCAAGTCTGAGACGACGGCGCCGGCCGATTTGGAAACACCGCCGGTCGTGGCGTCCTTGGCAGCCGAGACAAGGGCCGTCGCCGTGGCCATGGCTGCTCTCGCAGCGGCATCGACGCCGGCGTCGTCGCGCGCGATCCTGCCGCCGCTTGATTTGCAGCCGTTCGAGGCGCAGTCGGGCGAATTGCCGCCGCTCGAATTCGAGCCACTCGACTTCCAGCCAATCGATTTGCAGCCGCGCGACGTCAAGCCAAAGGACTTGCAATCAAGCGACTTGCAATCAAGTGACTTGCAGCCGCGCGACTTCCAACCGCTCGACTTGCCCGCCGCGACGCAGACGGCCGACGAGGTTGTGACCGTCGGTGAGATCGTCGAACTGAGCGACAGCGTTGCAAACGCCGACGCGACCGGCCGCGCCGTCGCCCGCACCCAGGCGACGCTCGCCACCGCGGCGGCCATTGACGATATCGTCGTCGCCGCCAAGCTGGCCCTTGCCGAGGCTTCTTTTGTCGATACCGATGCACCTTTGTCCGGCGGCTCGATCACCAAAGCACCCGCCGCGTTCACACCCGCCGCGTTCGCGCCAGCCGCCTTGACGCAGAACGACACCAAGAATACCGCGCCGCACGACCTGGTGCGCAAGGATTTGGCGGCTTTTGCCGTCGCCAGCGTGGTCGCCGATCCGTCTCAGCAGGTCTGGGACAGTGCGCTGGCCGCCATCATGGCGCTGAGCGACGAGGAACGGCTGGCGCTGTTTACCTGAATTCCGCCGCGAATTAGTTTTTGCTTTTTTCGCGTTTCCGGACGGCGAACCGGTTCCCACTTCGCCTGCAAACGCTTTAGCCTGCGATCAATTTCGCGAACATGTCGACATCGACATTGCCGCCCGACAAAATCGCCACCACGACCTTGCCGCGCATGTCGCACCGGCCGTCGAGTTTGCCGGCCAGAAGCGCGGCAAGACCAATGGCGCCGCCCGGCTCGACCACCAGTTTCAACTCCTCAAAGGCGTAGCGCACCGCGCGCGCGACATCGGCATCGCTCGCCGTGATGCCCTGCCCGATCAGCGCCTGCGTGATCGGAAAGGTCCACTCGCCCGGCGTGTTGCTCATCAGCGCGTCGCAGATCGAGCCGCTGACTTTTGCGTTCGCTTCGCGGTGGCCGCTCTTGAACGAGCGCAA
>CANKBJ010000179.1 GCA_947479905.1 Bradyrhizobiaceae bacterium
CAGATTCCGGCGCCGCGCGGCGGCACCGTGACCCAGGTCCTGTTCGACGACGGCCAGCCGGTCGAGTTCGGCGAACCTTTGGTGATCATCGAGTGACCGCTTTTACGCCGCCGGGCAGACGCCATGTTCGATAAAATCCTCATCGCCAACCGCGGCGAAATCGCGCTCCGAATCTTGCGCGCCTGCAAGGAGCTCGGCATCAAGACCGTCGCGGTGCATTCCACCGCCGACGCCGATGCCATGCATGTGCGCTTCGCCGACGAAAGCGTCTGCATCGGCCCGCCGGCGGCGAAAGACTCCTATCTCAACGTTCCGGCCATCCTGTCGGCCTGCGAGATCACCGGCGCCGACGCCGTGCATCCCGGATACGGCTTCCTGTCCGAGAATGCGCGCTTTGCCGAAATCCTCAACGATCACGGCCTGCACTTCATCGGCCCCAAGGCCGAACACATCCGCATCATGGGCGACAAGATCGAAGCCAAGCGCACCGCCAAGCGCCTCGGCATTCCCGTTGTGCCCGGCTCCGACGGCGGCGTCACCGACGACGGCGAGGCGGCGAAAATATCCGACCAGATCGGCTATCCGGTTCTGATCAAGGCCGCCGCCGGCGGCGGCGGACGCGGCATGAAAGTCGCAAAGTCGCGCGAGGAGCTTTCCACCGCTTTGTCGACCGCGCGCTCGGAAGCCAAAGCGGCTTTCGGCGACGACGCCGTCTATATCGAGAAATATCTCGGCAAGCCGCGCCATATTGAAATCCAGGTGCTCGGCGACGGCAAGGGCAACGCCATCCATCTCGGCGAGCGCGATTGCTCGCTGCAGCGTCGCCACCAGAAGGTTCTGGAGGAAAGCCCCTCGCCCGCGCTCAACGTCACCGCCCGCAACAAGATCGGCGAGACCGTCGCCAAGGCGATGCGCGAGATCAACTATCTCGGCGTCGGCACCGTCGAATTCCTCTACGAGGACGGCGAGTTCTATTTCATCGAAATGAACACCCGCATCCAGGTCGAACACCCCGTGACCGAAATGATCACCGGCATCGACCTGATCTTCGAGCAAATCCGTGTCGCCGCCGGCGCGCCTTTGTCGATCACGCAGGAAGATATCGAATTCCGCGGCCACTCGATCGAGTGTCGCATCAATGCCGAGAATCCGGTGTCGTTCCGCCCCTCACCCGGCAAGATCCTGCATTATCACGCGCCGGGCGGCCTCGGCGTGCGCATCGATTCAGCCGTCTATCAAGGCTACACCATCCCGCCTTATTACGATTCACTGGTCGGCAAGCTGATCGTTCACGGCAAGACCCGCACCGAGGCGCTGATGCGGCTCAAGCGCGCGCTCGACGAAGTCGTCGTCGACGGCATCGAAACGACGCTGCCTTTGTTCCGCGCGCTGGTGCGCGAAGCCGACATCATCGACGGCAATTACCACATCCACTGGCTCGAACAATTTCTCGCCAAGGGTGGAATGGAACCGTAGCGGCAAGGCAAGGCCCTCCCCAATCGCGCCGCGCCGGCTTACAATAGCGGGCAGTCATGGCCAACCGCGAAAACACCTATATCGAGATCACGCCGGATGTGCTGCTCAAGGCCTATGCCTGCGGCATTTTTCCGATGGCCGAGAGCGCCGACGACCCCGCGCTTTACTGGATCGAGCCGGAACAGCGCGGCATCATTCCACTCAATGGGTTCCACGTGTCGTCGCGACTGGCGCGCACGTTGCGCACGACGCCGCTGGCCGTTCATATCGATCGCGACTTCGACGCCGTGATCGACGGCTGCGCCGAGCCGGCGCCCGATCGCGACAAGACCTGGATCAATGCCCGCATCCGCAAGATCTACCGCGCGCTTTACGACATCGGCCATTGCCACACCGTTGAGGTCTATGACGGTGAGCATCTGGTCGGCGGGCTTTACGGCGTCTCGCTCGGTCGCGCCTTCTTCGGCGAGAGCATGTTCCACCGCGTCCGCGACGCATCGAAGATTGCGCTGGTGCATCTCGTCGCGCGCCTGCGCGCCGGCGGGTTCAGGTTATGCGACACGCAATACGTCACCGAACATTTGAAAACCTTCGGCGCCGTCGACGTGCCGAAGAAGCGCTATCACCGCATGCTTGAAGAAGCTCTGACCGGCGAGGCTGACTTCGCGGCGTTGCCAACCGATCGTCCGATCAGCGGCGAGCAAGCGCTGGCGCAGTTGAAAGATTAGCGGATCGCCGGTGCCGCGGCGGGAGGCAGTTGCTGCGCGCGCGGCTGCGCCGCCGGCTGTCCCGCTGCCGGCGCCCGCGCCGGCTGCCGCGTCGCCGGTTTGGCGGCAGGCTTTGCAGGTTCGGCCGGCGCTTCCGCCACTTCCGGACCGGCGCCGCCTTTGCAGTCGGTGATCCAGACGTCGTAGATGGGATGCTCGACCGCGTGCAGGCCGGGACTGGCCGCGAACATCCAGCCATCGAATATGCGCTTGACCTCGCCCTGCAGCGTCACTTCATCGACCTGCACGAAAGCGTCGGTGTTCGGCGTCTCGGTTGGCGGCCGCGTATAGCAGACGCGCGGCGTCACCTGCAGCGCGCCGAATTGCACGGTCTCGTTGATGGCGACGTCGAACGAAATGATGCGGCCGGTGATCTTGTCGAGGCCGGAGAAGATCGCGCTCGGATTGGCGATGCGTTGCGGCGGCGGCGCCACGACCACCTCGTCGCCCGGCTGCGGCGATGTATCGGCCGGCTCCGGCGTGCCGCGCGGCTGGCGGATGCCAGGCAGCAGGCCCGGCGTCGAACGTACGACGCCCTGCGGCGCTTCGCCTTGCGGCGGCAAAGGTGACAGCGGCACCGCGGCCGGAGCCGCGATCCCGCCCGGCGGCGGCGCCAGCGGCTGCGATTGAACCGCGCCCGCGCCGGGACGGCTCGACGGCGGCAGGCTCATCGGCGGCGCTTGCGGCTGCGATGGCGGCAGGTCGCCGCGGCCAAGATCGGGCGGCGGCAACTGCTGCTGGTTGCCGCGCGGCACATTGCCCGGCGGCCGTGGCGGCGCGTCGCCGAAAATCGAACCGAACTGCGCGCCGGCCGGCAGCGTCAGGAATGCCGCGTTGATCGCGACCGCGAGGATCGCCAGCGCTGTGAGCCTCGAACGCGCCATCAAGACAGGCTTTCCCGAACGGTGATGCTGAGCGCTCTTTAAAGCAGGCGCCGGAAACTTGTCGCGGATTCGCGAAATTTCCGCCAGCGGAAGCGTCCGGTTAACATGGCGAATGCGGCGGCGGAAGGGCGGCGGCGCGGGCCTTGAAGCAGCGCCGCTTTACGGGCTCCAGGCCTTGTAGTCGCCGGTCGCCTTCGGCCGATGGCCGGAGGCAAGCGTCGAGCCCGACGGCCGGTAGGCGCCGGGCGTGCCGGTCAGATTGGCGCGGTGCGGCTTCTGCCAGTCGCGCGGCTGGTAGTTTTCCTCGGTCGGCGGCACGTCGACCGTGTGGTGCAGCCAGCCATGCCAGGACGGCGGCACCGAAGACGCCTCCGCATAGCCGTTATAGATCACCCAGCGCCGCTGGAAGAGCAGCGTCGGATCGATCTTTCCGCCCCGGGTGCGGAAATAGGTGTTGCCGAATTCGTCGGTGCCGACCTTTTCGCCGTACTTCCAGGTCCAGAACTGGGTTCCGAAAGTCTGGGAATTCCACCAGGTAAACAGCTTCAGCAGGAAACTTTTCATCGCCGCCGCGCATTTCTATTGGGGACGCTCAGCGTATTGCCACCTCACCGCCTCCCTGTCCAGCGCGCCGGCCGTGGCGACGGCGCGCCATCCACCCCCCATCATTAAAGGCCGATCGCAGCCCAATGGATTCGCTCCGAACCCTTCTTGCCGAGGTCATTGGCTGGCTGGCCTGGCTGCCCAATCCGGTGGTCGCCGTGCTGGTCGTGCTGCTGTCCGCCTCGATCGCCTATTCGCTGCACAAGACGGTGCGGCGGCTGCTGCGCCTGCTATTGGCGAAGCGCCACCCTTATGCCCTGTCGGTGCTCACGCAAATGCGCGGCGTAACCCGGCTCGGCCTGCTCATTCTGGCGGTGAGCATTGCGCTGCCGGTCGCGCCGTTCGATGCCAATACCGCGGACTTGCTGGCGCGGCTCATGGTCATCGCCGTCATCACGCTGGTCGGCTGGGCCGCGATCACCGCGCTGCGCATCGGCGCGGATATTTACCTGCTGCGCTTTCGTATCGACACCGAAGACAATCTGCTCGCCCGCAAGCACCTGACACAGGTGCGCGTTCTGGTCCGCACCGCCGACGCGCTGGTTGTCGTCGTCACCCTCGGCGCGGCGCTGATGACCTTCGAGCCGGTGCGGCAATACGGCGTCAGTCTGTTTGCCTCCGCCGGCGTCGCCGGGCTGGTCGCCGGCCTCGCCGCGCGGCCGGTCCTGTCCAACCTGTTCGCCGGCGTGCAGCTCGCCATGACGCAGCCGATCCGCATCGACGATTCCGTCGTCGTCGAGAACGAATGGGGCTGGATCGAGGAAATCACCGCGACCTATGTCGTCATCAGGCTGTGGGATCTGCGCCGCCTGATCGTGCCCTTGACCTACTTTATCGAGAAGCCGTTCCAGAACTGGACGCGCGACAGCTCGGCGATCCTCGGCAGCGCCTTCCTTTACGTCGATTACCGCGCGCCGGTCGACAAGATCCGCGACAAGCTCGCCGACGTCGTCAAGCAGTCGAAGAACTGGAACGGCAAGGTGGTCGGCCTCCAGGTCACCGACGCCAAGGAGCGGACGATTGAATTGCGTTGCCTGATGAGCGCCAATTCCGCCGGCCAGGCTTTCGACCTGCGCTGCGAGGTGCGCGAGCAATTGATCGATTTCCTGCAGCGCGAACATCCCGAAGCGCTACCGCGGGAACGCTCGGAAATTTCGCTTGATGAGGCCATGGCCGCTTTGAAGCCGGCGCGCAAAGTCGTTGGACCGCCATCGGCGTAATGCGCGAAATCATCCGGCAGGCGCCGTTCTGACATCAGCGGCACGCCACCATCAGCCGCTATCCCTTTGATCTCGGTCAATGCGACGACGGCGCGAAACGGTGACGTTGGCAAGGCGCGCAATAGCGACTTTGGCAGTCTATCGATGCGCCGCAGGAGTAAAGACAATGGCGCGCATCGTCCCATTCGGTTTGGCTGTCCTGTTGACGCTGGTCGGACTTGCCGGGCCAGCATTGGCGCAATCGCGCAACGCGCTGGTGATCGGCAACGGCGCTTATGTCAGCGCCCCTGCCCTCAAGACACCGGCAACTGACGCCGCGATCGTCGCCGAGACCTTGCGCGCGGCTGGCTACGACGTCACCGAACTCCATGACGTGAAGCAGGCGACCATCGGACAGTCGCTGCGCGACTTCCTCGACAAGGTCGCCGGTAGCGGCCCGGAAGGCGCCGCCATCGTTTATTATTCCGGACACGGCGCTCAATCGGACGGCGACAACTATCTCGTCCCGGTCGATGCCGTCATCAACAGCGACGCCGATGTCGCCAACGAAGCGTTCCGCCTGAGCGATCTGCTGGCCGAACTGGCGGCAACGCCGTTGGCTGCGCGCGTCGTCATCCTCGATGCGTCGCGCGACCACAAGTTCGGCGCTGCCGGCGGCAAGCCGGTAGCAAAGGGCTTGGCCATGGGAGAATCGGTTCCGGGCATGATGCTCGCCTTCTCGGCGGCGCCGGGAACGATCTCGGACGACGGCGATGGCGACTACAGTCTCTTTACCGGCGCGCTGGTGACGATGATGCGCCAGCCCGGCCTCGACATGGAACAGATCCTCAAGGCGACGCGGCTGTCGGTCAACAAGACCACGGGCGGCGCGCAAACGCCCTGGATGACGTCTGCGCTCACCAGCGAAGTGAGCCTGTTTGCACCGAATGCGGCAGCGCCTGCTGCACAGACGGTCCCGGGCGGCGAATCCGTTCCGTCGAAAGAGGAGCGCGCGCTCACGCCCGAATTGCTCAACACGATGTCGGCCGATCAGGCCTACGCCGCCGCGGTGGAAGCAGATACGCTCGAAGGCTACCAGCACTTCGTCGAGAAATATCCGAAGTACCCGCAGGCCGCGCTGGTGTGGGATACGATTGAAACCAGACGCGAGGCTGTGCTGTGGCAGCGCACTTTGGCGCAGAACACGACCCGCGCTTACTGGAATTATCTCAAGCGTTATCCGAACGGCGCCCATGTCGCCGAAGCGCAGGATCGCCTCGCCGATCTGTCCGCCTCGCGCACGCCGCCCGCCAATTATATCGTGGTGCCGGAAGCTTTGCCGCCGGATTATTATGACGAAGCCGTCGGTCTGTATGAAGTCTATCCGGACGGCTACGACGTGCAGCCCTCGGTGTTCGATATATTGGCGCCGCTGTTCCTGCCGCCGCCGCCGCCGCGTCCGTTCTTCGATCGCCGCCGCAACTTCGTTCCGACCAACATTCCGAGCGTGCGTGGCGACCCGGTTCGCGTTTTCGGCAATCTCACTCGCACCGGCACCGCCGCAGGGACTGCCGCGGGAACCGCTGCAGGTACCGGTACACGCACAGGCACTGGCCGCAATCGCAACCAGACCGGATTCGTGCGCAATAGCGGTCGCGCCACGACACCGACGACCACCACGACAACGCCGACAACCAATTCCGGCCGTCGCATTGATCAGGGATCGCCTGTCGGCAATGCTGGCCGGCCGATAACAAACAAGTGACCTGACCTGGCTTTTTTGAACCAAGCGATGTGAGAGAATAGCTTGGAAAGGAGCTTGGACATGCCAAAGAAGAGGTTTAATGCGGAGCAGATTGTGACGCTGCTTCGCCAGATTGA
>CANKBJ010000180.1 GCA_947479905.1 Bradyrhizobiaceae bacterium
CAATCAGCGCTATCAGGTCTTCCCTCGATGGCTCGACCGGTGCGTCGCGATTCATCCGATTCTTGAATCGAAAACTGCGTCCGCCGTCCAGAGAAATCTGTCGCCAAATTCAAATCGTACGGTCGACCACCTGGGCAGTTACCTTTTTTGATCTCCAGGGACGACATTTCGCCGGTGATCGTGAAGTCGTTATAGTCGAGAACGAGCGCGCGCGAGATGCCGTTCTCGAACAACTCAAAGGTGATAGCATAGACCGGCGTCTGCTCGCCGGTCTGCTCGGCCTTTTCGTCCTTCTTCTCGAAATAGCTGATGGTCACCGGCCAGCGCGTCAGTCCGGCCATTTCCGGAATTTTCGTGCCGGCGTCGGTGAACGGCTTTTGCCCCGGCACGATGGCACGGCCGATAACGGTCAGCGTATTGTAGAGCTTCTCGCCGGTCTCCGAACCGTCATAGACAGGGAAATCGAGAACCGTCTTGCCGTCGCGCGCGGCGGCAATAATGCGGCGCATATGCTCGGTCGGAAACACGGCATTCACCGGAACGGTGAATTTACGGCTCGCCGGTTTGCTCAGGTCGATCGCCACTGCGGAGGCGTTGCGTTCGGCGCTGCCATCGACCGAATCGGTCTGCCTGTTGTCGAGCTTGTTCTCCGAATTGAAGCGGAAGGTCCTGGCTTCGCCATCTTCCCAGGTGGTCGAGCGCAGATCGCTGAGCGCGGCCTTGCCTTCGCCTGAGTCGAGTTCCGAGACCTGGCGGAAATTCAGTTCATAACCGTCGCACGCATTGCCGGAAAAGTCGTAAACGATGCGGCCACGCACCGCCTGGATGCCGCGGCTGCCGCTCGATTTCGACAATTTGAGATCGTAGATGGCGCGGTGCGGCGCCAGGACAACGCCATCGCCCTTGGCAGCCGGCGCGACGGCTACCGGCGGCACCGCCGGCGCCGACTGTGCCGGATGGTGGGACACTAGCGCGTACAGGCCGAAGGCCAGCAAGCCGGAAAAACCGGCCATCAATGAGGGCCTGTTCAGGCGTCCGGTAATCGCGCGCATCGTCATGGAATTAAAGCCCTCTCCGCGGTGACAGTATTAGTCAAAAGACTAAGGACGCATGATCGGGGCAGGAACGAGGCACGAAACCTGTCCATCCGTCATGAACGAAGCGCCAGGATCGGAAATCAAGATAAGCGCCGGTAAGGTTTCCAGCAACCGTCGCCACCCGCGCGCTTGCGAATACCGGAACGATCGGCCAAGACATCGGTGAGAATTTGCCTATCGCAAGGGCCGGAATTGGAGACGTTTTAATGCCTGGTTTAGTTGAAAAGGCGCTCGTTAACCTCGGCATTACCCTGCCGACGCCGGCCGCTCCGATTGCCAATTATGTCGCGTTCGTCCGCACCGGCAATGTCATCACCGTCTCGGGCCAGCTCTGCTTCGGTTCCGATGGCAAGCTGGCGGCCAAGGGCCAACTTGGCGGCGGCGTCTCGGTGGCGGACGGCCAGAAGGCGGCCCGCGCCTGCGCGGTCAACCTGCTGGCGCAAATCAAAGCCGCGATCGGCGATCTCGATAACGTCACCCGCGTGATCCGGCTTGGCGGCTTCATCAATTCAGCGCCCGGTTTCACCGACGGCCCGCAAGTCATGAACGGAGCCTCCGACCTGATGGTGGAAGTGTTCGGCGATCGTGGCCGCCACGCCCGTTCGACCGTCGGCGTCTCGGCGCTGCCGGCCGATGCCGCGGTGGAAGTCGAGGGCCAGTTCGAAGTCGCTTAACCGCCGATGGATTCTTTCATGCCGGGACTTGATTGGCTCACCTCCCGTCCGATCGCGCATCGTGGCCTGCACGATGCGGCCAATGGCGTGATCGAAAATACGGCCACCGCCTTTACCGCGGCAATGTCCGGTGGCTACGGCATCGAAACGGATTTGCAGATCAGCGCCGATGGCGAGGCGATGGTGCATCATGACGATGCGCTCGGCCGCCTGACCCAGGGCAACCAGCCGCTCGCACGCATGAACGTCGCCGCGATCCGGGCGGTCCGCTTCAAGGCGACCGACGACCGCATCCTGGCGCTGAGCGAGTTGTGCGAGTTGGTCGCCGGACGGGTTCCGCTGTTGCTCGAACTCAAGAGCCGCTTCGATGGCGACATGCGCCTCGCCGCCCGCACGGCTTCGGTCCTCGCGGATTATGCCGGGCCGGTCGCGGTCATGTCGTTCGATCCCGAGCCGATCGCGGCCATTCGCCGTATCGCTCCGACACTGACACGCGGTATCGTCGCCGAAAGGCATTACACGCACCATGAATGGAACAGGCTTTCAGCGGCGGCAAAATTCCGTCTGTCGTTCCTGCTGCACGCGCCATGGACGCGGCCGCAGTTTCTCGCTTATTCGGTCAGGGATTTGCCGGCGGCCGCGCCGCTGATCGCGCGCAAAGTGTTTGGCCTGCCAATTCTGACCTGGACCGTGCGCAGCGCCAGCGTCCGCGCCGACGCCGCGCCCTGGGCCGATCAGATCATCTTCGAAGGATTTAGGCCGTCGTAGTTTTCCGGAACGCGGAACGGTCTGCGTCGAGGCTCGTTAACGTCAGCCTTGGCAACAGGAGGGACTTATCCATGCCGACACGTCATCTTATCATTGCCCTGACCGCCGCGGCTTTCGCTTTCAGCGCATTGACTGCGCCGGCCAGCGCGCAAGCGCGACCGGACGTGCCGCAGGCCGGCGTGAAAAAGCCGCAAGCCAAAAAGCGCGTCGTCCGCCGATCCGCTGCTGCCGGCGGACAGATCGCCTGCACGCCACTCGGCTGTCACCGCATTCCGCGCAATTGCTATCCGACGCAGGGCTATGACTGGGATGGAATGCCCACCGGCTATGATGTTGTGGTCTGCCGCTAAGGCGTGACAGCCGCCGGCCACGAACGAAACCGCCAGCGCCGGGTTCGGCAGCGCCGATTTCGACGCGAGCGGATTTCGGCGTAAGATGGCGCGGCGGCGACCGCCATCCCTTACCGATCCAGGCGCAATGACAGACCCTGACATCCGCATCCGCATCGCGCCGTCGCTCGCGACGATTCCGGCGGCGCATTGGGATGCCTGCGCCGGCGCGCCCGCCGTTCAAGTATCGGATGAGGAAGATTTATCCCCGCAATTATCAACACGAGGATATACCGATAACCCTTTTGTTTCCCACGCCTTTCTATACGCTCTTGAACAGGCGAATTGCGTCGGCGGCCGCAGCGGCTGGCAGCCACGCCATCTTCTCGCCGAAGCGCCCGACGGTCGCCTGCTTGGCTGCGCGCCCTGCTATGTGAAGACGCATTCGCAGGGCGAATACGTCTTCGACCAGGGCTGGGCCGAAGCCTTCGAGCGCGCCGGCGGAGACTACTATCCAAAGCTCCAGGTCGCCGTGCCGTTCACGCCGGTGACCGGCCCGCGCCTGCTCGCCCGCCCTGGCCCTATGGCAGACGAAGTGCGTGGCGCGCTCGCCGGCGCGTTGGCCGAGATCACCACCGCCAGCGAATTGTCGTCGGCGCATGTCACATTTCTGACCGAGGCCGAATGGACCGCGCTCGGTAAGCGCGGCTTCCTGCAGCGCACCGATCAGCAATTCCATTGGCAGAATGCCGGCTACGCGACCTTCGAGGATTTCCTATCGGCGCTCGCCTCGCGCAAGCGCAAGTCGATCCGCCGCGAACGCAAGGAGGCGCTTAGCACCGGCATTGAGGTCCACTGGCTGACCGGCAGCGACCTGACTGAGGACATCTGGGATGCCTTCTTCGCCTTCTACATGGACACCGGTTCGCGCAAATGGGGCCGGCCTTACCTGACGCGCGCGTTCTTCTCGATCGTCGGCGCGACAATGGGCGACCGCATCCTGCTGATGATGGCCAAACGCGCCGGGCGCTGGATCGCCGGCGCCATCAATTTCTTAGGCGCCGACACGATCTATGGCCGCAACTGGGGCGCGGTGGAGCATCACCCGTTCCTGCATTTCGAGCTGTGCTATTATCAGGCCATTGACTACGCAATTGCCCATAAGCTCAAGCGGGTCGAAGCCGGCGCGCAAGGAGAGCACAAGCTGGCGCGCGGATATATGCCGCACACCACCTATTCAGCGCATTTCATTGCCAATCCGGGCCTGCGCCGGGCCGTCGCCGAGTATCTGGCGCGCGAACGGGCTTATGTACAGGCGGCGGGCGAGGAGCTTGCGGCCGCGGCGCCTTTCCGCAAGGATTTGCTCGAACAGGATTAGGGATTCGCAAAGAGCCGGGAAACGACCATGCCTGCTTACGACCCCAACAACATTTTCGCCAAAATCCTGCGCGGCGAGTTGCCCTGCTACAAGGTTTATGAGGACGACAAGGCAATCGCCTTTCTCGACATCATGCCACGGGCGCCCGGCCATACTCTGGTGTTGCCGAAAGCCCCTGCCCGTAACCTGCTCGACATCGGCCCCGACGATCTCGCGCATGCCGCCAAGGTCGCGCAGAAGGTCGCCAAGGCCGGCATGACCGCGCTCGGCGCCGACGGCATCACCGTCCAACAGTTCAACGAAGGTCCTGGCGGCCAGGTGGTATTCCACCTGCATATCCACGTCATCCCGCGCAAAAGCGGCGTGCCGATGAAGCCGCCGGCCAGCGAAAAGGAAAAGCCGGACGTGCTCGCCGATATCGCCAAAAAGCTGTCGGCTGAATTGGCCAAGTCCTAGTCAGCGCGCGAATAAAAATCCGCCGGCGAGCAGCGCCATTTCGCCGACGGCGACGCCGGCAAACACCGAACGCTTCGCCAGCAGGAACACAACAAAGCCGATCGCCGCCGCGCCGAGCCGCACGCCCAGCGGAATGGCGGCGAGCGAGCCGTTCGAGAACAGCAGCAATTTGGCAATCACGCCGGCAAGCGTCGCTGTCGCTATCGCGCGCGACCACATCACGACCTGCGAATCCTCATTCAGGCCGCGCGCCAGCACCAGGCCGAGAACGCGCCAGATTTCGTTCGGCAGGAATCCGACCGTGACGAGGATGAGATACGGCCACAGATCGATCAGCGCGGCGCTCATGTGGCGGCCTCGCGCACGCGGTGTATGACGTAAGCCAGCGTTCCGCCGCCGATGCCGGCCCACATCAGGTCGAACTGGACGTTCATGACGGTGAGCAACGCGCCGAGGCCAAGGCCGAGACCCAGAGCCAGCCGGTCCATCATCATGCGCGCATTGCGCGCGGTTGAAATCAAAAACGACAGCGGCGTCAGGAACAGCAAGGTCGCCGCCAGGAGCGGCGGCAGGCCGGCGGCAAGATAGTAGCCGACGAAGCCGAAGCCTATGGCCGCGCCCATATAGCCAACCGACAGACCGTTACAGAAGGCGGCGCGGCGCTCCGGCGCCAGCATCGGCAATACCCGAAGCGACTCGACCCACATGCTCACCGACGTAAAATGCGTCGGCAAAATCAGGTCGCGCAACCGCGTGTCCCTGGTGCGCACCAGCGGCAGCAGCGCCACCACCATCGGAAAAAGCCGGATCGCGCTCAAGGTGATGGCAAGCGCCACTTCAATGAGCGCCGCGCCGGTGCCGATGCCGGAGATGAGGATCACCTGCGCTGGCGCCGCCCAGACCAGCAAGGTCGATAGCGTCAGCCAGAAAACGCTCAGGCCAAAATCGTGCGCCAGCGCGCCTAAGCCCACATAGGTGCCGGCCAGCACCAGGAAAAATACCGACATGAATGCCGAGCGCACGCCGCCCAGGAAGGCGGCAGTCGAGGAGTTGAAAGTCAGTGACCCGGACATGGCCAATTCCATGTCCCATAGAGCGGACGCGGCTGCAACTGGGGACGCCACCACGCATGCGAGCCCTGTGAAAACCAAGGGCCGGGCAGAAACATCTCCGTCATTCCGGGGCGCACGCGAAAAGCGTGCGAACCCGGAATCCAGAAACAAGCTCACAGCCTGCATCTGGATTCCGGGTCCGGCCCCATCGGGCCGTCCCGGAATGAAAGAGAACTATCAGGCCTTGAGCAGCGGCACTTTCGGCACTGAGCCGCGCTTGTTGCCGCCGCCGCCGTCCTTGCCGCCATCGCCTTTCGGCTTGGACGGCCGTGGCGACGACTTGCGCTTGGCCTTGCGAGCCACCGCCGGCAGCTTTTCCGGCTTGGGCGTCACGCGGCCATCGAGGAACTCGAAGCCGAGCTTGTCGCGGCCGTCTTCGTCATTGGTGACGATGACGCGGACATGGCCGCCGTTCTTGAGCTTTCCGAACAGCACCTCGTCGGCGAGCGGCTTCTTGATGTGCTCCTGGATCACGCGCGCCATCGGCCGTGCGCCCATCAGTTCGTCGTAACCGCTGGCGATCAGCCAGCGCGCCGCTTCCTCGGACAGCTCGATGGTGACGTTGCGGTCGCCGAGCTGGGCCTCGAGCTGCAGCACGAACTTCTCGACCACCTGCGCGATGATTTCCTGCGACAGATGCGCGAAAGTGATCGTGGCGTCGAGGCGATTGCGGAATTCCGGCGTGAACATCCGGTTGATCGCGTCGGTATCCTCGCCTTCCCGCTTGCCCCGAGTGAAGCCGAAAGCGGACTTGGCCATGTCGGACGCGCCGGCATTGGTCGTCATGATCAGGATGACATTGCGGAAGTCGACCTGTTTGCCATTGTGATCGGTGAGCTTGCCGTGATCCATGACCTGCAACAGCACGTTGAACAGATCGGGATGCGCCTTCTCGATTTCGTCGAGCAGCAGCACGCAATGCGGATGCTGATCGACGCCGTCGGTCAAAAGACCGCCCTGGTCGAAACCGACATAACCCGGCGGCGCGCCGATCAG
>CANKBJ010000181.1 GCA_947479905.1 Bradyrhizobiaceae bacterium
CAATCAGCGCTATCAGGTCTTCCCTCGATGGCTCGACCGGTGCGTCGCGATTCATCCGATTCTTGAATCGAAAACTGCGTCCGCCGTCCAGAGAAATCTGTCGCCAAATTCAAATCGTACGGTCGACCACCTGGGCAGTTACGAATTAAGATCATGTTCAAGATCGTTGGCGCTGCCGTCATCGCGATGAGTCTGGTTGCCGGCCCGGCGCTCGCGCAAGGTACAGCGCCTGCCGCGACCCCCGTTGCCCCGTCGGCCAATGTCACGGCGCCGACCAAGGTCGAAACCAAGGCGGCAGCCAAGGTTGACGCCAAAGTCGATACCAAGTCGGCAGCGAAGGTTGACACCAAGGTCGACACGAAGGCGACGGGCAAGGTCGATGCCAAGGCCGACGGCAAGACCAAGCTGGATGCGAAGGCGATCAAAGGCGTGAAGAAGACGCACAGCGTCAAGCACGTCAAACCGGCCAAGCAGGTCAAGCAGAACAAGACTGCGCCCGCGCCGAAGACCGCAGGCTGATCCGCGCCGCTCGACAAAAATGCCACGTCATGGCGCCGCCGGTTCTATTCACACCGGCGGCGCTTGACTCATGTGCGCATAAAATGGAACATTTTAATTGTTAATTGTGCTGGTTCCCCGGGTCGCTCCGGGGACGAAAGAGGGAACACGGGCTTCGCGCGCATTCAGTCTGTTTTGAATTCGCGTTTATCCGTGGCTGCCCCCGCAACTGTAAGCGGCGAGCCCGCGTCCACACGGCCACTGGGGTCCTTCGGGAATCTGGGAAGGCCGGACGCAACTGGGCATTGACCCGCGAGCCAGGAGACCTGCCAGCGCGGTCACCCAACCGGTGGACGGGAGGTCCATACGGAGCGCGCTTTCGCAGCGGTGACGTCAATGCCGGTGCGATGGTCCGTGGAAAAAATCTCCCACGACATCGACAGGTAAATGTAACCGGCGGCTGTGAAGCGTCGTGTCGCGTTTTCTTGTCCTTCGCATCGGGTTTGGTCTCACCCGATGCGCCCGCGAAAAAAATCGCGGGCGTAAACGAAGGAATATGCGTCATGGGAATGCTGTTGGGAATGCTTTCTGGATTTAGTATCTGTTTTATTGGCACGCTTGCACTGGCGGCGCTGCTCGCTCAATCCGCTTCCGCGCAGACAAATGTCCAGGTGCTGCCGACGCTCGACGTCTGGGCCAGCCGCACCGACGCCGGCATCGCCGGCGCATCGACCAGCGTGATTACCGCGCAGGACATAGCGCGTTCGCCCGGCGCGACCATTCAGGATCTGCTGTCGCGCGAGGTCGGCGTGCAAACATTCTCGACCAGCGGCGCCAAGAACGGCGCCGGCACCAGGGTCGATCTGCGCGGTTTCGGCGCGACGGCAGTGGCCAATACACTGGTGCTGCTCAACGGCCGAAGGCTCACCGACATCGATCTCTCGGGTATCGATTTAAGCACCATCCCGCGCGACAGCATCGAACGTATCGAGATCACGCGCGGCAATAGCGGCGCCGTGTTGTATGGCGACGGCGCGGTCGGCGGCGTCATCAACATCGTCACCAAGACCGGCGCCGACAGGTCGCCGTCGGCGCGGGTCGAGGCCGGTTTCGGTTCGTTTAATCAACGCGAGGTGAACGCGACCGCATCGGCGTCGAAGGGGCCGTTCGCTGTATCGGTATCCAGCAATGCGGTGAATTCAAACGGCTACCGCGTCAACGACTATGTCAAACAGCGCAACGCTATCGGCGATGTGCGATATACCGGCAGCGACGGCAAGACATGGCTGAATTTCGCCAGCGACGACCAGAAACTCGGTATCCCCGGCGCGCGGCTGGTGACGTTGACGTCAAGCCTTGTCGACAGTGACCGGCGCGGCGCCACCACGCCGAACGCCTTTTCGAAAAAGTCGGGCAACAGCCTGACCCTCGGCGTGTCGCGGCAGGTCGGGCAGGGCATCGAGCTGATCCTCGACGGCAACCTGCGTCGCAAGGACCAGACCGTGTTTTCGTCACTGTTCGGTTCGGACACGTCGGATGTGCGAACGCTCGTCAGCGGATCGGTCACGCCGCGCGCGATCGTCGATGGCCGGTTGTTCGGCATGGCGACCAAGATCACCACCGGCTTCGACTTTTATAATTCGTCGCTGGAAGCCAGGCGCAGCGTCGGGCTCAGCGATCCGGCTTATGACAAATTCAACCTCGACCAGAAATCGGTCGCGGCCTATTGGCAGCAAAGTCTGGCGCTGGCGCCATCGACCGATCTGTCGTGGGGCGCGCGTCTGCAACGGACCTTCCTTTCGGCCCGTGACATCTACGACCCGACTGCGCCCGGCGCCTTCAGCGCGCAGGCGACGCCGCTCGACACCTCCGAAACCAACCATGCGCTGCATTTTGGCGCCGAGCATCGCTTCTCGCCCGGTCTCGCGGTGTTCGGCCGCGTCGCGCGGAGTTTTCGCACGCCGAATGTCGATGAGCGTATCGGCGTCAACGCCTTTCCGGTCGACTTCAAGCTGAAGACGCAGACGTCGTTCGACGCCGAGGCCGGCGTGCGCGGTCGGATCGGCATGTTCGAATACCAGTCGAGCGCCTATCAAATGCTGCTGAACAACGAAATTTTGTTCATTCCGTTTCCGCCGATCGGCGCCAACGTCAATCTCGACCCGACCAAGCGCGTCGGCGTCGAGAATGCCGCGACATTGCATCTGTCGGATGACCTGCGCCTGAAGGGCGGACTGACCTATACGCGCGCCACCTTCCGCGACGGCATCTATGCCGGCAACGACGTACCTTTGGTATCGCGCTGGACCGGCAACGCCGGATTGTCCTGGAATGTTTACCGGAAGCTCGCGGTGTTCGACGCGGTGGTGAACTTCGTCGGCGCCCGCCGCATGGATAACGATCAGGCCAATTTTCAGCCGACCATTCCCGCGCATACCACCGTCGATCTGCGGCTCGGCGGCGAATACCAGTCTCTGTTCTGGTCGGCGTCGGTGCAGAACCTGTTCGACGTGCAGTATTTCGACTATGCGGTGGCCAGCTCGGCCACCTATGGCCGTTATAATGCCTATCCGCTGCAAGGGCGGACGTTCATGGTGAAAGCCGGCGTCACCTACTGATCGTGGGCATGCGCGGCCGAGCCCATTCCCGGCCGCGCGACTGGTTCCGGAATTTGCTAGACTGACGCGCAGGCGATTCCCGCCGGGGCGGGTCTTTGTCTCGTTTGACGAAGTTTGCACGCGCGGCGGGCTGCCCGGCTGGAAGTGCCGCCAGCAAGCTTGCTTGCGCCCGGCCGGTTATCCTTGGAGCGGTCGTTCAAAATGCGACCGATGGGAATTGTGAACGGTGTTGTTCGCTCGGCGTAAAATCTAAACCTCGGGTCCGGCTCCGCTGCGGAGCGCGGCCATATCGCAGGAGACGCGCAATGAAGAAGCTTGTCGGGGCGTTGGCAGTGTTGGCGCTGGTCGGGTTGGCGGCTCCCGCCGAGGCGCGTATGCGCGCCGGAATGTTGAACTGCACTGTGGCGCCGGGCGTCGGCTACATCGTCGGATCGCAAAAGGCGGTGACCTGCCGGTTCAAGCCGGTGAGCGGTCGCCCGGAAAAATATAATGGACGCATCACCAAGATCGGGCTCGATGTCGGCTTTACCAATGGTGGCCAGATCGCCTGGGCGGTCTATGCGTCCGTGCCGGCCGGCCGCGGCGCGCTGGCGGGCAGCTATGGCGGCGCCAGTGCCGAGGCGACGGTTGCGGGCGGCGTCGGCGCCAATGTGCTGGTCGGCGGCTTTGGCCGGTCGATCACCTTGCAACCGGTTTCGGTCGGCTCGCAGACCGGCCTGGGTGTGGCTGTCGCGGTCAGCGGGCTGGAACTCGAAGCCACCCGTTGATCGGCGCATCATAGAAGTGAAAGAGCCGCCCGCGAGGGCGGCTTTTTTTTTACAATTGTCGTCTTCAGAGCGGCCGCCACATTGACGGCACCAACTCATAACCGGCACCGCGCCTGACCATGTGGCCCACGGCCGGGAACGGAAAGTGATAGGCCTCGACCAGCATGCGCTCCGTCGCCGCGCGATCGAGCATGCGCCGGCGCGTCCGCACTGCGAGCCCGCCATCCATGTCGAAGATCGGCTGCCAGTCCGGGTGCCGCGCGAACAGCTCCGGATTGCGCACCGTATCGCTCATCACCAGGATCGATTGCCGGCCTGAATGAACGGCGAAGGCGGTGTGGCCGGGCGTATGGCCATAGGCCGGCAGCGAGACGATGCCGGGCACGACCTCGGCGCCCGGCCTGAACCGCTGCACGTCCCTGGCGATGTCGGCAAAGATGCGCCGCGCATTGCGGAAATAACGGAGCACCGAACCCTTGGCCCGGCTCTGGTTGCCGTCGTCCATCCAGAATGTCCATTCCGGCTCCGGCACCAGGATCTGCGCATTCGGAAAGACCTTGTCGCCGTCCTTGGTCCTGATGCCGTCGATATGATCGGGATGGAAATGCGAGATCAGAATGATGTCGATGTCGGCCGGTGTGAGGCCGGCGGCGGCCAGATTGGCATTAAGAAAACCCGCCGTGTCGGTCAGTTGCCCAGCGCTGCCGGTGTCGATCAGCACGCGCTGCTTGCCGGTGTGGACCAGCAGCGCGGTGATGGTGATCGGCAATATATTCGGCGGCTGGAAGTTCGTCGCCAACTCTTTGTTGACGGCCGCGCCGCTGGCGTTGCGGATGAGCGTGCCGTCGATCGGTAAAAACCAGGTGCCGTCATAAAGCGCGGTCAGCTCGAACGCGCCGAGCCTGTAGCGATAGACACCCGGTCCTTGGGTTTGCGCCAGCGGTGCCGCGGCCAGTCCTGCGCGCGGCAGAACCAGCGCAGCCGCAACGGCTCCGGTTAGGACGGAGCGGCGCGTTGGCCCGGTCATCGCGTTGGTCTCCTGTGCGTCGTGGCTGTCCTTGTCTAACACCGCGCCGCCAACATTAGTTCTGGTCCGCCTTGATGTTGTTGTCTTTCACCACCTTGCCCCAGACCCGCATCTGGTTGGCGACGAATTCGCGTTCGGCTTCCGGGCCGGCGAGCAGAAGCGTGACCTGCTGGGTTTCGATCAGTTGCTTGCTGATGCGTTCGTCGCGCAGTGCCGCCGCCATTTCGTTGCCGAAGCGCTCAATGATCGGCTTCGGCGTGCCGGCGGGGGCAAAAATGCCCCACCAGGCATAGGCCTCGAAACCGGGGAAGCCGCTTTCGGCAATGGTCGGCACCGATTTGAGAAACGCATTGCGGTCCTTGCCGGTTTGCGCGATGGCGCGCAGGCCGCCGGTATTGACCTGCGGCATCGACAGAGCGGTGCTGCCGATCAGCAGGTCGACATGACCGCCGAGCGCGTCGGTCATCGCCGGGCCGCCGCCGCGATAGGGCACATGGACGAGCTTGACGTTGGCGCGCTGCGCCAGTTGCGCCATCGCCAGGTGACCGACGCTGCCGGCGCCGACCGAGGCGTAGCTGATCGAGCCCGGGGCCTTGCGCGCCGCCTCGATGACATCGCCCAGGGTCTTGTATGGCTTGGCGCTCGATGTCGCCAAAAGATAGGGCGCGGTGCCGATCAGCAGCACCGGGTCGAGATCTTTTTCGCTGTCATAGGGAAGGTTCGGCAGCACGAAGGGATTGGCGCCGTGATTGTCGAACACAGCGAGAAAGGTGCTGCCGTCCGGCGGCGACTTCGCCACCCAGGCGGTGCCGACGCTGCCTGAGGCGCCGGCACGGTTTTCAATTATGATGGACGTGCCGAGTTTGTCCTGCAGCGCCGGCTGGGTCAGCCGGATGATGGCGTCGGTCGATCCGCCGGGCGGATAGGCGACGACGATCTTGACGTTGCTGCCGGGCCAGCTTTGCGCCTGCGCGCGGGACACGAAGGGCGCGGCCAGAGGCGTTGCCATAGCGCCGAGCACGAGGGTGCGTCGCGTGACATTCATGGATATCCTCCCCAGGATGTTTTTATCGTTGCCTGGAGCCTACAACCGATCCGGGCGGCGCGCATCCCTGGTGCAATAGAAATGATCGGCTAGGGTAGCGGCCTGGATTCTGGCGCGACACATGGTCGAGGAAGGATGCTCATGTACTGGCGGCGGTTGATGCTGTTGGCGCTTGCCGGCCCGCTCGGTCTTGTACTGGCTGGCTGCGCCAGCGAGGTCGGGCCGACCGCGGCCGAACTGAAGGCGCGCTGGGAGGCGCAGAACGTCTATCCGGCCGATTACAAGCACGACCTGCTGGCGTTCATGCGCACCTATCTCAACGATCCGTCGCGCATCCGCGGCGCATCGGCGTCGAAGCCGGAACTCAAGTCGGTGGGGCAGGGCGAGCGGTTTGTGATTTGCGTGCGCTATCGCGAGCGCAAGGATGGCGGCGCGCTCGGTCCGCCGAGGGACGGCGCCGCGACATTCGTGTCGGCCAAGCTGGATCGCTATTTCGAGACCGGACCGGAAGTCAAAGCGCTATGCACGGACGCCGCGTTCGAGCCGTTTCCGGAAATGGAAAAAATCATACGCTAAAAAAGCACGCCGACCGCCGAGCAGACGCCCGGCGGTGACCCATTTTAGACGTAGCGGTCGGAAGCAGCCTCGGGCGACGAGGTTACTTAACCTTGAGGTTCTCCGCGGACGTCTTGCCGCGGTTTTCGACGAGTTCGAACTGAACGGTCTGACCTTCGTTCAGCGTGCTAAGTCCGGCGCGTTCGACCGCCGAGA
>CANKBJ010000182.1 GCA_947479905.1 Bradyrhizobiaceae bacterium
CGTATTCGCCGAAGGCCATCGCGGCGAGTGCGACCGGCGCGGCAAAGCCGACGGTCGCCGACAGCCAGCCGGCGAGAAAGCCGAAGATTGGTTGATAGGTTCGCGCCAGAAAATTATATTCGCCGCTCGAACGCGGGAACATTCCGGCGAGTTCGGCGTAGGCCTGCGCGCCGCAAAAGGCGACGATGCCGCCGATCACCCACAACAGGATCAAAGAAAATCCGGAGCTCAGCGTTTGAACCTGAAAGCCGAGGCTGGTGAACACGCCAACGCCGACCATGTCGGCAATGACAATGGCGGTCGCCGCGAATGTCTTGACCCCCGGGACAGACGCCCGGGCCGGAACCGAATGTGTCACCCGACGTCCCCCACGACCGACAGTTAATACAAAATTGAGCTTATTGGTATGGATTTATAAACGGCCGGTCGTCTGTGGAATTTGAATCGGCGGGTTAGGTTAACCCGGCAAATACAGCCGCCGGCGTTTGCTCCCAAAAATGCCGGAAATGGCACTTAAGAACGGCCGAACGGTTACCCTTCAGCGTTTGCGTATGATGGACGTTTTCGCCGGAGATGAACGGACAGTGCCGAAACCGAGCTTAACCTTTGCGGGCCGATGGCGCCGACACCTGTTGCCGGCGGTCGCGCTGGTGTTCGTAACGGCGATGGGCGATGCCGCCGTCGCGCAGTCGCCGCCGCCGATCCTAAAGCCGCAAACCGTCAATGACGTGTTCGCAGCCCGCTGGCCGTCGAATACGCCGGCGCAGGATGTCATCGCCGTGCGCACGGCGCCGCAAGCCGCGCGCCCGGCGCAACCGCGATTGCCGTCGCAAGCCACCAGCCCGCCGCGCGCGGAGCCGAAGACCGAGCTGGTGAAATTCGCCACCGCCCCCTTCCCCTATGACGGCCTGATACCGGAAACCGAACGGCGGTTTCTCGACGTCGTCAAGGACGGCCAAAAGGGCCACCGTACCGCGCGCGGCGCTGTGCTCTGGCAGCGCGACACATTCAACGACAGCCGCGTGCTGTTGCATATTCCAGGCGGCTTCAACATCAGCAAGCCCGCGGTCATGGTCGTGTTCTTTCACGGCCACGGCGCCGAACTGGCCCGCGACGTGCTGGACCGGCAGAACGTGCCGGCGCAGATTTCGCTGTCCGGCAAGAACGCGGTGCTGGTCGCGCCCCAGTTCGCGGTCGACGCCGCCGATTCAAGCGCCGGCCGTTTCTGGCAGCCGGGCGGTTTTGCCCGCTTCGTCAGCGAAGCCGCCAAGAAACTCGCGGCGCTCAGCGGCATTCCGGCCAAGGCGCGGCAATTTGCCAACATGCCGGTGGTCATCGTCGCCTATAGCGGCGGCTATCTGCCCGCCGCATGGAGCATCCGCGTCGGCGGCCTCGGCAACCGGCTGCACGGGCTGGTGCTGCTCGACGGCCTCTATGGCGAGATCGAACACTTCGCCAACTGGATCAAGAGTTCGAAGAAGGTCTTCTTTGTCAGCGCCTATACGCAATCGACACGCCGGCAGAACCAGGCGCTCGCCGATATCCTGCGTGAGCAGAAGGTGGCGGTCAGCGGCGAAGTCGGCAAGCATTTATGGCGCGGCCGCGTCGCACTTCTGCCGGCCGCGTCGGAAGTCACGCACCAGGATTTCGTGACGCAGGCCTGGACCGAAAATCCGATCGCCGACATTTTGTCCAATCTCAACTGAGTGCGCGTGGCGCCATTCGGTTAACGGATAAGACGGATATCGAGACCGAGGGCGAGCGATTTCCAGGACCGGTCGGCGGTCAGAATGGGCGCGCGTTCCCGTTCGGCCAAGGCGAGACAGGCGCGGTCGGCCAGTGACAACCCGAAACGCCGCGTCAGCGGCCGCAACTCGCCAGTGCGCTGCGCCAACCAAAGATCATGCGTCACGACCTGCACGCCCATCGCCGCGAGCTTGCGCAATACACCGCTGATCGCCTCGCCGCGATCGAGGCACTTGCCGATCACTTCGGTGTAGTTGACCGACGACAGCAGCGCGCCCGGCAGCGTCGCCGATACGCGGTGCGCGCCGGGTTCATCGAAATAGACCGCGAGGACAGCCGAAGCATCGAGGACCACAATGCTCACCGCTTCTTCTTTTTCTTGTGCGCCCGGAGTTCCTCAAGCGTTTCCTCTGCCTCCCTGGCGGCTTCGGCGCGGCGCTCGGCGATCAATTCGTCGGAGGCATAGACGCTGGCCGCCGCCATCGACGAAGCTTCCGCCTGGATCTTGCGAAGGCCAAGCAGATGGCTGTGCATTCGCAACTCGCCGTCTTTCAACCAGGCGGTGATGACGTCGCCCTCCTCCAGCCCGAGCGCGGCCCGCATATCGGCCGGCAACAGAACGCGGCCTTTGGGGCCGGCGATGAGAAAATATCGCACCGTTCCCTCCGGCAGCGTTTCCGGCGGCGGCAGCTTGCGCTTGCCGCGCGCTATGTCTTCCGCGCTCGTACCGCCCGAGCTCGGCGCTCTGTAAGGGCTTTTCGGTTCGCCGAAGCCGGATGATTTCGATCTGCGCGCCATGGCCCATCGTCCGTTTGACGGCCACACAATGACACAAATTCCCACAAGTGTCACTAATGTCTAAAGTGACACTCTCACGCGGTCTTCTCGAATATCTCCCGCCCGATCAGCATGCGGCGGATTTCCGAGGTGCCGGCGCCGATCTCGTACAGCTTGGCGTCGCGCAACAGACGGCCGGCCGGAAAATCGTTGATGTAGCCGTTGCCGCCCAGGCATTGGATCGCCTCCAGCGCCATCCAGGTGGCGCGTTCGGCGGCGTAAAGAATGGCGCCGGCGGCATCCTCGCGCGTCACCCGCCCGTCGTCGCAGGCCCGCGCCACGGCATAGACGTAAGCCTTCGAGGCATTGAGCGTCACATACATGTCGGCGAGCTTGGCCTGGATCAATTGGAAGCGGCCGATCGACTGGCCGAATTGCTTGCGGTCGTGGACGTAAGGGATCACCACGTCGAGACAGGCCTGCATGATGCCGAGCGGCCCGGCGGCCAGCACGACGCGCTCGAAGTCGAGGCCGGACATCAGCACGTTGACGCCGTTGCCGACGACGCCGAGGATGTTTTCTTCCGGTACTTCGCAATCGGTGAACACCAGTTCCGACGTATCCGAACCGCGCATGCCGAGCTTGTCGAGCTTCTGCGCCGGCGCAAAGCCCTTCATGCCCTTCTCGACCATGAACGCGGTGATGCCGCGCGAGCCGGCGGTACGGTCGGTCTTGGCATAGACCACCAGCGTGTCGGCGACCGGGCCGTTGGTGATCCACATTTTCGAACCGTTGAGAATGTAACGGTCGCCGACCTTGTCGGCGCGCGTCGCCATCGACACGACATCGGAACCGGCCCCCGGCTCCGACATCGCCAAAGCGCCGACATGCTCGCCGGAAATCAGCTTCGGCAGGTATTTGCGCTTTTGCGCTTCGGTGCCGTTGCGGCTGATCTGGTTGACGCAAAGATTGGAATGCGCGCCATAGGACAGGCCGACCGAGGCGGACGCGCGCGACACTTCCTCCATCGCCACGCAATGGGCGAGATAGCCGAGCCCCGAGCCGCCATGGTCCTCGTCGACGGTTATGCCGTGCAGGCCGAGCGCGCCCATCTCCGGCCAGAGGTCGCGCGGAAACACGTTGCTGCGATCGATCTCGTCGGCGCGCGGCGCGATCTTGTCTTGCGCGAAGTCGCTGACCGACTTGCGCAACATGTCGGCGTCCTCGCCGAGACCGAAATCAAAGCCCGCCCAGCTATTGGGGATCATGTGCGCCGCCTCCGCGTGATTTTATGCGCCGCTTTTCGCGGTCGCGTCCCACGACGGCACTCTATCGCGTCGATCTCAGGCTGTCAGCGTTGCCGCTGGCGCCGGGAGGGCCAATCCGCTCTGAGTCTTGGCGCCGGTACTCTGCTTCTGCTGGCTCAGCAGTCGGTCGATGGTCGCGGCCGGCGTCGGCTTGGCGAACAGGAAGCCCTGCATCTCGTCACAGCCGGCCAGCCGCAGCAGGACGCGCTGCTGCTCGGTCTCGACGCCTTCGACCAGAACCGACAGGCCGAGCGCGCGGCCGAGCGCGACGATCGCCTGGATGATGACGCCGCCATTGGCCGAGGTGCCAAGCGCAACGACGAAGCTGCGGTCGATCTTGAGCTTGTCGAGGGGGAAGCGCTGCAGATAGCTGAGGTTGGAATAGCCGGAACCGAAATCGTCGAGCGCGACGCGCACGCCGAGGTCGTGCAGGTCCTCGATGCGCTTGACCATCTCTTCCGGATTGTCGATCAGCACGCCTTCGGTGATTTCCAGCATCAGGCGCGACGGCGCGACGCCGCTTTCCTCGAGCGCCGAACGCACCAGGTCGACGATGGTGCGATCGCGCACCTGCAAGGGCGACAGGTTGACGGCGATGTAGAGGTCGGGCCAGCGTTTGGCTTCGTGCAAGGCGCGGCGCAGCACGAAGGCGCCCAGCGTATCCATCAGCCCCATCTGCTCGGCGACCGGGATGAACACCGCCGGGCCGATCGGGCCGCGCGTCGGGTGGGTCCAGCGCAACAAGGCCTCGACGCCGACGATGCGGCCGCCATGGGCGGCGATGATCGGCTGATAGTGCAGTTCGAGTTCATTGGCGCTGAGCGCGCGCGGCAATTCGCGGTGGATGAATTTCTGGTCGTTCGAGACCGTATCGATCGCCATGTCGAAGGCGACGATGCTGCCGGGGCCCTTCTTGTCGGCGGCGCGCAAAGCCAGTTCGGCGCGGCGCGTCAGTTCGCCGCGCGTCGTGGCGTGGCGCGGCGCTTGCGCAAAGCCGGCATGGGCGCTGACCCGCACCACCGTGTCGAACCAGTGCGGGCGCGCGATAGTGTCGAGAACCGTGCGCAACATCGTCTCGATGTCGACGCTAGAGTCGGCGGTGAGCATCACGGCGAATTCGTCGCTGCCGACGCGGCCGACCACGGCTTCCGGCGGCACCGCCTCGCGCAGCCTTTCGGCGACCGCGACGATCAGTTCGTCGCTGCCGAGCACGCCGAGATGGGCGGTGACGTCTTCCATGCCGTCGAGTTCGACCAGGGCGAAGGTGGTGGCCTCATGGCCGGCATGTTCGGCCAGAAACAGATCGAGCAGCTCGAGCGTCTTGGCGTGGTTGGGCAGACCGGTCAGCTTGTCTTCATCGGCGGCGCGGCGCGCCTGCTCCTCGCTCAGTGCCAGATCGCGGCCAACGCGGCGCAATTGGGTCAGCGAAAATCCGGCAAAGCCGATCAGGACAATGGCGAGCCCGGCAACGAACGGCATCAGCCGGTGCATCGCCATCGACATCGGCCGGGTTTTCTCCCAGGTGAAGAAACCGGCGATGCGCCCTTGCGCATCCAGCACCGGCTGCATTTCGCGTTCGCCGGCCGACGGCTCGATTTCAAATTTCAGGCCCTGCAGCCGCGCGCTCTGCTCGACCATGCGCACGAAACGCGGATCGACTTCGCGGGTCTGGCCGAACAGATTGCGGAATTCGGCGATCGCATTGCGCAAGGCGCCGCGCTGCTCCGACCACAGCCGCTCGTCACTCTGTTGCGCCAAGCCATAGCCGACGCCGGCGCTGATCAAGGTGGCGCCGGTCGCCAACAGCGCGAGCAGGACAATGATGCGCGAGGCCGAGAATGCGCGGCGCGCGCGCGCCCGCGATACGCCGGCGGCGTCGAAATGCCGCCCCGCACCAAAGAGGCTGCAGGCCCAGGCCAACAGCTGGCGCCCCGGCGCGTACCGGGCCTTTGTCGTCTTAACGTCACCGCTCACTCGTTACTCCCCGCGCTACGCTGCGGTCCCCAAGCCTTTAGGGATAGGGAGTCAGCCTTAATAGCGGGTCAGCAAAGAAGGTGAATGAAGGGTAAGAATTCCACCGGCGCGGACGAATAACACAGGTTTTTGGCTGTTATTCTTTAGGTTAGCGCAGCCCGAACCAGAGCGTGGCGATGAACAAAAACGAGAAAAATCCGACCACATCGGTGACCGTGGTGACGAACGGGCTGGAGGCCACCGCCGGATCGATCCCGAGCCGGTGCAGGCCGAGGGGAATAAGAATGCCGCCGGCCGCCGCCGCGATCAGGTTGCAGATCATCGCCAGGCCAATGACGATGCCCAGCCCCGGCACCTGGAACCAGGCATAGGCAGCCACGCCGGTAATGACGGCGAAGGCTAGACCGTTCAGCAGACCGACCAGAAGCTCGCGGATGATGACGCGCCGGGCATTGGCGTAGCTCAATTCCTGGGTGGCCAGCGCGCGCACCGCGATGGTCATGGTTTGCGTCGTGGCATTGCCGCCTTGGCTCGCCACGATCGGCGCCAGCACAGCCAGCGCCACCATCTTTTCCATTTGCCCTTCAAAAGCGCCCAACACCGAAGAAGCCAGAAAGGCCGTGGCGAGGTTGACCAAGAGCCAGTTGAAACGGCCGCGCGCGATGGTCCAGACCGTGTCCGACAATTCTTCGTCGGCTTTGACGCCGCCGAGCGCCTTGATGTCCTCTTCCGCCTCCTCGACGATGACGTCGGCGACGTCGTCGAAGGTGATGACGCCGACCAGCCGTTCGTTGGCGTCGACCACGGGC
>CANKBJ010000183.1 GCA_947479905.1 Bradyrhizobiaceae bacterium
ATGAACTCGACGATCGGCTTCAGGCCGGCGAGCGCCGCGCCGACGCCCAAGCCTGCGAAACCATGCTCGGTGATCGGCGTGTCGATGACGCGCTTGTCGCCGAATTCCTGCAACAAACCTTGCGTGACTTTATAGGCGCCCTGATATTCTGCGACCTCTTCGCCCATCACAAAGACATCGCCGTCGCGGCGCATTTCCTCGGCCATGGCGTCGCGCAAGGCTTCGCGCATGGTCATGGTGACCATCTCGGTGCCTTCGGGAATGTCGGGGTCTGAGAGGGCTTGAACGTGCGGCGCTTCGGGAGCGGCCGCGGCAGAAGTGGATTTAGCGCTGGCTTTGTTGTCGACTTTCGTCTCGGTCTTTGCGGGCGGGGCTGATTTAGCCGCCGGGGCCGCGCTTGCTGCCGATGCGCTTTCGCCTTCGGCAAGGATGACCGCGATCGGCGTATTCACCGCGACGTCCTGCGTGCCTTCGGCGACCAGAATTTTACCGAGCGTGCCCTCGTCGGAGGCTTCCACTTCCATCGTCGCCTTGTCGGTCTCGATCTCGGCGATGATGTCGCCGGACTTGATCGTATCGCCCTCTTTCTTGAGCCACTTGGCGAGGTTGCCCTTCTCCATGGTGGGCGACAGCGCGGGCATGAGAATATTGGTGGGCATGGGCGCTACGGTTTCCTGCTCAGAATGTCTTGCCGTCGTCTTGTCGTGCGTCGGTTCGTTCTAACGATAAATGTCGGTGAACAATTCGGAAACGTCCGGCTCGGGATCGTGCGTGGCGAACTCGGCCGCTTCGTTGATCAAATCGCGCACGCTGGCGTCGATCTTTTTCAGATCGTCTTCCTTGGCGAACTTCTTTTCCAGGATGCGATTGCGCGCCATGTCGATCGGGTCGTGCGTGGTGCGCACCTTGTCGACTTCCTCGCGGGTGCGGTACTTGGCCGGGTCCGACATCGAATGGCCGCGATAGCGATAGGTCAGCATTTCGAGAATGTACGGGCCCTTGCCGGCGCGGCACCAGGCGACCGCCTTGTCGGCGGCGGCTTTCACCGCGCGCACATCCATGCCGTCGACCTGCTCGCCCGGAATCTTGAACGACAGGCCGCGCCGCGACAGATTGGTCTCCGACGACGAGCGCGTTGACGCCGTGCCCATGGCGTAGTGGTTGTTCTCGATCACATAGACGACCGGCAGCTTCCACAGCTCGGCCATGTTGAAGCTCTCATAGACCTGGCCCTGATTGGCGGCGCCGTCGCCGAAATAGGCCAAGGAAACATTGTCGTTGCCGCGATAGCGGTTGGCAAAAGCTAAGCCCGTGCCGAGCGGCACCTGAGCGCCGACGATCCCATGGCCGCCGTAGAAACCCTTTTCGACGCTGAACATGTGCATCGAACCGCCCTTGCCCTTGGACAGCCCGTGGGCGCGGCCGGTGAGTTCAGCCATCACGCCCTTCGGGTCCAGGCCGCAGGCGATCATGTGACCATGGTCGCGGTAGCCGGTGATGACCTGGTCGCCTTTTTTCAGCGCCATCTGCATGCCGACGACGACGGCTTCCTGGCCGATATAGAGATGGCAGAAGCCGCCGATCAGCCCCATGCCGTACATCTGCCCGGCCTTCTCTTCGAAGCGGCGGATGGTCAGCATGGTCTGGTAGGCGGAAAGGTCCTGTTCCTTGGAGAACTCGACAAGCGGCGTCGTGGGCGCCAGGTCGTCGGATGTCTGGGTATTGGAATTGGCTTTAGCGGCCGACATGGGCGCTCCCTAGACGCTATTATTCTTGGCTCATGCGAGTCCAAGCAGAATGGTGTCTAACATTTTGCGCACGCACGATCTTTTCAAATAACGGCTTCCCGGAGCCGGATTCGTGCGCGGCCGTCTGTAACGTCAGAAACCCTCACCCGACCCTTAGCGTAAATCGCCCGGGCGCGGAAGCGGCACGCCGCCGGGCAGCCTTGCGTGAAATATTGGGGATCAGGCACTTATCGGCAAGCGGCGGTGGATAACACCCCGGCACCACCGCGGCGTCTCAGCGCGGGTTCAACAGCAAGGTCAGATCGCGCGGGTCGACATAGCCGATCAGGGAACGGGCCCGCTCGTCCAGCAGGTCCGGGTCGATGCCGTCCGAGCGCAGCAGCGCCACCCGCCGCTCCCAGACCATCCGTTCAGCCTTGACGGTGCGCAGTTCCGCCTGCATCGCCGCCAACTGCAGATCGAGGTCGGCCTGCGCGCGCAAGCCGTGATTGCCGGTGAACGCATTCACGGCGAAATAGCCGATGAACAGCGCGGCAAACACATAAAGACCGACGGCAGTCAGGATGGCGTGGCGGCGGCGGTGAGAGACCATGGTGTGCATCACCATGCCGAAACGGCGTTAAGGGGTGTTTAAGGCCCCCGCTACCGCGGAACCGGCCGTGCCGCCTTACCGACCGGCCTTGAGCGTGGCGCGGCCGGCATATTTCGCCTGCGGGCCGAGCTGTTCCTCGATGCGGAGCAACTGGTTGTACTTGGCGGTGCGGTCGGAGCGCGCCAGCGAGCCGGTTTTGATCTGGCCGCAATTGGTGGCGACAGCGAGGTCGGCGATGGTCGAATCCTCGGTCTCGCCCGAGCGGTGCGACATCACGGCGGTGTAGCCGGCCTTGTGCGCCATTTCAACGGCAGCAAGCGTCTCGGTCAAGGTGCCGATCTGGTTGACCTTGACCAGGATCGAATTGCCGACGCCGTCCTTGATGCCCTTCGACAAGCGCGTGACATTGGTGACGAACAGATCGTCGCCGACCAACTGGCACTTGTCGCCGATCAGATCGGTGACGATCTTCCAGCCGTTCCAGTCATCCTCCGACATGCCGTCCTCGATCGACACGATCGGATAGCGCGCGACGAGATCGGCGAGATACTGCGCCTGGTCCTTGCTCGAGCGCTTCTTGCCCTCGCCTTCGTAATTATAGATGCCGTCCTTGAAGAATTCGGTGGCGGCGCAATCGAGCGCGATCATGATGTCGTTGCCGGGTTTGTATCCGGCTTTCTCGATCGCCTGCATGACGAAATCGAGCGCCGCTTCCGCCGATTTCAGGTTCGGCGCAAAGCCGCCCTCGTCGCCGACATTAGTGTTCAGCCCGGCCTGCTTGAGCTGCGACTTCAGCGTCTGGAAAATTTCCGAACCGGCGCGCAGGGCTTCGGCGAAGTTCGCCGCGCCGACCGGCATGATCATGAATTCCTGGAAGTCGATCGGATTGTCGGCATGCATGCCGCCATTGACGATGTTCATCATCGGCACCGGCAAAAGCCGCGCCGCCGTGCCGCCGACATAGCGGTACAATGGCAAATCGGCGGACATCGCGGCTGCCTTGGCGGCGGCAAGCGAAACACCGAGGATGGCGTTGGCCCCGAGCCGCGCCTTATTCGGCGTGCCGTCGAGCGCGATCATGGTCTCGTCGATTTGCGCCTGCGATTCGGCATCCATGCCGCCGAGCGCGTCGAAGATCTCGTTGTTGACCGCGTCCACGGCTTTGATGACCCCCTTGCCGCCGTAGCGCGACTTATCGCCGTCGCGAAGCTCCACCGCTTCATGCGCGCCGGTCGAGGCGCCGGACGGCACCGCTGCGCGGCCCATGGCGCCGTCTTCAAGAATGACGTCGACCTCGACGGTCGGATTGCCGCGGCTGTCGAGAATCTGGCGGGCGATAATGTCGATAATGGCGGTCATTTTTTAAGGCCCCGGCGCAGGTGTCTTGAGTGATTTGCCGCGCTTCTACAGCAAGCGCCGACCGGCGGCAAAGGGGCTGTTGGCGGCGGCGCGCCAGACCGCACTTGACCGGGCGGCGGTGTCGCGGCAATGACACTTTCATGGCCAAAAAGATCGCCCCAAAAGCCTTGCAACTCGGACGCACCGTGCCGACGCCGGAAACGCCTGCCAAGGCGCAGCTCGACACCGTGCCGAACCCGCATCCGGACACGAATTACCTCGCGCGCTTTACCGCGCCGGAATTCACGACTTTGTGCAAGATCACCGGGCAGCCGGACTTCGCCCATCTGGTCATCGACTATGTGCCGGCCAAGGTCCTGCTCGAATCGAAATCGCTGAAGCTTTATCTGACCAGCTTCCGCAACGAGGATGCGTTTCACGAGGACTGCACCGTCGGCATCGGCAAACGGCTCTACGGGTTGCTCAAGCCGAAATGGCTGCGCATCGGCGGCTATTGGTATCCGCGCGGCGGCATTCCGATCGACGTGTTCTGGCAGGCCGGTAAATTGCCGAAGGACGTCTGGGTGCCGGATCAGGGCGTGCCACCATATCGAGGCCGCGGCTAAATTAGACTCCGTTCGGCCGCCGCAGCCAGCGCGCGCAAATCAGGCCGACGGCGGCCAGCACACCGGCGCCAACATAAAGCACCGGAGCGATGCCGACGGTAGCGAGGCCAATGCCATAGACGATCGGCCCGGCCGCGTGTCCGAGAAAAAAGAAAAACGAATGCAGCGCCAGCGCCGTGCCGCGCGCGGTCGGCGCCAGTTCGCTGGCGTAGATCTGGATCACCGCGTGCAGAAAATAAAAGCCAAGGCCAAGCATGACAAAATTCACGAACTCGACTGGCCACGGCAGCCGTAGCGCGACCACGAAGAGACAAAGGCCCATGATGATGCCGCCGGCGCGCATCAACAAAGTTTCGCCGGTCAGCGGCAGGATGCGCGAAATAGCCAGGCCATAGACCGCGCCGCCAATGCCGAAGCCGGCAATGACCACGCCGGCGATCGAAGCGCGCGTCTCGCCCGACTGATGCAGCAGCGTGGCGATATACGGAAACATGCCGTACATGAACAGCGCTTCGAGAAACACGGCGGTGAAACATATTTTGGCCAGCGGGTTGCCGAAGATGGTGCGGTAGCTCGGACCGACCGTCGACAGATCGAATGTTTTCGGCGCCGCGGTGATACTTCGGAACGCCGGGATCGCCACCGCCAGCGCAATGCCGCCAAACGCGCCGACCGACAGGAACACCGCGCGCCAGCCGGCGAGATCGCCGACCACGCCGGACAAAGTCGCGCCTAAAAGATTGCCGGTCATGATAGCAAACAACAGACGGCCCATGGCCACCTGGCGTTTCGCCACCGGCACCAGATCGCCGACGATGGCAAAGGCGATCGGCACCACGCCGCCGGCGGCAAGCCCGGCGACGACCCGCGCGGCCATCAGCATCTCGAAATTCACCGCCAATGCCGAGGCGATGCTGGCGACGGTGAGAACGACCATGCACAGCAGCATCAGCCGCGCCTTGTTGGTCATGTCGGCGAGCGCGCCGAGCACCGGCTGGATCAGCGCGTATGGCAGCGTGAAGGCGGTCGCCAGCAGCGCCGCGGTCGCGGTGTCGACGCTAAGTCCACCGGCGATCTGCGGGATGACCGGATCGGTCGAGCGCATGAACAGCGAACTGGCGAAAACGACAAAGGCAATGAGATTGAGCGTGCGCGTCATGAGCCTGAACTGTCTCGCGCCGTTCGCGGCGCGCGCCTCATAAATAACTATTGTTTGGCGAGGCGATCGAAGGCGACCAAATTGCGCAGCAAGGATTCCATATCCTTGAGCGGCATCATGTTCGGTCCGTCCGACGGCGCGCGATCCGGATCCTGATGCGTTTCTATGAAAACGCCAGCAACGCCGACCGCGACCGCGGCGCGCGCCAGCACCGGCACAAATTCGCGCTCGCCGCCCGATGAGGTGCCCTGCCCGCCCGGCTGCTGCACCGAATGCGTCGCATCGAAAATCACCGGCGCTCCCATGCGCTTGAGGATCGGCAGCGCCCGCATGTCGGAGACCAGCGTGTTGTAGCCGAAGGACACGCCGCGCTCGGTCACCAGCATATTGCGGTTGCCGGCGCCGGTCACCTTGGCGACGACATTCTTCATGTCCCACGGCGCGAGGAACTGGCCCTTCTTGACGTTGACGACCTTGCCGGTTTTGGCGGCGGCGATCAGCAGATCGGTCTGGCGGCAGAGAAAAGCCGGGATCTGCAACACATCGACGACTTCTGCTGCGCGCGCGCATTGTTCGGCGTCATGCACGTCGGTCAGCACCGGCAGCTTCAGGTTCGATTTGATCTCGGCGAAGATGGGCAGCGCCGCGTCCAGCCCGATGCCGCGCGCGGCACTGGCCGAGGTGCGGTTGGCCTTGTCGAACGAGGTTTTATAAATAAGCCCGATGCCGACCTTGGCCGCGATCTCTTTCAGCGCCGACGCCATTTCGAGCGCGTGCGCGCGGCTCTCCAACTGGCAGGGACCGGCGATCAGGGCCAGAGGCAGATCGTTGCCGAAGCGGACGCCGCCGATGTCGACCACGGCATTGGGGAGCAGGTTCTGATCCAAGGTTTTCCGACTCCGGTTTGGCGGGACCATGAAGCGGCGGCGGCCAACGGTCAATCTATAGGGCACCTCGAACTATGCTCGTTCAGCGCATTTTCTACCATCCGGCGCGCACCGTTAGCCGATTTCGAGAGTGATTTTCCGCCGCAGCGGCTTCGTTTTGTCCACCCGGCAGGCCCTTTCGAGCGC
>CANKBJ010000184.1 GCA_947479905.1 Bradyrhizobiaceae bacterium
AGGCCGCCGACATCGAGAAGAAATGGCTGATCGTCGACGCCTCCGGGCTCGTCGTCGGCCGTCTCGCCACGATCGTCGCGATGCGCCTGCGCGGCAAGCACAAGGCGACCTATACCCCGCACGCCGACGATGGCGACAATGTCATCGTCGTCAACGCCGCCAAGGTGGTGTTCACCGGCCGCAAGCGCGACAACAAGGTCTATTATCACCACACCGGTTTCATCGGCGGCATCAAGGAGCGCACCGCGCGCTCGATCTTCGAGGGCAAGTTCCCGGAACGGATCGTCGAGAAGGCCGTCGAGCGCATGCTGCCGCGCGGTCCGCTCGGCCGGGTGCAGTTCGGCAATCTGCGTGTCTATCCGGGGCCTGAGCATCCGCATGAAGCGCAGAAGCCGGAGCCGCTGGATATCGCTGCGATGAATCGCAAGAACGTGAGGAGTGCTTAATCGTGGCCGAGACCGTACAATCCATGGAAGGCCTCGCCGCCCTCAAGCCGGCCGCTCCCGAAGCTCCCACCTACGTGCAGAAGCTCGACAAGCAGGGCCGCGCCTACGCGACGGGAAAACGCAAGAACGCGGTCGCCCGCGTCTGGATCAAGCCGGGCTCCGGCAAGATCGTCGTCAACACCCGCACGGTGGAAAAGTTTTTCGCCCGTCCGGTGTTGCGCATGTTGATCCAGCAGCCGCTGGTTTGCGCCAACCGCGTCACCCAGTATGACGTGATCTGCACCGTCTCCGGCGGCGGTCTGTCGGGCCAGGCCGGCGCCGTGCGTCACGGCATCTCCAAGGCGCTGACCTACTTCGAGCCGGATCTGCGCGGCGCGCTGAAAAAAGGCGGCTTCCTGACCCGCGACTCGCGCGTCGTCGAGCGCAAGAAGTACGGCAAGGCCAAGGCCCGCCGTTCGTTCCAGTTCTCGAAGCGCTAACACTTCGCTTCAATGATCTTTGCAAAAGGGCGCAACTTCGGTTGCGCCCTTTTTGTTTGTGCGCGGGTCATTTCCTGAAGTTCCCGGTCGCATCAATTTGTCTTCAATTTTCGAAAGTCTTGTCTTGAAAGCCGCCATTGCCGGCAAAGCTTTTCGCACGCCTGCGCGTCTATTCTACGTGCATTGGCCGGACAATGCGGCAGGACGCCGGGTCCGGCGATTTTGGAGACTGAATGCTCGCCGCCACCGACTATCAGCAAGGACTGCTGGACGTCCCGACCCTGGTGTTCGTGGCGGTCTGCATTGTCGGCTTTCTCGGCCTGCTGCTGATCACGACATGGCTGCAACAGCGCGACGTGCGCGCGCTCGCCTGGTGGGGCTCGGCCTATCTGATCGGCGCGGCGGCGATCGCTTTGTGGGGCGCGCCCGATCCCTGGTTCAAGATGCCGCCCGATATCGCCGAGGCGATGATCTTCATCGCCTGCGGCATGATCTGGAGCGGCGTGCGGCTGTTTCACGGCCGGCCACTATGGCCGCTGGCGGCGCTTGCCGGCGCGGCGCTGTGGCTGACTTTGTGCCAGTTGCCGGGGCTTGAAACCGGCACGCAGGCGCGCATCGGGCTCGGCGCGCTGGTGATAGGCATTTACGGCGTGTTCATCGCGATCGAATTGCTGCGCGAGCGGCGCAAGGCGTTCTATTCGCGCACCGCGGCGATTCTGGTGCCGTGCCTGTACGCGGCGATGTTCATGGTGCCGATCGGCCTACGCACGTTCATGCCGGATGTCTTTGTCGCGCATTGGGTGACCGTGTTCGCGCTGGCGACCATCATCTATGCGCTCGGCACGGCCTATGTCGTGCTGGCGATGGTCAAGGATCATCACGTTCATTTCTATCGCAAGGCGGCGACCACCGACGCACTGACCGGTCTGCTCAACCGCCGCGCTTTCATCGACACCGCCACCAAGATGTACGCGGCGCAAGGCGCGCGCGGCGAGCCGGTGACCTTGCTGATGTTCGACCTCGATCACTTCAAATCGGTCAACGATCGTTTCGGTCACGCCACCGGCGACAGCGTGTTGAAGGTTTTCGCGCGGACCGCGCTGGGCAGCGTGCGCGCCACCGATATCGTCGCGCGCCTTGGCGGCGAGGAATTCGTCGCCATGGTGCCCGAGGACATGGCAGGCGCCTGTCACGTCGCCGAGCGTCTGCGCGCAGCTTACGAAATCGCCGGGCTTTTAGTTGACGACATCGCGGTCGGCTCGACCGTCAGCATCGGCATGGCGACGTCGTACAAAACGGCGCCCGATCTCGACGCGCTGTTGTTGCGCGCCGACGAGGCGCTCTATCTGGCGAAACGCGAAGGCCGCAATCGATACCGCTGCGCCGAGGAAGAGCCGGACGCGGCGCAGGCGCGCGCGCTGGCCGGCTTACGCGAACCGCCCGGTACGGCGTTACGCCGGCTGGCCGCGCGGCGGCCGAAATCGGCGGCGGCGGCGGTCGTGACGAGGTGAAAATAAACGTCCCGTTTACCATCCGCGCGCTAGCATCGCTTCATGTTGAATCGATCCAGCCGCAGTCATTCGTCCACCGACGCCGCTTCGCTCGCGCTTTATGCGCAGACGGCCGGCGCGGCCTGGGCCTGTTCTTTTTCGACCTCGGCTGAATATGACGCCGCCTTGATCGCCGAACGCCGCGCCGCCGGCGTTTACGGTCCGCGCCGTCAACGCAAGCAGATGCTGGTGACACTCGCGGGCATCGGCGCCGCTCTCGGCGTCATCCTGCTGGTGATCGGCGCGATCGCCTAAGTCCGCGCTTCCAGCACCAGACTCAAATCAGCATCGCTCAAGAGACGGTATTGCCCCGGCGCGAGGTCGTCAGGCAATTGCAGGCCGCCGACGCGGTCGCGGTGCAGCGCATTGACGTGATTGCCGACGGCCGCGAACATGCGGCGCACCTGGTGATAGCGGCCTTCGCCGATGGTCACGAGCGCGCGTTTGTCGGAGAGTACTTCCATCTGTGCCGGCATCAGCGGCTTGTCCTCGCCTTCCAGCATCATTGTCCCCGACGCGAACAGCGCGACTTCATCGCCGCGCAAGGGCCGGTCGAGCGTGACGTTGTAGCGTTTGGCGACGTTGCTGCGCGGCGAGATGATCTTGTGCAGCAGCGCGCCGTCGTCGGTCATCAGCAACAGGCCGGACGTATCCTTGTCGAGGCGGCCGACGGTGGAAATGGCCGGTTCGCGGCGGCGCCAGCGTTCCGGCAGCAGCGCATAGACGAGCGGCCCCAGTTCCTTGTGCGAGCAGGTGACGCCGAGCGGCTTGTTCAGCATCAGGGCGAAGCCGGGCGGCGGATCGAGCGGCTCGCCATCGACGATCATGCGTCTGGCCAAATCGGGCGTAACGGCGATCTTGGCGTCGCTGTCGTCGATCGTCTCGCCATCGAGCGTGACCAAACCGGCCCAGATCACCTGCTGCACCTCGCGGCGCGAGCCATAGCCGAGATTGGACAACAGGCGGTCGAGCCGGAGCTGGGCGGGACCTTTGCTCACTTGTGCGCCTCGTAGATCTTGTAGCCGCCGGTCTCGATCACAAGCTCAGTGCGCTTGAAGGTCGGCGTCAGGATCGCCTCGTAAGGCAGATGGCGGTTGGCGACCATGAAGCAGACGCCGCCTTTGCTCAGGCTTTGCGCGGCGCGCTGCACAAAGGTCTGCGCCAGTTTCTTGTCCTCGGCGCCGGCGTCGTGAAACGGCGCATTCATGACGACGAAGTCGAGATCGGCCAATTCGGCGGTACGGATGTCGGCCCACAGAAAGCGAGCGCGCGGATCGGCGACATTGTGTTGCGCGCATTCGATGGCGCGGCGGTCGATGTCGATGAGGGTGATTTCGGTGACCCGCGGCGAGGTCAGCACCGCGTGCGCCAGAATGCCGATGCCGCAGCCGAAATCGGCGCCGCGGCCGCGTAACGCCGGCAGATGCTCGATCAGCATCGCGGTGCCCGGATCGAGCCGGTCATAGCTGAACACGCCCGGCTGCGACCACAGGCCGAGGTCATCGATCAGGCGCGGCCCACCTTCGGCCAAAGCCTCGTCGATGCCGGTCAGGTTTTGCGGCCGCGTGCCGGAACAAATGCGATGATGCGCGCGTGCGGTTTCTTCAAAGGCGCAGCCGAGGGCCTGCAATTCCTTGCGCAGCCGCGTGCCGCCGCGATCCTTCGGCGCCAGGATTGTGAAGGGCGCGCCCGGTTTCAACGCGCGCAAGCCCAACGCGATGACGTAGCGCCGCTCCAAAGTGCCGGGCGGCGCGAGCATGATGAGTTCGTCGAGGCTTTCTTGCGCCTGTTGCTCAAGGATCAACGCGCCGGGCTTGAGCGGCGAGAACTGAGTCGCACCGGTTGGAAGGTCGATGACATCGGCCGGCGGCGCGCCGTAAAGGGCGATCATAGAATTCATCTCAAGCCGGCATCACATCGAGCAGCGCCGGTGTGATCCCGAGTTGGTCGATCAGCCGGTTCAGTTCGCCGCGCGCCTGTGCGTTACTACGTTGATGGCGCTCGGCCAGGATCAACTCGTTCTTCATCGTGTGCTCGAGGCCGGTGAATTCGGTGACGCGCACCTTGTAGCCGTGCGCCTCCAGCACCAGACCGCGAATGACATTGGTGACATGGGCGCCGAATTCGCGGCGCTGGATCGGATGCCGCCACAACTGGCGCAACGGACCCGATTGGCCTTCTAGCAGCCGCGCCACTTCCGCCTGACAGCACGGCACCAAAGCGATCACCTTGGCGTCGTGGCGCAGCGCAAAGCGAATGGCGTCGTCGGTCGCGGTGTCGCAGGCGTGCAGGGCGGTGACCATGTCGGCCTTGCCGCCGGGGAGCGTTGCCTCGGCAATGGGAGCGGCGATGAACGACATGCGGTCGAAGTGAGAGGCCGCCGCCAGGTCGCGCGACGAGGCGACGAGCTGTTCGCGGGTCTCGATGCCGACCACCGAGCCGCGCCCGGCCGGGCCGAAAATCAGGTCATAGAGGATGAAGCCGAGATAGGATTTGCCGGCGCCGACATCGGCGAGGATCGGCGAGGCGTCGTCCTTCATGAGGTCGGCGAGCGCCGGGCGCAGCATCTGGGTCAGGTGCAGCACCTGGGTCAGCTTGCGGCGGGAATCGGCATTGAGCGTGCCCTCGCGGGTCAGGACATGCAGCGCCTTCAGGAGCGGCACGGATTGCTCCGGCTTTTCGCTCGGCCACAGCGCGCGCCAGGTCTCCAGGTCCCGGGCGGCGGGGTCTTTGGCGGCTTTGTTCGGGCGGTTCATATCGCGGGCTCTCCAGCCGCCTATCTAGCGGGGGGCCTGCGCCGTTGAAAGGTGCCAGGAGAGCCTAAATGACGGGGACAAGAAAAAGGGCGCCCCTTGCGGGACGCCCTCTGAAGTCTTCGGGAGGAAACGAGTTCGGTATCAGGCCGCCGCCGATTTGGCCGAAGTCGGCACCGAGGCGATGGTCTTGAGGATCTGCGAGGCGATGGCGTAGGGGTCGCCTTGCGAGTTCGGGCGGCGGTCTTCCAGATAGCCCTTGTAGGCGTCTCCCTTGACGAAGGAGTGCGGCACGCGGATCGAGGCGCCACGATCGGCAACGCCATAGCTGAACTTGTTCCACGGCGCGGTCTCGTGCTTGCCGGTCAGGCGCTTGTCGTTGTCCGGACCGTACACGTCGATGTGCTCTTTCCAGTTTTCGCCGAAGGCCTTCATCATTGCTTCGAAATAGGCCTTGCCGCCGACGGTACGCATATACTCGGTCGAGAAGTTGGCGTGCATGCCCGAGCCGTTCCAGTCGGTGTCGCCGAGCGGCTTGCAGTGATATTCGATGTCGATGCCGTAGCTTTCGGTCAGCCGCTGCAGCAGGTAGCGGGCCATCCACATTTCGTCAGCGGCCTTCTTGGAGCCTTTGCCGAAAATCTGGAATTCCCACTGGCCCTTGGCCACTTCGGCGTTGATGCCTTCGTGGTTGATGCCGGCGGCGAGGCAGAGATCGAGATGCTTCTCGACGATCTCACGCGCGACCGAGCCGACATTCGAGTAGCCGACGCCGGTGTAATACGGGCCCTGCGGCGCCGGATAACCGGCGGTCGGGAAGCCGAGCGGCCGGCCGTCCTTGTACATGAAGTATTCCTGCTCGAAGCCGAACCAGGCGCCGGGATCGTCCAGGATGGTGGCGCGTTTGTTCGTCGCGTGCGGGGTGACGCCATCCGGCATCATGACTTCGCACATCACCAGAACGCCGTTGGTGCGGGCGCCGTCGGGATAGCAGGCGACGGGCTTGAGCACGCAATCGGACGAGTGGCCTTCGGCCTGCAACGTCGAGGAGCCGTCGAAGCCCCAGAGCGGAAGTTGTTCGAGCGTCGGGAAGGCGTCGAATTCCTTGATCTGGGTTTTGCCACGCAAATTTGGAACCGGCTTGTAGCCGTCGAGCCAAATGTACTCGAGCTTGTACTTTGTCATTGAGAATCTCTCATGCTGATGAAGCGACGTTTGAGGAGAACCCTGTGCCTTGTCAGCCGCC
>CANKBJ010000185.1 GCA_947479905.1 Bradyrhizobiaceae bacterium
CTTGATGCCGCACCAGCGCGCCACCAGGAAATGGCCGAGTTCATGGAAGAACACGACAACGGTCAGCACAAACAGAAACGGCACGACATAGCCGACCACGCCGCCGCCGAATGCGCTCAAACTCGCCATGATATCGGTACCCATTACAATTCCTCGCCGCCCATAAGGCCGTCATCTACATTACTGAAAGCTTACTACAATGCCTTTACGGCATTCAAAAGGTCGCGGGCCAGGCCGCGGGCACTATGGTCGATGGCCAGAGCCGCATCGATATCGGCCGCCTCGGACAAAAGGCCGCGGGCTTCGGCGGCTTCGAGCGTTTTCTCGACAAGAGCGGCAATGGCCAGGAACGGTATCCGGCCGCCGATGAACTCGGCCACCGCGACCTCGTCGGCCGCGTTCAGCACCGTCGGCGCCGCGCCGCCTTTTACCATCGCCTGTCGGGCCAGGCTCAAAGCCGGAAACCGCGCCAGGTCGGGCTCCTCGAATGTCAGTTCACGCAAAGCCGCCAGATCGAGGCGCGGCGCCGGGCCGTCGATGCGCGCCGGCCAGGCCAGGCAATGCGCGATCGGCACCCGCATGTCGGCGGGGCCCATTTGCGCCACCACCGAGCCGTCGCGGAATTCGACCAGCCCATGCACCGCCGATTGCGGATGCACCAGCACGTCGATCTCATGCGGCGGCAGCGCGAACAGATGATGCGCTTCGATCAACTCCAGCCCCTTGTTCATCAGGCTGGCGGAATCGATGGTGACCTTCGGCCCCATCGACCAGTTCGGATGCCGCAGCGCCTGCTCCGGCGTCGCCTGCCGGATCGCGTCCAGCGACCAGGTGCGGAACGGTCCACCGGACGCGGTCAAAATCACCCGCCGCACATCTTCGCGACGCCCGGCGCCGAGCGCTTGAAACAGCGCATTGTGTTCGCTGTCGACCGGCAGCACGGTCGCGCCGGATCGCGCGGCGGCGGCCATGAACAGGGAGCCGGCGCACACGAGGCATTCCTTGTTGGCGAGCGCGACCGTGGCGCCGCGCCCGATCGCCGCCATTGTCGGCTTCAAGCCGACCGCGCCGGCGATCGCCGCCATCACCCAGTCGGCGGGATAAAGCGCTGCTTCGAGAAGCGCCGCTTCTCCTGCCGCTGCTTCGATGCCGCTGCCGGCCAGTGCGTCTTTCAAAGCGGCGTAACAATCCGGATCGGCGATCACCGCGACGCGGGCGCCGACATCGCGCGCGACCTGCGCCAGCGCCGTCACGTTGCGGCCGGAGGCGACGCACTCGACGCGATAGAGCGTCGGATTGCGCTTGATCAGATCAACGGTGCTGGCGCCGATCGAACCGGTGGCGCCGAGGATGGTGACGCTGCGCGGCGCATCCCCCGGCAACGGCGCCGACATCGATCGCGCCTTGGCGACAGCGATGGCGTTCATGCCCTCACCATATCAGCAATCCGCGCGCCGCATCGGCGCCACCGCCGCGCAGAACGCCGATCAGGCAGCCGACCAGCGCCGCCGCCCAAAAGCCATCGAGCCGGTCCATCACGCCGCCATGGCCGGGAATGAGCTGGCTGGAATCCTTGACGTTGAATTTGCGCTTGACGAAAGATTCAAACAGATCGCCGGCCTGCGCGCAGACCGACAGCAGCAGCGCGACAGCCGCGATCGCCACCATGTTGTACGATCCGAACAGGCTGGCGACGAGGACGGCGACAATCGTTGCGCCAAGCGTGCCGGCGATTGCGCCAGACCATGTCTTTTTCGGGCTGACGCTCGGCATCAGCTTGGGTCCGCCAATGGCGCGGCCGGCGAAGTAGCCGAAGATATCGGTCGACCAGACGATTGCAAACAAAAGGACGATGGCGAGCAGTCCGTAAGTCGCGTCAGCGCGCAGCCACACCGGCGCAACGAACATCGTCGCCGCGTAGAAAAAACCGCAGGCGATCCAGACCGGCCCTTTGACCAGGCGCGTCCATTCCCACGCCACGGCGACGGCTGCCGCCGCCCAGAACACCGCGAAGGCCCATCCGCCGTAATAGGCAGCGGCCAACGCGAACGGAATGAGGACGATTGCCGAGGCGATGCGCTGCGTCAGGTTGCTGACTGTGGATTTGCCGCTGGGTCCGGTTGCGTTCACGGGGTTCAGGAACCGGTCTTGGCGGCGGCCGTGCCGGACAGTCCGCCGAAACGCCGCTCGCGCTGCCGGTATTCGCGGATCGCGCCTTCCAGCGTCGCGCGATCGAAGTCGGGCCAGTTGGCCGGCACGAAGACCAGTTCGCTATAGGCCGATTGCCACAGCAGAAAGTTCGACAGCCGTTGCTCGCCGCTGGTGCGGATGATCAGATCGGGATCGGGCATGTCGGCGGTGTCGAGAAGTCCGGCGATCGTTTCGACGGTGATGTCCTGCGGCTTGAGTAAGCCTTGCGCGACCGCCTCGGCGGCGCGCCGCGCGGCGCTCGCAATTTCCTGACGCGCGCCGTAATTGAAGGCGACGACCAAAGTCAGCCCGGTATTGTCCTTGGTCAGTTCTTCCGCCTCGATCAGCAGCCGGCCGATATCGGCTTCCAGGCCGGCCCGTTCGCCGATGATGCGCACACGCACGCCGCTCTTGTGCAGTTCGGCCAGATCGTTGCGGATGAAGCGGCGCAACAGGCCCATCAGCTCGCCGACCTCGGCGGCCGGGCGCGACCAGTTTTCCGAGCTGAACGAGAAAATGGTGATGATTTTGATGCCGATTTCGCCGGCGGCGCGGATCGTGCGGCGCAATGCCTCGACGCCGCGGCGGTGTCCCTCGACGCGCGGCAGGCCGCGCGCGGCCGCCCAGCGTCCGTTGCCGTCCATGATGATGGCGACGTGATGCGGTACCGCGGCAATGCCATCGGCCGATAGAGCGCTCTGCGGGACCTCGGGCTCGGACATATCTTTAAGACCTCAAACGGTGAGGATCTCCTTTTCCTTGGCGGCGAGCATATGGTCGAGTTCGGCGATACCGGCGTCGGTCGCCTTCTGGATCTCAGCGGTGAAGCGCTCGATCTCGTCCTTGCCGTGTTCCTTCTCGATCTTCTTGATGGTGTCGAGCGCATCGCGGCGCACATGGCGCACGGCGACGCGGGCCGCCTCGGCATATTTATGCGCGAGCTTGACCAGTTCCTTGCGGCGATCCTGATTGAGTTCGGGAATGCGCAGGCGGATGGTCTGCCCTTCGGTCGCCGGCGACAGGCCGAGATTGGAATTGACGATCGCCTTCTCGGTCGCATGCACCAGCGACTTGTCCCAGACATTGACCGAGATCATGCGCGGCTCGGGGATGGTGACGCTCGCCACCTGCACCAGCGGCATCATCGCGCCATAGGCTTCTACCATCACCGGATCGAGCAGATGCGCCGAGGCGCGGCCGGTGCGCAATCCGGACAGTTCGGTCTTGAGCGCGGCGCTGGCGCCGCTCATGCGGCGCTTGATTTCATTGATATCGTGCGTTGCGTTTGCCATGACGATCCCCCAACAATATGCCGCTGACTTTTCGTTTTGGGCGCGAGCCCTGATCGGTGCGCTCGCGTTTCGTCAGCGCGTTTGCAATTCCACTCTGCCTTAACTAACCGACGACGGTCGTGCGCCCATGACCGCGCAGGACCGTCTCGATCGCCTTTTCTCCTGCGATCGAGAAAACGATGATAGGCGTCCGGTTCTCCCGAGCAAGCGCGAAGGCGGCGCCGTCCATCACCCTAAGGTCCTTTTCGATCGCCTCCTGATGGCCGAGGCGCTCGTAACGCTTGGCGGTCGGGTCCTTCTTCGGATCGGCCGTGTAGACGCCATCGACATTGGTGGCCTTGAGCACGGCCTGACATTCCAGTTCGGCGGCGCGCAGCACGGCGGTGGTGTCGGTGGTGAAAAACGGATTGCCGGTACCGGCGGCCAAGAGAACCACCCGGCCCTTGGCCAGATTCTTCATGGCCCGCTTGCGGTTATAGGTTTCGCAAACCGAGGTCATGGCGAGCGCGGACAAAGTGCGCGCCTCCCGGCCCTGCCGCTCAATGGCCGCTTCCAGCACCAGACAGTTCATCACCGTCGCCAGCATGCCCATGGTGTCGCCGACCGGGCGCGGCACGCCGCGCGACGAGACTTCGACGCCGCGGAAGATGTTGCCGCCGCCGACGACGACGCCGAGTTCGACGCCGAGCTTTGCGGTCGCCGCCAGATCGGCGGCGATGCGTTCGACGGTCGCCTGATCGATGCCGAAGGGCTTGTCGCCGTTGAGCGCCTCGCCGGAGAGCTTGACGATGACGCGCTTGTAAATCGGATCAGACATAAGTGGCGACCCTGAAATTTATCGGCACATCAAGACGCGAAACCGGCGCCAACGGGCGCCGGTCGAATTCATCAGCTCTGGCCGGCCGCCGCGGCGACTTCGGCGGCGAAGTCGGCTTCCTGTTTCTCGATGCCCTCGCCGAGACCGTAGCGCACGAAGCCGGTGATCTTGATCGGACCGCCGACCTTGCCTTCGGCTTCCTTGACCGCCTGCGCCACCGACTTCTTGCCGCTGTCGTCGAAAATGAACGGCTGCTCGAGGAACGTCTGTTCCTTGTAGAAAGTCTTGATGCCGGACTCGACGATCTTCTCGATCATTGCCTCGGGCTTGCCCTGCTGACGGAACTTGTCGGCCAGCACATCCTTCTCGCGCTTGACGATTTCCGGATCGACGCCGGAAGCATCGAGCGCCAGCGGATTGGACGACGCGACATGCATCGCCAACTGACGGCCGAGCGCGGTCAACTCATCGACATTGCCGGTCGATTCCAGACCGACGAGCACGCCGATCTTGCCGAGGCCATCGCTGACGGCGTTGTGGATGTAAGAGCCGATCGCGCCCTTGGAGACTTCGACAATCGCGGCGCGGCGCAGCGACATGTTCTCGCCGATCTTGGCGATCGTGTCGTTGATCGCCTCATTGACGCTGATCGCGCCGACCTTGGCGGCCTTGATCGCTTCGACATCGGCGCCGGCGTCGAACGCGACATTGGCGGCCATCTTGACGAGGCCCTGGAACAGGTCGTTGCGCGCGACGAAATCGGTTTCCGAATTCAGTTCGACCACGACGGCCTTGGGGCCGCGCACGGCGACGCCGATCAAGCCTTCGGCGGCGACGCGGCCGGCCTTCTTGGCGGCTTTCGACAGGCCCTTCTTGCGCAGCCAGTCCTGCGCCGCTTCCATCTCGCCGCCGGTCTCGGTGAGCGCGGCCTTGCAGTCCATCATGCCTGCGCCGGTCGACTCGCGCAGTTCCTTGACCATTTGTGCGGTGATCTGTGCCATCTCGATAATTCCTTCAACGGATCGCGACCGGCCGGGCCGGCGGCGTCGTTCAATCCCGATTCAAAGAAACCGGCGCCCGCGTAAAGCCGCGGGCGCCAGCTTTTATTATTCCGCTTCCGCGGTCATCTGCTTGGCCTTGGCGACCCAGCCATCGACGCGGCCCGGCAGACCGACTTCTTCGCCGACATTATGCGCGGCGGTGGCCGAGAGTTCGGCGATCTGCGTGTAGTGGAAAATGCCGAGATCGTTGAGCTGCTTTTCGATCGCCGGCGAAATGCCCGGCAGCTTCTTGAGGTCGTCGGCGACGCCGCGCGGACCGGCAAGCTGCTCGAAGCCGAGATCGGCCGCGGCCGGCACGGTCGGGATGGTTTCCGCCATGATGGGCTTTTCCTGAGCGCCGAGATCGACGCCGCGCTCGCCCTGCGAACGCGAAATGCCATCGAGCGCGGCGCGCGCGATCAGGTCGCAATACAACGTCACGGCACGCGCCGCGTCATCGTTGCCCGGGACCGGATAGGTGATGCCGGCCGGATCGCAGTTGGTGTCGATGATCGCGGCGACCGGAATGTTGAGACGGCGCGCTTCCTTGATCGCGATGTCTTCCTTGTTGGTGTCGATCACGAAGATCAGGTCGGGCACGCCGCCCATGTCCTTGATGCCGCCGAGCGAGCGGTCGAGCTTGTCGCGCTCGCGCTGCATCGTCAGGCGTTCTTTCTTGGTGTAGCTCTGCGCCGCGCCGGTGCCGAGCATTTCCTCGAGCTTGCGCAGGCGCGAGATCGAACCGGAGATGGTCTTCCAGTTGGTCAGCGTGCCGCCGAGCCAGCGCGAATTGACGTAATACTGCGCCGACTGCTTGGCCGCCGCGGCAATGCCGTCGGCCGCCTGGCGCTTGGTGCCGACGAACAGGATGCGGCCGCCCTTGGCGACGGTATCGCTGACGGCCTGCAGCGCGCGCTGCAGCATCGGCACGGTCTGGGCCAGATCGACGATGTGAATGTTGTTGCGGGTGCCGAAGATGTATTGACCCATCTTCGGGTTCCAGCGGTGGGCCTGATGGCC
>CANKBJ010000186.1 GCA_947479905.1 Bradyrhizobiaceae bacterium
CGGCTACGGCAACATGGTCGAGATCGACCACGGCAACGGGCTCTCGACCCGCTACGGCCACATGTCGAAGATCGACGTGAAGGTCGGCCAGCGTGTCGCCATCGGCCAGACCATCGGCCGCATCGGCTCGACCGGCCGCTCGACCGGCCCGCATCTGCATTATGAAACGCGCATCGACGACAAGCCGGTCGATCCGCAGAAATTCCTGCGCGCGGGATTGCGATTGGGCAGCGGGATTTTGGGCGCGAATATCTGACTTCAACCTATTTGAATTGCCGGGAGCAAGATTTGAACTGCTTCCTATCTCACAAACTAGATATTCGTTGCAGGCCAATCGCGCCCATTATCGACGGAAACCAGTTGCCGGCGCATTATAGTAGCGAGGGGCCACATAAGTCGGTCGTGCGGGCGGCGGCGAGGTTGGCCGTAGGTAACTGAAATTATTCGGATTCTGAACATCAGGATTGAGTCGGACCGGGCCTTGCGGCGCCGGATAGGCCGGCACGTTGTATTGATAGGGCCTCGGAGCTTGAACAGGAGGCGGCTGATAATACGGTTGCGGCTGTTGAACGTAGCCGCTGTTATATCCTGCCCCGCCCTGCGGAATGTTGTGATTGTTCGCGTTCCAACTTGAGCCGCCATTACTAAACTGCTGATAGACCCAGCTTTGGGCTGTCGCACTTTCGCTGAAGGCGCAAACCACGATAAAGGCAATGCCAATCCGCGTTGCAGACATTAGAGCCTCCCCATTGAGGACGCTATCTAATCGTGTATCGCCACTTTACACAATCATTAAGTGTCGCTTATCCTGCGCATCTGGCGGAGCTTCAGGGAGGGCGTCGCATGCGGATGTTTACAATACTGGCATGCCTAAACTTCCTTTTATGCCACAACGCGTTCGCTCAGAACGTCGATTGCCAAGCCATTTTGAATTCGCTTTTGAATGCGCCGCCGGGCGTTTACTCGCCTGGCCAGGCGCAGGACATGGCCGACGTTTACAATCGAGAATGTCTTGGCCAACAGACCCAGTATCAATCTCCACCGCAATATAATCAACAACAACAAGGCGACGCGGATGCCGAAGCATTCGGCCAACTATTGGGTACAATTCTCGGCGGCGCGTTGGGGCGTCGCTAGCAATAAAAAACTAGCGCGTCGGCGAATCCAGACGCTTCGGCTGTCTTACTCTACATCCTCGACACTGTCCGGCCCGCCGCCGAAGGCCTTCTGCGCCAAAGCCGCCTGCATGAACGGGTCGAGATCGCCGTTGAGCACGCCCTCGCTGTCGGAGGTCGACACGCCGGTGCGCAGGTCCTTGACCATCTGGTACGGGTTCAAGACGTAGGATCGGATCTGGTGGCCCCAGGCAATGTCGGTCTTGGCGTCCTGCGCGGCCACCGCCTTGTCTTCGCGGCGTTTGACTTCCGCCTCGAACAATTTGGCGCGCAGCATGTCCCAGGCCATCGCCCTATTGCGATGCTGCGAGCGGTCCTGCTGGCACTTCACCACCGTGTTGGTCGGAATATGCGTCAGACGCACCGCCGACTCGGTCTTGTTGACGTGCTGGCCGCCGGCGCCGCTGGAGCGCATCACGTCGGTGCGCACATCGTTTTCGTTGATCTCGATCTTGATGCGGTCGTCGATCACCGGGAATACGACGACGCTGGCGAATGATGTGTGACGCCGCGCATTGGCATCGAACGGCGAGATGCGCACCAGGCGGTGCACGCCGTTCTCGCTTTTCAGCCAGCCATAGGCGTTATGCCCTTTGATCTGCACGGTCGCCGACTTGATGCCCGCGCCTTCGCCTTCGCTCTCTTCGATCCACTCGACCTTGTAGCCCTTCTTCTCGGCCCAGCGCACATACATGCGCATCAGCATCTCGGCCCAGTCCTGGCTTTCGGTGCCGCCGGAGCCGGCATGGACTTCGAGATAGCAGTCATTGGCGTCGGCCTCGCCCGACAGCAGCGCTTCGAGTTCGCGCCGCGCCACTTCGGCACGCAGGCCTTTGAGGGCGCTTTCGGCCTCGCCGACGGTGGCGGCGTCCTTCTCGGATTCGCCGAGTTCGATCAGCATCAGCTGATCGTCGAGATCCTGCTGGATGCGGCCGATCGCCTTGAGCTGGTCCTCCAGTGCGTCGCGTTCGCGCATGGTGCGCTGCGCCTTGGCCTGGTCGTTCCAGAAGGCGGGGTCTTCGGCGAATTTGTTCAGTTCGGCGAGGCGCCGCGTCGCAGTATCGACGTCAAAGATGCCTCCTCAGCAGCCCGACCGACTGCTTGATGTCTTCAACGAGGTTCTGTGTTTCGGCGCGCATCGTCTTATTCCATGCCGCGTGGGCGGCGCTGTCAGATTCGGTATCGAGGGGGATTTAACGGCGCAAGCCGACAAGCGCAACCTTCGTCACCGGGGCAGGCTCTAGCTTCAATACAACCCGCCAGTACCAGAACGCACGGCGCGGCCGGATTCCGGCGACACGCTTTGCCCGAAGGCCGCCGGCGCGCCACCACCCTGCCCGTTGTCAAAGCCGATCACCGAATAGCTGTCCGGCGGCACGGTGCCGGGCTTGAACGCTTCGAGGATCGCCTTCGGCGTATCGGGGCCGGCGCGCATGCCCGTCTTCGGGTCGATGCGGATCAGCTTGATGCCGGGCGGCACGCGGAACGGCGCCGCCGGCTTGTCGGCCAGCGCCGCCTTCATGAAGTTCTTGACCACCGGCGCGGCCAGCGAGCCGCCGGTCTCGCCGCGTCCGAGCGAACGCGGCTTATCGAAACCGAAATAGACGCCGACCACGACGTCCGGCGTGAAGCCGATGAACCAGGCGTCCTTGTAATCGTTGGTGGTGCCGGTCTTGCCGGCGACCGGCTTGCCGACCTCGCGCTGGAAACCGGCGCTGCCGGCGGTGCCGCGCAGCACCACGCCTTCCATCATCGACGTAATCTGATAGGCCGTCATCGGATCGATCACCTGCTCGCGCCGGTCGATCAGCGACGGTTCGGGCTGGTTTTCCCACTTCTTGGCGGAACAGCCGATGCACTCGCGCTCGTCGTGACGATAGACGGTGTGCCCATAGCGGTCCTGAATGCGGTCGACCAAGGTCGGCTTCACGCGCCGGCCGCCATTGTCGAACATGGCGTAAGCGGTGACCATGCGCAGCAGCGACGTTTCGCCGGCGCCCAACGAGAACGACAGATAAGGCGGCAGGCTGTCATAGACGCCGAAGCGCTTGGAATATTCCGCGATCAGCGGCATGCCGACGTCCTGCGCCAGCCGCACGGTCATGACGTTGCGCGAATGCTCGATGCCGAAGCGCAAGGTCGACGGCCCGAAGAAATTGTTTTCGTAGTTTTCCGGCTTCCACACGCCCTGGCCCGCGCCCTGATCGAGTTCGATCGGCGCGTCCAGCACAAGAGATGACGGCGTATAGCCATTATCGAGCGCCGCCGCGTAAACGATCGGCTTGAACGACGAGCCGGGCTGGCGCAGCGCCTGCGTGGCGCGATTGAACTGGCTCTGGTCATAGGAGAAGCCGCCGACCATCGCCAGCACGCGGCCGGTCCACGGATCCTGCACCACCATGCCGCCGGAAATTTCCGGCACCTGACGCAATCGAAACTGACCGGGGCCTTTCTCGGCCGCTTCGACATATACGACGTCGCCGGGATTGAGCACCTGCGCGACCTTGGTCGGCGCCTTGCCGGAAACCCTCGCCCACTTCACACCGTCGAGCGGCAGGATGCCGATGTCGCGGTCCTTGCCGACATAACCGGTCGGATCGCGGCCGGGCTGCAAGCCGATGCGCGCCGACTGATCGTTGACTTCGAGAACCACCGACAGCCGCCACGGCGACACGTCGTTGAGCGCCTTGACCTCGGCAAGCTTGACGCCCCAGTCGCCGGAAATATCGATCTGTTTCACGGCCCCGCGCCAGCCATGCGCTTCGTCGTATTTGACCAGCCCATCGATCAGAGACTTGCGGGCGATCAATTGCATTTTCGGATCGAGCGTGGTGCGCACCGACAACCCGCCCTCGTAAAGCTTCTTTTCGCCGTAGCGCTCGTAAAGTTCGCGGCGCACTTCCTCGGCGAAATATTCGGCCGCGAAGGTATGTTGCTGCGCGGTCTGCTTCTGCACAACGCCCAGGCCCGTGCGCTTGGCCTTGTCGGCGTCGGCGGCTTTGACGAAACCGGCCTCGGCCATGCGGTCGATCACCCAGTTGCGCCGCTCGAGCGCGCGCTCGCGGAAGCGGTACGGATGATAATTGTTCGGCGCTTTCGGCAGCGACGCGAGATAAGCAATTTCCTGAACGGTCAGTTCGTTGACCGCCTTGTCGAAATAAACCAGCGACGCCGCGGCAATGCCATAGGCGCCGAGGCCGAGATAGATTTCGTTGAGATACAGTTCGAGGATCTTGTCCTTGGAATAGGTGCGCTCGATCTTCAGCGCCAGCAGCGCTTCCTTGATCTTGCGCGTGTAGGACACTTCGTTGGTCAACAGGAAGTTCTTGGCGACCTGCTGCGTGATGGTCGAGGCGCCCTGTGGACGCCGGCCCGAGCCGAAGTTCTGAATCAGGTTGACGCCGGCGCGGGCGATGCCGGTGAAATCAAGCCCGCCATGCTCGTAGAAATTCTTGTCCTCGGCGGCGAGAAAGCCGTTGATCACCTGCTTCGGCACCGCCTGGATCGGCACATAGAGCCGGCGCTCGCGCGCATATTCGGCGACCAGCGAGCCGTCGCCGGCATGCACGCGCGTCATCACCGGCGGCTCGTAGTCCTGAAGCTGCGAATAGTCCGGCAGATCCTTGGAAAAATGCCACAGCAGGCCGGACACGCCGGCGACGCCGACCACGAACAGGATCGTGCCCGCCGTGAACAGGAAGCCGAGGAAGCGCAGAATAACCTTCATGAGCGAATAGTCCCGCTTCTTTCCCCGGCCGTCCGGCCGCCGCCAAAACCGCCAAAAAATCCGCCAAGCCTCTCTGGTCGCTTGGTTTTATGTTGAAACTGAGGCCACAAATCCATCGGGAAGTCCATCAGTTGCCCCGGCCCCCGCTGCCGCGCGCCAGCCGTGGCGCAAAGAAGCTATCGACCGCCTGCGACAACGCCGTGGCGGTCTTGGCCTGCCAGGCCGCCGAGGTCAAAAGCTTGAGATCGTCCTTGGTCGACATGTAACCGAGTTCGACCAGGACCGAGGGTACGTCCGGCGCGGTCAGCACCTTGAACCCGGCCGCCTTCATCGGATTTTTGTGCAGCCGCGCCGTCGCCTTCAACTCGCCGACCACGTTGCGGGCAAATTGCGTCGAATAGGTCTTGGTCTCGCGCTGGGCCAGATCGACCAGAATATTGGCAACGTCGTCGGGCTCCGCTGTCAGATCGACGCCGGCGATGGCGTCGGCGCGGTTTTCGGCTTCTGCCAGACGCGCGGCTTCGGCGTCCGAGGCATTCTCCGACAAAGTATAGACGGTCGCGCCCTCAGCCTGGCCTTCGCTTTTCGGAATGGCGTCGGCGTGAATCGAGACGAACAATGCCGCGCCTTGCGAGCGGCTGAACTTGACCCGTTCGGTGAGCGCAACGAACGTGTCGTCCGAGCGCGTCATCGCCACGCGATATTTGCCGCTGCGTTCGAGCAATTGCCGCAAGGTCTGGGCGAATTGCAGCACCACGTCCTTTTCCATTTCCCCGGTCGCCGCCTTTGCGCCATTGTCGATGCCGCCATGGCCGGGATCGAGCACGATCAGCGGCCGGCTGTCGCCGGTGGCCGGAGGCGCCTCGCTTTTATTGACGTCGGCGCTGCGCGGCGCGCGCGTCTCCAGCGACATCGCCCGCTGGAAGCTGGTCTTGTCCGTGGCCGACAAGTCGATGACGAGGCGCGCCGGCAGGCCGCCTTCGGCATCGAGGACAAAGGCCTTGTCGATACGCACCGGCCCCTTGGTGTCGAGCACGATGCGCGAACCGCCCTGCATGATGAGGCCGAAGCGGAACGCCTTGATTAGCCCGCGGCTCTGCTCGCCGGCCTTCTCGGGCAGCTTGAAGACGACCTGGGGCAGATCGACCACAACGCGATAGGGATTGGCGAGCGCGAATGCGGCGACGTCGATCCTGGCGGTCAGGTCCATGATGAAGCGGGTCTGGGTCTCCGAGCCGCCGACCCGCACATCGGTGACCGCTGGCAGCCGGTCGATGGTGTCGGCCACCGCCTTTTGCGCCACCGCGCCGCGCTCGGCAGCGGATGCGACCGATACGACTGAGCCGGCCCAGACCGCGCCCAATAAGGCGCAGCCGATGGC
>CANKBJ010000187.1 GCA_947479905.1 Bradyrhizobiaceae bacterium
ATCGGCGTGTCGTTGCCCATCGAGCCGATGGCTTCCTCGCCGGTGGTGCCCATCGGCGTCATCAGCAGCTTGGTGTCTTCCTGCGTGTAGCCGAACAATTGCTGGCGATCGAGCAGCGCCAGGTTGGAGATCGGCGAGGCGCTCGGCGCGCCCGGCAGTTCTTCCAGGACGATCTGGGTGCGCGTCAGCCACTCGCGATACGGATGGCTCTGGGCCAAAGTCGCCTTGAGTTCCTCGTCGGGAATGAGCCGGCCTTGGTCGAGATCGACCAGCAGCATCTTGCCGGGCTGCAGGCGCCACTTCTTGATGATGTCCTTTTCCGGAATGGGCAGCACGCCCATTTCCGAGGCCATGATGATGCGATCGTCCTTGGTCAGCAGATAGCGCGCCGGCCGCAAGCCGTTGCGGTCGAGCGTGGCGCCGATCTGGCGGCCGTTGGTGAAGGCGATCGCTGCCGGGCCGTCCCACGGCTCCATCAGCGCGGCGTTGTATTCGTAGAAAGAGCGGCGCTCTTCATCCATCAGCGGATTGCCGGCCCAGGCTTCCGGAATCATCATCATCACGGCATGCGCGAGCGAGTAACCGCCTTGCGTGAGGAATTCGAGCGCGTTGTCGAAACAGGCCGTGTCGGATTGTCCTTCATAGGAGATCGGCCACAGCTTCTTGATGTCCTTGCCGAACAAAGGCGAGGACACCGAGGCTTGCCGCGCCGCCATCCAGTTGACGTTGCCGCGCAAAGTGTTGATTTCGCCGTTATGCGCGACCATGCGATAGGGATGCGCCAGCGACCAGGCCGGGAAGGTGTTGGTCGAGAAGCGCTGATGCACCAGCGCGATGGCGCTCTGGAAATCCGGATCGTGCAGGTCGGGATAATATTTGCCGAGTTGATCGGCCAGGAACATGCCCTTGTAGATCACCGTGCGGCACGAGATCGACACCGGGTAATAGCTCGAGGTGCGCCGTTCGCGGCGGCGATAGATCGCGTTCGAGATCGACTTGCGCAGGATATAGAGGCGGCGCTCGAATTCATCTTCGCTGAGCTTCTTCTTGCCGCGGCCGATGAACACCTGCATGTGCCGCGGTTCGGTCGGCTTGACCGACTCGCCGAGCGAGGCGTTGTCTTTCGGTACGTCGCGCCAGCCGATCAGGCTGAGGCCCTCGCGGGCGATCACGTCGGCATAGATGTCGCGGATGATCTGCCGCCAGGTGTCCTCCTGCGGCATGAACAATTGGCCGACGGCGTAGAGCCCCGGTTCCGGCAGCGTGAAGCCGAGACGGGTGGCTTCCTTGGCGAAAAACTTGTGCGGGATCTGCACCAGAATGCCGGCGCCATCGCCCATGCGCGGATCGGCGCCGGTGGCGCCACGATGCTCAAGGTTGCAAAGAATCTGCAGACCGTCCTGAACGATCTGATGCGACTTGCGGCCCTTGATGTCGGCGACGAAGCCGACGCCGCAGGCGTCCTTGTCGAGCGCGGGATCATAGAGGCCCTGCGCTTCCGGCGTTCCCGGATCGGCGGTCGAGCCCAAAAACGGCGCGTCGGCGTCATCGCTTTTGGGCGATGCGGCCTTGCCGACAAATCCTGCGCTGTTCTTTCGCTCGCTCATGTCGCCCTGCCTCGCCGGTGCGTCCGGCGTAATCACTCTACCCGCTGAGCCCAAGATTTGAGCGTGCCACTTGCAGCACCCCCGGTTTCGCAGGCATTACATGATTAGGACAGCATTGCTGTCCTAATAGACCATGCCAAATTTTGCCTCGCCGCACAAGACGGGTCCACGCTGGAATCGGTCAAAGCTTGCGCTTTGTTGCGGCGGTGCCTTCCCAACAAGCAAGAACAGGACCACGCGCGCTCAATTTGCGCAATGGCGTTGCGTCCGCCGACTGCCGGTAAATAACCAGCTCAATTAACCGTTTAACCGTGCAACCGGGAATTCGCCGCAGGCCCCGGCAGGTTGGCTATGGTGCGGAAAATGAGAGATGGAGTTGCAATCATGACCAACAGCATTAGTCAGGCGAATCCGGCCGAAACCGCGTCCGGCGAAGCTGCCATGGAACGGCTGGCCGACCGGCTGATCGCCATCGGCCCGGCGCCGATGGACCATTCGGACGGCTCAAATGAGCGGCAGCCACCGGCCGAAGCGGCGGCGTATTCGACCAGCGCGGCCATTGCCCGGCGCGCGGACGAACGGGCGCGCCGCTCGCGCTCGGTCATCGGGCTGACGGTCGACAGTTTCGTGTCGGCCTGTTCGTTCATTCCCTATGCGCTGGTGGCGCTGGCGCTGCGGCTGATCATGGCGCGGGTGTTCTTTCTCGACGGCCAGACCCGGGTCGATGGCCCGCGCGTGCCGTTCAATATCCAGGACCTCGTCAGCCTCGATTTCCTGCGCAACATCGACTTCTCCATCGTCCTTCCGCTTCAGGTGAAAGCGGAAACCTTCGCCGCTTTCCAGACTCAGTATCCGCCGATGCCGGTGCCTCCGGTCGTGGCCGCCTATCTGGTGAGCTACGGCGAATTCATCCTGCCGATCATGCTGGTGATCGGCTTCGGCACGCGCTTCGCCGCGCTCGGCCTGTTGATCATGACGGCGATGATTTCGGTCTACGTGATGCCGCAGGATCTGTTTACCGCCCATGTCTACTGGGCGGCGCTCCTCACGGTATTGCTGTCGCTCGGCGCCGGACAGATATCGGTCGATCACATCATCCGCTACATCGCGCGCCGCTAGACGGCGCAGAGGCAGCGGCGGTGAAAAAGGCATTGACCCTCAGCCTCGTGTTTGCGGCTTCGGTCGCAAGCGCGCCGTCGGCTATGGGGCAGTCGTATTCGCTCGACTATCAGCGCGGCCCGCGCATCATCCATGTGCCGCAGCCGGGCGAACCCACAAGGCCCGCGACCGGCGCCAATCTTGATCGGCGTCCCGAGCCGGCCGTGACCGATGACGACGATGATGACAATGAGGTTGTCGCGCCGCCGCCGCTCCCGCGCCCGCGCGTGAAACCCCGCGCCGCAGCCACGCCGGCGCAGCCGCCCGCCGCGGTTGCGCCGCGCTGGAAACTGCGCAACGAGCCACCACCGGCGTCCGAGCCGCTTCCTTCGGGACCGAGCCGCGCCGTCCTGAGTGCGCCGCCGCCGGCCCCTGAAGGGCTGACGCCGCTGCGTCCGACGCCACGCTTTGACGGCAAAGCAGCGTCCGGGGAAAAGATTGCCATTCCGGGCGAGCCGGCAAGACCGTCGCCGATGATCAGCGAGACCTCGCCGCCGATCGGCTATACGCCGCCGACGACGCCGGAATAAAAAGCGCCCCGGAATTTCCGGGGCGCTGACGTCTTCATGATGTTTTGGAGTTCGCCTTAGGTTCAGGCGGCGACTTTATTCTCGACCACTTGCGGCTTTGCCTGAGCGTTGCCGATCGGGATCTGCCGCGGCTTCTTCGCCTCGGGGATCTCGCGCACCAGGTCGACGTGCAGCAGCCCGTTCTCGAGCGCGGCGTTCTTCACCTGGACGTAGTCGGCGAGCTGGAACACGCGCTCGAAGGCGCGCGCGGCGATGCCCTGATAAAGCACCTCGCCATTCTGCTCGGCGGTGGTCTGTTTGCCGCCCTTGATGGTCAGCGTGTTCTCTTTCGTTTCGATCGAAAGTTCATCCGCGCCGAAGCCGGCAACCGCGACGGTGACGCGGTAATCGTTCTCGCCGGTGCGTTCGATGTTGTAGGGCGGATAGCCCGGAGCGGCGTCGAAGCCGTCCATCATCGAAAACAGCCGGTCGAAGCCGACGGTGGAACGATAAAGAGGGGAGAGATCGAAAGTACGCATAGTGCAAGTCCTCCAGAGTTGAGCGACCTATTAAGTCCTTGCGGGCAGTCCGCCGATTGGCCGAACCTTGATTGCCCGTGCGCAGCCGTTATGGCCTGCGCAAAAAGGATATGGGAACGCTGTTTCGGCCCTGCAAGAGCCCGCCGTCGATTCATTAAGTTATTGAAATTGTGTGCATTTTATTGCCGCTGGTGACCGCGCGCCGACGCGCCGGAATCCGGTTCACACTTTCCGGCGTCATGCCCTATAAGGCGCATAGCCCTCGTCCAGCGGCTTATTCGCGGCGTCATGAAATTCATCTCTATTCCCGCCAATCCGGTGCCCGATCACGGGTTGGCCGGCGTCTTCAAGACCCCGGACGGGGTGACTTTGCGCTTTGGCCGCTGGCAGCCGCCGCCGAGCCGCAGGGGCACCGTCGTCATCCTGCAGGGCCGCGCCGAATACATTGAAAAATATTTCGAGACGGTGCGCGATTTGCGCGCGCGCGGTTTCGCGGTCGTGACCTTCGACTGGCGCGGGCAGGGCCTCTCGGAGCGCGCGCTCGCCGACCACCACAAGGGCCACGTCAAGAACTTCTCGCAATACGCCATCGACCTCGACGCCTTCATGACGCAGGTGGTGCTGCCGGATTGCCCGCCGCCCTATTTCGCGCTCGGCCATTCGATGGGCGGCGCCAATATCATCGCCTCCTGCCACCATGGCAGCCGCTGGTTCGAACGGATCGTGCTCACCGCGCCGATGATCGCGCTGCGGCCCGACAAGCTCACCCATATCGCCGGACCGCTGGCGCGCTTCATGCGCATGATCGGCCGCGGCTCGGCCTTTGTGCCGACCGGCCACGGCGCCGCCTCTGGCGCCGAGAATTTCATCGGCAATGTGCTGACGTCCGATCCGGTGCGCTTTGCACGCAACGCGGCGGTACTCCAGGAAGAACCGGAACTTGGACTTGGCGCGCCAACCATCGCCTGGGCCGACTCCGCCATCCGCCTGATGAACAGATTCGCCGAGCCGTCCTACGCCGCGCGCATCCGCCAGCCGATGCTGCTGGTGGCGGCGGGCTACGACGAGGTGGTCTCGACCTCGGCCATCGAAGCCTTCGGCATGCGTCTGCTGGCCGGGCGACATCTCATCCTGCCCGGCGCCAAGCATGAGATCTTGCAGGAACAGGATTCGTTCCGCGCGCAGTTCTGGGCGGCGTTCGACGCCTTCGTGCCCGGCACGCCGCGCTACTGACGTCTATCCGCCAGCCGATTACCAGCCCGGTACGCCGCGCATGTCGGGCAACTGATGAGCGATGCCCTTGTGACAATCGATGCAGGTCTTTTCGCCGGTAAAAAGGAAGCGCTGGTGCGCGACCGAGGCGCGCGGCGACTGCTTGGTGATGTCCATCGACTGCGCCGAGTGGCAGTTGCGGCATTCCAGCGAATCGTTGGCCTTGAAGCGCGCCCATTCGTGCAGCGCCAGTTCCTTGCGGTGATCGCGAAACTTGTCGCGCGTATCGATGGTGCCGAACAGGTGTCCCCAGACTTCCTTCGACGCCTGCATCTTGCGGGCGATCTTGTCGGTCCAGTTGTGCGGCACATGACAGTCCGGGCAACTGGCGCGCACGCCTGAGCGATTGGAGAAATGGGTCGTCGATTTCAATTCGGCGAACACGTTGTCTTTCATCTCGTGACAGCCGGTGCAGAAATTTTCGGTGTTGGTGATTTCGAGCGCGGTATTGAAGCCGCCCCAGAAGATGACGCCGGCGACGAAGCCTGCCAGCACCAGCACGCCCAGTCCGAATACCGAACTGGGGCGGATCAGCACGTACCAGAGATCGACGACAAAGGCGCGGACCTGCGCGATTTTTGTCGGCTTCGTTTCGCCCGTGACGCTCATCGGCGGCCGCCCGGCGTTGCCTTGTTCAGCATCGTGTCGATGTCGACGAAGTCATTGGTCACCGGCGGCGTCGCGGTGTGCTGCGGGACGTGACATCCGGTGCAGTAGAACCGGCGCGGCGACACGGTCGCCAGGAACTGACCGTCGCGGTCCATGAAGTGCGTGATGCTGATCATCGGCGCGAGCGACTCGGCGGTGCGGGCGCGGGCGTGACACGACAGGCATTTGTTGCCGTTCATGTCGATCTGATAGCCCTCCGTGGAGTGCGGAATGACCGGCGGCTGCTCCGGATAATTGCGCACTTCCTTTTCCGCGGTGTTCTTGAGCGGCGTCATCTGCGCCGCCGGGCCTTCCTGATCGAGCGGGGTCGGTCCGCGCAGACCGGTGCTGACTGATTGCGCCAGAAGCGAGGTCGAAAGCGCGGCGAAAACCACCGCCAGTACCAGGATTCGCGGGCTAGCGATCATATCGTCCCCACTTTCTCGATGCGCACGGCGCATTTCTTGTAATCGGTTTGCAGCGAGATCGGATCGGTGGCGTCGAGCGTCACCTTGTTGATCAT
>CANKBJ010000188.1 GCA_947479905.1 Bradyrhizobiaceae bacterium
ACGCTGCAAGGCCAGCCCGAGCTTTCGCCGGCGCATGTCGCGGTGCCGGCCGATCCCTCATCGGCGGCGTTCCCGCTGGTCGCGGCATTGATCGTGCCGGGCTCCGAGCTGACGCTTGAATCGGTGATGCTCAATCCGCTGCGCACCGGCCTATTCAAGACCTTGCGCGAAATGGGCGCCAATATCGAAGAAACCGACAAGAAGGATGAGGGCGAGGAAACCGCGAACCTGCGCGTGCGCACGTCGAAGCTCAAGGGCGTCGATGTGCCGGCGGCGCGCGCGCCCTCGATGATCGACGAATATCTCATTCTCGCGGTGGCGGCGGCCTTCGCCGAAGGCGACACGCGGATGCGGGGCTTAAAGGAATTGCGCGTCAAGGAAAGCGACCGGCTGGAAGCCACCGCCGAGATGCTGCGCGTCAACGGCGTCAAGGTCGATATCGAAGGCGACGACATGATCGTACACGGGATGGGCGCGACCGGCGTCCCCGGCGGCGGTGAGGTCAAGACGCACATGGATCATCGTATCGCCATGTCGGCCCTGATGATGGGGCTGGCCAGCATCAGCCCGGTGCGCATCGACGATAGCGCTTTTATTGCGACCAGTTTCCCTGGCTTCGTCGAATTGATGCGCGGCCTCGGGGCGGAGCTGTCGTGATCATCGCCATCGACGGACCGGCCGCGTCCGGCAAAGGCACCATCGGCAAGAGGCTGGCCGCGCATTACGGCCTGCGCCATCTCGACACCGGTCTCCTATATCGCGCGGTCGGCAAGACGGTGCTCGACGCCGGCCACAAACTCGAAGACAGGCAGGCGGCCATTGCCGCCGCGCAATCGCTCGATCTCGCGCGCTTCGATGAAGCGGTGCTCAAAGGCGCCGAGGCCGGTGAGGCGGCATCCTTTGTGTCAGCGATCCCCGAGGTGCGCGCGGCGCTGGTCGGCTTTCAGCGCAGCTTCGCCGCCAGCGCGCCCGGCGCGGTGCTGGACGGCCGCGATATCGGCACCGTCATTTGCCCCGACGCCGACATGAAGATTTTCGTCACAGCCGCGCCGGAAGTTCGCGCCCGCCGCCGCGCGGCGGAGTATCGCGCCTCCGGCAAGACGATCGACGATGCCACCGTGCTCGCCGACATCCGCAAGCGCGACGAACGCGACAGTTCGCGCTCGGCCTCGCCGCTCAGGCAGGCCAGCGACGCGCATCTGCTCGATACGACGAATCTCGATGTCGAAGCGGCGGTCGCGGCGGCGATTGCGATTGTTGAGAAGCGTTAACTTCGTCCCCACGGCGCCAGCAGCCACAGGCGCTCGTGGAAATAATAGAACGCGATTTTGATAACGATCTCGGCAACGACGATCGAACTGGCGATCGCGGTGTTACCGGTGACCAGCAACGCCACCAGGAACGTGACGACGCTGCCCATAACGCGCCAGCTTAACGTCTTGGCCAGCGATCGAGCGTGATTGGCGTTGATGCCGAACAATTTGTACAGGTCACGCGAAGTCGGCGCGCCGGTCACGGCGTTCGCGTTGCGCGTTGCCGCGCTGGCATTCACCGGCACTTCGATCAATCCCATCGCCACCGTGTCATGGGTTTCGGCGTCGATCAGGATAAAGCTGCCGGTCTCGCGGTTCTGGTTGTATCCGTCGGCGGCGAGCGGGCGGTCGAGTTCGAGACGGCAGGTGCCGAACTCGTTGCTCATCAAGCGGTCGACCGATTTCACCTGCGCGTCCTCGGCGAGATCGATCAATTGCATCGGTCCGGCGATGCTCGCCGCCGCCGACGCGGTGCCGAGCTTGATGTGATAGCGGCCGCCCGGCGCCAAAGTGCCCTGCCCCATCCAGAAGATGCGGGCGTTAAGGCGATCCGATACATGCGCCGGCGCGCTGGCCTCGGCGATCAGATCGCCGCGCGAGACGTCGACATCGTCGGTGAGTGTCAGCGTGACCGACTGACCGACGCCGGCGCGAGCGAGTTCGCCATTGGCAGTGACGATGCTGGCGATGCGCGTGCGCTGGCCGGACGGCTGTACGAGGATTTCCATGCCGGGGCGGACTTCGCCGCCGGCGATCATGCCGCAATAGCCGCGGAAATCCGGCGTCGGCCGGCTGACCCATTGCACCGCCATCCGGAAGGCCTGGTTGGCCGCGCGCGGCGTGACGTCGACGGTCTCAAGTTTGTCGAGCAGAGTGGGCCCGCGATACCAGCCCATATGTGGCGAACGTGTCACGACATTGTCGCCCTTGCGCGCCGACACCGGAATGAAGGTGATCGATACGTCGCCGAGGCGACCGGCGAACTTTCGAAAATCAGCCTCGATCGCCGCAAATGCCGCCTGCGAATAATCGACAAGGTCCATCTTGTTCACGGCAACGACGAGATGACGGACGCCGAGCGTCGCCGCGATCAAAGCGTGACGCCGGGTCTGCTGCGTCAGGCCGGCCTGCGCATTAACGAGGATGAGGGCGAGGTCGGCGGTCGAGGCGCCGGTCGCCATGTTGCGGGTGTATTGCTCGTGCCCCGGCGCGTCGGCGACGATAAACTTGCGGCTTTCAGTGGCGAAGAAGCGATAGGCCAGATCGATGGTGATCTTCTGCTCGCGCTCGGCGGCAAGACCGTCGAACAGCAGCGAGAAATCGAGAGTCTCGACCGGGTCGGTCAGTTGCCCGGTATCTTTGCGCAACGCATCGATCTGATCGTCGAGTACCAGCCCCGCGTCGAACAGCAATCGGCCAAGCAGGCTCGACTTGCCGTGATCGACCGAGCCGCAGGCAATAAAGCGCAGGAGGCTTTTGGCTTCGTGGTTGTAGATGACGGCGTCGCGGGCAAGCGCGGCGGGAGCGACCGGAATATTCATCAGAAATAGCCTTCCTGCTTCTTGCGCTCCATCGAGCTTGAGCCGTCCTGGTCGATGACGCGGTCGCGGCGCTCCGAAAAGCGGCTGTCGAGCGTTTCGTGGATGATGTCTTCCACCGAGGTCGCGGTGCTTTCGATGGCGCCGGTGAGCGGGTAGCAGCCGAGCGTGCGGAAGCGCACGTTCTTGATCCGCGGAACTTCGCCGGGCTCGAGCGGCAGCCGGTCGTCATCGACCATCACCAAAGTCTCACCGCGCTTCACGACCGGACGTGGCTTGGCGAAATAAAGCGGCACCACCGGAATGTTTTCGCGGTGGATGTAGAGCCACACATCCAGCTCGGTCCAGTTCGACAGCGGAAACACGCGGATGCTTTCGCCTTTGCGCTTGTGCGCGTTGAACAGCCGCCACGGTTCCGGCCGCTGGCGTTTCGGGTCCCAGCGGTGGTGCGAATTGCGGAACGAGAAGATGCGCTCCTTGGCGCGCGACTTGTCCTCATCGCGCCGCGCGCCGCCGATGGCGGCATCGAAGCCGTGCAGATCGAGCGCCTGGCGCAATCCTTGCGTCTTCATCACGTCGGTATGCAGTTCGGACCCGTGCGAGATCGGGCCGATGCCGCGCGCAACGCCATCCTGATTGATGTGAACCATCAGATCGACGCCGAGTTCTTTCGCCCGTCGGTCACGAAACTCGATCATCTCGCGAAACTTCCACGTCGTGTCGACATGCAGCAGCGGGAATGGCGGCTTGCCCGGATAGAACGCCTTCATCGCCAGATGCAGCAGCACCGACGAATCCTTGCCGATCGAATAGAGCATGACGACCTTGTCGCACTCGGCGACGGTCTCGCGCATGATGTGAATGCTCTCGGCCTCAAGCTGATCGAGATAGCTGCGCGTGCTGCTCGCGGCGGTTAACGAAACATCATTCATGATTTTGCCGATTCAAGTGCCGATTCTTCCAGAACCTTGCGCGCCGCCATGTGCAGCGGGTTGGCGTGCAGGCCGCATTCGCTCTTGCCTTCGTCTTCCCACCACCAGCGGCCGGCGCGTTCCGGCTCGCCGGGCTGCACCGCGCGGGTGCAGGGGGCACAGCCGATGGAGAGAAAGCCCGCGGCGTGCAGCGTGTTGACCGGCACGTCGTGTTCGCGCGTAAAGGCGTCGGCGCGTTCGCGCGTCCAGTCGAACAAAGGATTGATCTTGATCAGGCCGCGCGCGCTATCGACCTCGGCGAAGGAAACCTCGGCGCGATGTTGCGATTGATCGGCACGCAGGCCGGTGATCCAGCCGGCGGCGCCTTCAAGCGCGCGATTGAGCAGCTCGACCTTGCGGACATGGCAGCAGGCCTGCCGCGCCGCGACCGAGGCGCGGAAGCCGTTTGCGCCCTGCGCCTCGATGAGAGATTCAAGCGCGGCGCGCTCGGGCACGACAGCTTGAATGCGGCGTCCGTAGCGGCGCTCGGTCTCGGCCCAGACATCGTGCGTCTCGGCAAACAACCGGCCGGTATCGAGCGTGACCAGGTCGATATCGAGATTCTGCGAAAGAATGGCGTGGCCGATCGTCTGGTCTTCAAGTCCAAAGCTGGTGGTGAAGACCAGCGGCCCGGCAATTGCCTCGCGCGCTGCTGCGACGCGCTCGAACAAATCGAGCGAATTGGCAGCCGCCGACAGCCGGCGCGCCAAAACGGCCGGGTCCTGCGTCGCATCGGGGCGGGGAACTATGGCGGAGAGGGCAGTCATAAGCGTCAAGTTTCGGCTCAAGCGATACGCAACTGGAGCCTTGAATAGAATTATTCATTCGTTTGACGCAATAAGTCGCTGAAAAATAACATATAATGCTATTTTTTGCGGCCTCAGCGGCTGTTTTATCCCAAGATCGTGCCGTGCCGCGAAACGCGCCGCCGCCGCGCCCCGGGCTCCTGGTGGTGGCGATCACCGCCGGCAGGCACGCGAAGGCGGCAATGCCGTCTTGCCGCCTTCCGCCACGTTCGCTATAGACGCGGCAATTCGGGCCGCTTTCGATTTCGTCGAAGCATCCCGGACGGGCCGGGGAGCGTGTCATTCGCCCCCGCTGTTGGAGGACAAAAGCCCCGTCCGTGTTTCGCCGTTTGGCGCCCGTTTAAACTGCTCAATCGTTCCGAACGTACGGTGTTAGCGCCGGCCTTCCGGATATCCGGGGGTCGTCGAAGGTCTGTGGGACCTTCGACCCGCACGTTTTGAACGCCATTCAAACCCGCCGGCGCACACAGGAGAATACATGGCTACTGCCACCGCTCAAAATCCGTCGCGTGACGATTTCGCTGCGATGCTCGACGAGTCGTTCCAGACCGGCAACCTGCAAGAAGGTTCGGTCATCAAGGGCATCGTTGTCGGCATTGAAAAAGACATGGCCGTCATCGACGTCGGCCTCAAGACCGAAGGCCGCGTCGCCGTGCGCGAATTCGCCGGCCCGGGCCGCACCACCGAATTGAAAGTCGGCGACGAAGTCGAGGTCTACCTTGAGCGCGTCGAAAACGCACTCGGTGAGGCCGTGCTGTCGCGCGACAAAGCGCGCCGCGAGGAAAGCTGGGGCAAGCTCGAGAAGGGCTTCACCAACAACGAGAAGGTCACCGGCGTTATCTTCAATCAGGTCAAGGGTGGCTTCACCGTCGATCTCGACGGCGCCGTCGCCTTCCTGCCGCGCTCGCAGGTCGACATTCGTCCGATCCGCGACGTCACGCCGCTGATGAACGTGCCGCAGCAGTTCCAGATCCTCAAGATGGACCGCCGCCGCGGCAACATCGTCGTCTCGCGCCGTACCGTTCTCGAAGAGACGCGCGCCGAACAGCGCCAGGAACTGGTGCAGAACCTCGAAGAGGGTCAGGTCATCGACGGCGTCGTCAAGAACATCACCGATTACGGTGCGTTCGTCGATCTCGGCGGCATTGACGGCCTCTTGCACGTCACCGACATCGCCTGGCGCCGCGTCAATCACCCGACCGAAGTCTTGAACATCGGCCAGTCGGTGAAGGTCAAGATCATCAAGATCAACCACGAAACCCACCGCATCTCGCTCGGCATGAAGCAGTTGCTGGACGATCCGTGGCAGGGCATCGAAGCCAAGTATCCGGTGCAGGCCAAGTTCAAGGGCCGCGTCACCAACATCACCGACTATGGTGCGTTCGTGGAACTGGAGCCGGGCATCGAAGGCCTCATCCACGTTTCCGAAATGTCGTGGACGAAGAAAAACGTTCACCCCGGCAAGATCGTCTCGACCTCGCAGGAAGTCGAAGTGCAGATCCTCGAAGTCGATCCGGTCAAGCGCCGCATTTCGCTCGGTCTCAAGCAGACCATGCGCAATCCGTGGGAAGTGTTC
>CANKBJ010000189.1 GCA_947479905.1 Bradyrhizobiaceae bacterium
AGCGGATCACCCTTCGCTGATAGCCCCGCCAACCGCTTCTCCGTATCGAAAAACCCGAGCTGACCCATCCGCGCCTCCCGAATCATGCCGTCATCCGGAAGACTCGCACAGGAGAGTAGACGCGGCTATTTTTCGAGGTGCCCTTAAGTTAATGGCGAGCTCGCCGTACTCGTAGGCAGAATGTCAGGCGTTGGGTTGGAGTACTGATCATGGCTAAGTTGTCGGATATTTTCGGTCGTCGCGGCAGCGAAGGCGACGCGCCGCCTCGCCTCGCATCCGGCAATGGCAACAGCAATGCCGGCCGCTATGTCACCCCCGAGAATTTTTCCGATGCCGGCGCGCGCATGGGCGAGGAAAACGAAGCCCTGCGCAATCTGTTGAGCGACACCGGCCGCAAGATCGGCGAACTCGACGAACTGAAAGATGCCTTCGACAAGATCGTCGCGCCATTCAATTCGACATTGCGCGCACTTGAACTGGAAAAGTCGCAGACTTTGGGCCTGTCCGGCATGCTCGCGGAATCGCGCGCGTCCTACGACACGCTGCGCACCGAATTCTATCAGATCGAACGCAAGGCGACCGCGCTCGAAAGTGAATCCGAGAAGTTGCGCGAGGACCTCGAACTGGCGCGCGAATCCAACCGCGGCCTGGAAAGCACGCGCATCGAACTGCTCGACGGCATTTCCGCCCGCGCCGTGCAGATCGCCGAACTCGAACGCAACTGGCGCAGGAGACCTCGCAGCGCCGTTCGCTCGGCGAGGCGCGCCGCACCGCGCAGGACCAGCTCGACGCGGCCGAGAAGCGCATCGTCGAACTGGAAGGCGAACTCGCCGCCGCGCGCGAAAAGCTGGCGCTGCTTGAGGACGAAAAGCGTTCGCTGCAGATCGGCATCGACCAGGCGCTCAACGAGACCGCCCGCCTCACCCGCCGCCTGACCGAATCCGAAAATACGCTGACCGCGACCCGCGCCCAGCTCGGCAAGGTCGAGTCGAGCTTCGCCGAGGCCTATGCCGAACGCGGCCGCCTCTCCGCCGCGCTCGACGAATCGAAGGAACAGCACCAGGCCGAGCGCAACAGCCTGAACATGCGCCTCGACGCTTTGGTGTCGCGCGCCGCCACCGCCGAGCGCCTGCTCGGCGAAGCGCGGCAGAACCTGCTGGCCCGCACCGAGGAAGTGCGCGCCTTCGACCGCAAATCGGTCGAAGCGACGATTTCGCGCAACAACGCCGAAAAGCGCCTGACGCAGATCGAAGCCTCGCACGAAGCCCGCGAACGCCAGATCAAGGATCTCGAGCAGGCGCGCGTGGCGCTGACCGAGCGCAACAACGCGATGGCCAAGACGCTCAAGGCGCGCGAAACCGCGCTGGCCCGCGCCGACGAAAAGATCTCGGCGCTGACCGAGCGCAACGGCCATCTCGAGGCCGACGTCCAGGTCAGCCGCACCAATATCGAAAAGCGCGTCGAGGATTTGAACTCGGCGCTGCAACGCGAGCGCATGGAACGCGCCGTGGTCGAAGGCGCGCTGGAAGCCGCGCGCAAGGACAATTCGCGCCTGCAAAGCGAAGTCGGTGCGCTCCGCTCGACCTTGCGCCGCGGCGCGCCGCTCGAGGACATGCACGCGGCGCAACACGCCGAGGTCGAGACCGACGCCGACGTCGTCGATCAGGACGAGGAAAAGCCGGCCAAGGCGAAAGCCAAGCAGCCGTCCTAAGGCACGGGTTCCGCCGGCAGCCGGGTTCCGGCGCGGGTTCCACCCCGTTTTAATCTTTCTTCATTTCAGGAACGCGGGACGCAAGTCCCGCGTTCTTTCGTCATGGGCGCGCGCATGCACGCCGCATGTCCCGTTCAGTAAATTTCAAACAACCGAAGGAGACATCTCCCTATGATGAAACATACATTGACCGCCGCGGCGCTGGCTGTCGTTTTGGCGACACCCGCGTTCGCCCAGACCGGCGCGCCGTCTGCCCCGGCGCAGAGTTCGAGTTCCACGATGCCTCCCGCATCGACCACCAGCAGCGGCGGGGCAAGTTTCCTGCAAAGCCAGCAGGTCACCGACTGGCGCGGTTCCAAGCTGATCGGCGCGACCGTTTACGGTTCCGATAACGCCTCGATCGGCGAAGTAAGCGATCTCGTCCTCGCCAGCGACGGCAAGGTCAGCGGCGTCGTCATCGGCGTCGGCGGGTTCCTCGGCGTCGGCTCGAAGAACGTCGCCGTGCCGTTCGACAAGCTCGAGGTGACGCGCAAGCCGAACTCGGCGACGATCGACAAGATCACCGTTGCGTTCAGCAAGGACGAACTGAAGAACGCGCCGACATTCGCTTTCTATGAACCCGAGAAGTCGGCGACCACCGGTTCGGCCGCGCCGGAACGGCCGCGCGGCATCAGCCCGATGGGCGGCCCGGCGCCGAGCGCGCCGCGTCAGTAATTCGCGTTCTGCAATGATTTGACCCTGTGGCGCCCGGCCTTTCCGCCGGGCGCCGTTTTGCTTTGGCCGGAGGCTGACCGCCAATGTGACTTTTTCGTTCGATGCGCCTATATAAACCGCATGCGCAAGACGCTCTGGCTGATCCCCCTGTTCCCCCTGTTCGCCCTGCTCGCCGTGTCGCTGTGGTTTGCCGGCACGGCGTGGAGTCATTTGGGCGCCAGTACGATCGACATCCCGTTCTACGGCTATCTGGCGATTGGCGGCGGCGTGCTGATGTCGCTTTTGGTCGGCGGCGGTCTGATGGCGCTGGTGTTTTATTCCAGCCGCCACGGCTATGACGATATCTCCGGCGGCGACGGCAAGCAGCCGTAACGGAACCCGCGCGGAACCTGGCCATTTTTAGAAATGCCGACGGCGCGCCGCACGACAACATTATTTTTTTATAGGCGCGATTTTACCCCGTTTTTGGAAAAACTGTCCGCGCCGGACGCCCGGTATCGCGGCGCGGCCGAAACGGCTATGACTTCGGCTTTCCATTCCAAGAGGCCGCCATGAACAAATCGCTGTCGCAGGAACAGTTCGGCAAGAATGCCGCGCATTACCTCACCTCGACGCCGCATGCGACCGGCAAAAGCCTGCAGCGCCTGGTCGATCTGACCAGCCCGCAAAAGTCCTGGCGCGTGCTCGACATCGCCACCGGCGGCGGCCATGTCGCCTATACTTTCGCGCCGCATGTCGCGCGCGTCTGGGCCACCGACATCACCCAGGAAATGCTCGACATGGTGAAGCTTGAGGCCGCCAAGCGCGGGCTTTCAAACCTGCGCACCACTTACGCCAAGGCCGAGACGCTGCCGTTCGAGGACGAAAGCTTCGACCTCGTCACCTGCCGCATCGCGCCGCACCACTTCGACTCGATCCCCGAATTTCTCGCCGAGACGCATCGTGTGCTCAAACCCGGCGGCACGCTCGCCATCGTCGACAATGTCGTGCCGCCGGGCCCGGTCGGCGATTACGTCAATGCGTTCGAGCGGCTGCGCGATCCGAGCCATCTGCGCGCCTGGACCATGGAAGAATGGCGCGAGGCCATCAAAGCCGCCGGCTTTTCGCTTGGGTTCGACGAGCAATTATTCAAGAAAATGGAATTCAAGAGCTGGGCGGCGCGCTATGACGACGTCATGAAGCGGCTTCTCGCCGCGATGCTGACGCAGGCGACGCCCGCGGTCGCGGCTTTGCTGGAGCCGCAAGGCGACGGCGAGGCGCTGACGTTCCGCCTGTGCGAGGGCTTGTTCATCGCGAAGCGAGATTGAGCCTCGTTGGCTTCGTAGCCCGGGTGGAGCGCAGCGCAACCCGGGTTTCGCTCCGCTCCACCCGGGCTACAAGCTGGCGAACAAAAAAACGCCGGCGCGGTTTTCACCAGCGCCGGCGTTTCATTTAAAAAGCGATAGTCGCGCGCGAGGCGCCTACTTCTTCTTGCGGTGATGCTTGCGCACCGGCCGGCCTTCCCATTCCGGGTGCGACCGATAGGCCTGATCGACCAGCCAGCCGCCGACGATCGGCAGCACGCAGGAGCCGGCCAGCACATGGCCTTCGCGCATGGTGAGCGGACGCTTGACCAGAACGGTGGCGACCATCGGCGCGATCGCGGCGCAGCCAATCGTGGTGATGGCGTAAGCGCCCAGGCTGGTCAGGCCGCTGCTGTTGTTCTGCCAACGCCATTTCCAGTCATTGATGGCGAAATAAGTCACCGTCGCGGCCGCGCCGGTAACGATCGCCGCCACCTTGACCTCTTTGGCGACATGACGGCGGCCGCGCGCATCGGCGCTCTGCACGGTCAAGGAAAAGGCCGCGATCACGGCGGCGGCCAGCGCAAGACAACGTTTCATCACAATTTCTCCCGGTACTTTTTGAATGAGAATCGCCGCCATTTGTCGGCCGCTTCGCCTTGCAAGTCGAGACGGCGCGTTTGGCCGATTCCCTGTTATTAACAGGGCAAAATCTGCCGAGTGGTACGCTTTTAAGGGCAAAAACCAACTTTTCCGACGAGGTACTTTTGGCCGTCAAGCTTATGATAAGTCTAGGTATTCCTATCGGGCGGCGCGATCATTAACGGGCCATTAACCAGGTCCGTTCACATTCCCTTAGGACAGTTGCCAATGTGATTCGGCGTCGCTTCGGCCGAGCGGATCGGCGTTAAAAGGGATCACGTCTATGAGCAAATTCGGGGGCCTATTCGCCCGCAAACCCGGCGTATTCGACCAGTTGGCACAGCCTTCGCCGACAGGCGCGGCCATCCCCGAAAATCCGCTGGAACTCGACGAAGAGCTGTTCTCGGTGCTCGGCGCCCAGATCGGCGGTGACAACGAGACCCTGCGCAACCTTTTGCTCGACGCCAACGCCAAGATCGGCGAGCTCGACGCCATCAAGGCCGCGGTCGGCAAACTGGCCGATCCGGTCTCCAAGACCTTGCGCGCCTATGAGGCCGAAAAGTCCGAAAAGCTCAGCCTGCAGGCCGTGCTCAACAATACCCGCACCGCCTACGGCAAGCTGCGCAACGAAGTCGCCGAGTTCGAGAAGAAGGCGACGCATTTCGAGCACGAATGCGGCGCGCTGCGCCAGGAACTGACCACGACGCAGAGCCTTTTGCGCGCCGTCGAGGCGACCAAGGCCGAAATCTCCATCGATATCGCCGCCCGCCGCGCCCAGATCGCCGATCTGGAAGGCCGGCTGACGCAGGAAACCGGCGAGAGCCAGGCGCTGCGCGAGGAAAACCGCCGTCTCGACGAGCGCCTCACCGCCCTGAACAAGCGCATCATCACCCTCGAATCCGATCTCAACGCGGCGCGCCAGCGCCTGCTGATGGCCGACGACGAGAAGCGCGCGCAGCAGGCCACGCTCGACAAGATGAACTCCGACGCCTCGCGCCTGTCGCGCAAGCTGGCCGAGACCGAAGCCAGCCTGAGCGCCACGCAAGGCCGCCTGCGCCACGTCGAAGGCAACTTCACCGAAGTGAACAACGAACGCGCCCGTCTGGTCAGCGCGCTCGACGAGAGCAACGAACGCCACGACCACGAACTGACCAGTCAGCGCATGCGCTTCGACGCGCTGCAGGCCCGCGCCTCCTCGACCGACAATCTGCTTGGCGAAGCGCGCGAACATCTCTTGGCCCGCGCCGAGGAAATCCGCGAGTATGATCGCCGCGTCAGCGAGGTCAGCAACGAACGCGACAACCTGCAGGCGCGCCTCGCCGATCTCGAGGCCGACCGCATCCGCCGCGAATCCGAGATCAAGGAAATGGATCACGCGCGCCAGACTTTGATGGAACGCGGCGGCGCGCTGACCCGCGCCTACTCCGCCAAGGAAGCGGCGCTGACCCGCGCCGAAGACAGCGTCGCCGCGCTCAGCGCCCAGGTCGACATGCTGACCAAGGAACGCGCCAACGACAAGATGCTGGCCGAACAGGCGATCGAGGAACTCAAGGCCGCCCTGCAGCGCGAGAAGCTCGACCGCGCGGTGGTCGAGGGTGCGCTCGAAGCCGGCCGCAAGGACTTCGCCCGCGTCATGCGCGAGGTGATGAGCCTGCAGCGCTCGCAGCAGGCGGCCGAGGAGCCGGAAGTGCTGGAAGCCGCCAACGCTGCGTGATTTGACTTAAGGGCACCTCGAACTATGCTCGTTCAGCGCATTTTCTACCATCCGGCGCGCACCGTTAGCCGATTTCGAGAGTGATTTTCCGCCGCAGCGGCTTCGTTTTGTCCACCCGGCAGGCCCTTTCGAG
>CANKBJ010000190.1 GCA_947479905.1 Bradyrhizobiaceae bacterium
GCCGGCAAATTGCGCGGCCTCGGCGTCGCCTGTTACGTCGAGACCACGGCGGCGATGACGCAGGAGCAAGGCGGCATCCGCTTCAATGCCGACGGCACCGTCACCATCGTCACCGGCACGCTCGATTACGGCCAGGGCCATGCCTCGCCCTTCGCGCAGGTCCTCACGCAAAAGCTCGGCATTCCGTTCGACAAGATCAATCTGTTGCAAGGCGACAGCGATCAGCTGGTGCAAGGCGGCGGCACCGGCGGCTCGCGCTCGGCGATGTTGTCCGGCACCGCGATCGCGCAGGCCTCCGACAAGGTGATCGAGGCCGGCAAGAAACTCGCCGCCCATGTGCTGGAAGCGTCAAGCGGCGACATCGAGTTCAAGAATGGCGATTTCACCATCGCCGGCACCGACCGCTCGATCAACATCATGGCGCTGGCGGAAAAGTTGCGCACGATCACCCTGCCCGACGATTTGCCGAAGACGCTCGACATTACCCATGTGACCGAAGCCGTGCCCGGCACCTATCCGAACGGCGTGCATGTCGTCGAGGTCGAGATCGATCCGGAAACCGGCCTCACCCGCGTCGTCAAATACGACGCGGTCAACGACTTCGGCACCGTCATCAATCCGCTGCTGGTCGAAGGCCAGGTACAGGGCGGCATTGTGCAGGGCCTCGGCCAGGTGCTGCTCGAGGGCGCGGTCTATGACGCCGAGGGGCAGCTCGTCACCGGCTCGTTCATGGATTACGCGATGCCGCGTGCGCATGATGCGCCGATGATCACAGTCGCCAACCGCCCGGTGCCGACCAAGAGCAATCCGATCGGCGCCAAAGGCTGCGGCGAAGCCGGAACGTCCGGCGGACTTCCCGCCGTGGCGAACGCCGTGATCGACGCGCTGTCCGAATACGGCATCCGCCATCTGGAAATGCCGATGACCGCCTCGCGCATCTGGGAAGCGATCGAAGCGGCGAAGGCAAGCAAGAAGACGGCTTAAAGGCGAAAGCTCGCGTCCCGGCTTTGTAGGGTGGGCTAAGGCGCGGGAGCGCCGAGCCCACCGACGCGGCCGACTTCGACCATGGTGGGCTTCGCTGCGCTCAGCGCCACCCGACGAAGCACATCACCTGCGCTCCCGGATTTTATTCAAAGGCGGTATTGACACCTATCCTTTCTAGGATTATATACACGCTTATCCCGCCCCTTTGAGGGGTGTCTGTACAGCATCTTCAGATGCGGGGCGGGGAGCGGTGGCCGGGTGGGAGCGCTGGAGATGCGGCGCGATTTTCCCTCCCCGGCGGTCCAAGCCGCTCACGTCCCGGCGCGCCAGCCGCGTGCCACTGGGATTCGCCGACGTCATGGCCCCTGCGCTGTCGGAGCGCGCGCGCCATGATCTGGGTCCCGATAGCGGTGGATAGGCGTCTTAAAGCAAGAAGACGCCTGAAAGGTCAGTCCACCGGGGGCGGAGCGGAGCAAACTTGAACACCGCGCGCGGAACGCCGGGAGAATGGCGGACTTGCGTTACTAACTGCTTCGACAGGCCTCGATGTCGCGAGGCGTCGAGGCGCGTGGGTCCTCTCAGGACCCTGGCGTTCCGCGCACCCTCTTCTCTTTGAGGCGCGCAAGTTTCGGACGACGGCCTGCCCGGGGCCGGTAAAGAATACGGGCGGCGGAGCGTTGGCTAAGGCTGTTTGAAATTCAAATCGGTGATGCGAGCGTCAAATAATTGTCGTCCCCGCGCAGGCGGGGACGACAACCTCACAATTTACGCCGCGCCGGCCAGCTTGGCGTTCTTCAGCGGCATGTTGCGCACGCGCGTGCCCGTCGCCGCGAACACCGCGTTGGCCAGCGACGGCGCCGTCGCCGCCGTGCCGGGCTCACCAATGCCGCCCCACTTCTTGCCGCCCGACAGCGCCAGATAGACCTCGATCTTCGGCGCGTCGGCCAGCCGCACCATTTCGTAACTGTCGAAATTGTTTTCCTGGATGACGCCGTTTTTGATGGTGAGGTCGCCGTAAAGCGCCGCCGACAGGCCGTAGATCACGCCGCTCTGGATCTGCGCCTCGACGATCGAGGGATTGACCACATGCCCGCAATCGACCGCCGCGACGATACGATGCACGCGTACCTCGCCTTTGCCGTTGACCGACACTTCCGAGACCTGCCCGATGATGCTGCCATAGCATTCGTGAACGGCGATGCCGCGGCCATGGCCCTTCGGCAACGGCTTGCCCCAGTCGCCCTTCTCCGCGACCTTGTCGAGTACGCCGAGGAAGTCCGCGCGATGCGCCAGCAGCGTACGGCGAAATTTGTACGGGTCCTGCCCCGCCGCTTGCGCCAATTCGTCGACATAGCTTTCCATGAAGAAGGCATTCTGCGACGAGCCGACCGAACGCCAGAAACCGACCGGCATATGCGTATTCTTCAGTACGCAGCCGACGCGGATATTCGGGATCTTGTAGTTGGTGTTGGCGATGCCCTCGACCGCCTGCGGCTCGACGCCGCTCGACGCCGCCGCCGGATTGCCGCTCGAACGGTGGATCGACGCCACCGCGATGCGCGCGTCGAACGCCGTGGGCAGCCCATCGGGCCCGAGCGCGGTCTTGAGTTTTACCGCCGCCTGCGGCCGGAAGCGGTCATGCATCATGTCCTCTTCGCGCGTCCATAGAAGCTTGACCGGCTTGCCGACTTGCTTGGCGACGAGGATGGCGTGGCGCATCTCGTCGTTGTTGCCGCGCCGGCCGAAGCCGCCGCCGAGGAAACAGTTGTTGATGGTGATGTTCTCGGGCTTCAGGCCGGACGTGGCGGCGGCCAGCCGCAATGCGCCCATCGGGATCTGCGTGCCGACCCAGATGTCGAGTGTGCCATTGTCATTGAAGCGCGCGGTGCAATTGAGCGGCTCCATCTGCGCATGCGCGGCATGCGGCGCTTCGTAAAGCGATTCCACGATCTTGCCGCCCGCAGCCACCGTCCTGGCGAAAACGTCGTCGACATTGCCGTCGCTTTTCGCATTCACCAGCGGCCCGTCGAGCGAGTCCCGATACATCTTGGCGAATTGCACGCTGTCGGTCTTGCCGGCCTCGCCCGTCTCCCATTGCGGATCGAGCAGCGCCAAAGCTTCCTTGGCGCGCCAGTAGCGGTCGGCGATCACCGCGACCGCGTCGTCGAGCTTGACGATACGTTCGACACCGCGCCGGCCCTTGATTGGCGCATCGTCGCAGCTTTTGAGTTTGCCGCCCGGCACCGGACAGGCGGAAATCGCGGCATAGACCATGCCGGGAATGCGCGTGTCGATGGCGAATTTGGCGGCGCCGTTGATCTTGTGCGGCGTATCGAGCCGCGCCACGGATTTGCCGATCAGCTTGAACTGGTCCGGCGTGCGGATCGCCGGCTCCTTGTCGAGCTTGACTTTCGCGGCGTCACCCGCGAGCGCGGCATAATCAAGGCTGCGGCCGGACGCCTTGTGCGTCACCTTGCTGTTGGCGGCGACGCAATCGGACGCCGCGACATTCCATTTCTGCGCCGCCGCCAGAATGAGCCGTTCGCGCGCCGATGCGCCGGCCTGCAACAGCATCTGCCACGACATGCGCACGCCACGGCTGCCGGCGGTGACCATATCGCCATAGACATTGTTCTCGCGCAGGTTCCGCGTCGGCGAGGCGTATTCCACCTTCACCTTCGACCAGTCGCACTCCAGTTCCTCGGCGACGATCATCGGCAGCGCGGTGATCGCGCCCTGCCCCATCTCGTTATGCGGCGAGCGGATCAGAATGCTGCCGTCCGGCTCGATGGCGAGGAAAGCGTTGATCTCGTTCGGCACCGTGTCCGGGCCGAAAGTTTGCGGGCGTATCGTCGCTGCGTCGGCGATGCCGCCGAGCGCGACGCTGATGGCGAGGCCGCCGGCGGCGCTGGCGGAGGCAACAACGAACTGGCGGCGGCTGAGCTGTGTGTTGATGACATTCATGATCGCCCCCTAGATTTTCATCAGCGCGGCGGCGCGATGGATCGCGCTGCGAATGCGGACATAGGTGCCGCAGCGGCAGATATTGGTGAGGTTGGCGTCGATGTCGGCGTCGCTCGGCTTCGGGTGCTCCTTGAGGAACGCGACCGCGGCCATGATCTGCCCGGACTGGCAATAGCCGCATTGCGGCACGTCCTCGGCCAACCAGGCCTGCTGCACCGGGTGCTTGCTCTCGGCCGACAGGCCTTCGATGGTGGTGATGGTCTTGCCGGCGACGTCGCCGACGACGATGCCGCAGGAGCGCATCGCCTCGCCGTCGACATGCACTGTGCAGGCGCCGCATTGTGCGATGCCGCAACCGAATTTGGTGCCTGTGAGGCCCAGTTCGTCGCGAATGACCCACAGCAATGGCGTCTCCGGCTCGATATCGAGCCGATGCTCGGTTCCGTTGACCTTGATGGCGATCATGTCGCTCCCCGGCGGCGCCTTATTCTTGTGATGCCGGGAGCATGCGGTCGGCGCCGAAGGACCGCGAATGCCGGAATGCTTCAATGTGATATTAACACCGCTCGCGGCCGTTTTCAGTCACATCGTCGTGGCCGGCGGACTTTATATTTGCCCTCGCTGCCCACCGGCCGCATAGCCAACCCACTGGAAATGCGCTGGATTGGCGGACGTTGCCGGGCCATAGTCCGCGCCCTGCCGGGAAGAAACGCAATATGAGTCTCGCCGCCCTCGTCGCCAAGCCCGCCGCGCATGTCCGCCTTATCGGCGTCATCAGCGCGGCGCATTTCACATCGCACATCTACATTCTCATTCTGGCGCCGCTGCTGCCTTTCGTGCGCGCGGCCTACGGCGTCAGCTATACCGAGATCGGTCTGGCGCTGGCGGCGTTCAACATCGTCTCCGCCGCGTTGCAGACGCCGGCCGGCTTTCTCGTCGACTGGCTGGGCGCGCGTACTTTGTTGATCGCGGGACTGGTCGTCGGCGCGCTGTCATTCATCGTCGTCGGCCTGGTCGATTCATTCTGGGTGATGGTTGTCATGTTCGCCCTCGCCGGCGTCGGCAACACCGTCTATCACCCGGCCGACTATTCGCTGCTGTCGCACCATGTGCCGGCCGAGCGCATCGGCCAGGCCTATTCGATTCACACATTCGCCGGTCTGCTTGGCTCCGCGGTGACGCCGGCAAGCCTCTTGATCATGCAGAACCTGTGGGGCTGGCGCGGCGCCTTCATCGGCGCCGGCCTGTTCGGCCTGCTTGTCGCCGCGGTGCTGATGATGGTGCGCGAGGAACCGGTCGCCGCCGCCAAGCGCGCAGAAGCCGGCAAACCGGCGGAGGCTAACCCACAGACCGCGTGGCAGCTGTTGCTGTCGGCGCCGATCCTGCTCAATCTGTTCTTCTTCATGCTGATCGCGCTGATGAGCGGCGGCATGTTCAATTATTCGGTGGTGGCGCTCGATGCGCTGCACGGCACGCCGGTGACGGTCGGCAACGGTGCGCTGTCGGTCTTGCTGTTGCTGTCGGCGATCGGCGTCCTGGTCGGCGGCCTTTTGGTGGCGCGCACCGAGCGGCACGCTCTCGTGGCCTCGCTCGGCCTGATCGGCATGGCCGTGCCGGCCGTGCTCGTCGGCCTGATCGACCTCGGCACGCTGGGACTGGTCGCGGTGATGAGCGTGTTCGGTTTTTTCTTCGGCTTCATCTCGCCCTCGCGCGACATGATCGTGCGCGACGTCACCCCACCGGGCTCGTTCGGCAAGGTGTTTGGCTTCGTCACCACAGGCTTCAACCTCGGCGGCATCGTCTCGCCGATGATCTTCGGGGCGATTATGGACGCGGGCCAGCCACGTCTGGTGTTCCTGGCCGTGGCGGCAAGCGCTCTGGTTGCGATCCTGACCGTCGCCACGGTGCCCCGCCTGCCGGCAAAACAATAGGAAAACGAGGCTTGCGGGCGGCTTTCACCCGGCCGGCCCGGGCGCGGCGCTCGAAGCGTTTTTACCCAGACGATGGGCTTGTCAAATCGAACGAATTGCCCCATGTGATGGGCCTCCGGCACGCCGGCAGCAGGTTTTTTGCCCGTCGCGCACGGCCTTGCTGGGGGATCGTCCAATGGTAGGACTCCAGACTCTGACTCTGGCTATCTAGGTTCGAATCCTAGTCCCCCAGCCAAATCTCTGATTTTGCCGAATTGGAACCCGAACTCGTCGCAGCGCGCGTTGCGATAGCAGTGGTTTGCGCCAATAA
>CANKBJ010000191.1 GCA_947479905.1 Bradyrhizobiaceae bacterium
CGCGAAGCCGGACAGCCAGGTCGTATAGGCTTCCCATTTGAACCAGGTCAGTTCGTCCGGCATTTTGGCCGGCGCCAGCATGAACTTGATCATCTGGTAGAAGCCGCCGCCATGCACCTGCCAGGCCTCGCCCTTGACGCCGGACGGCAAGCCGTCGCGCGGCTTCAGGCTGAGATCGAGGTGAATGAAATAGAACGACGAGCCGATCCAGGCGATGCCGGCAATGACGTGCAGCCAGCGGATGGTGGCGCTCAGCCACTCGGTCAAGACGAGATCCAAGGCAAATTACCCCACATTGAGCGCCGGCGCGATCAGCATGGCAGATCGCCGCCGGGCTATTCAAGTGAGGTTAGAGCAATATTCATGCCCTGTGGCCATAGCCGCCGGATTCGGCTCATTCGCCGGGTCGGTAGAACGAAGCCGCGTCGGCGCTGAAGGCCTTGCGCGATTGCGCGTCGATATAAAACATATGCCCGCCGCGATAGAGGTTCAGCCGCGCGCGGCCGGGTGCGCCGATTTGCGGCAGATGATCGAGCACATAGCGGGTCATGCCATAGGGTGTGACCATGTCGCTGTAGCCATGCGCGATCAGCAATTTGAACGACGGGCTGAACGCCAGCAATGTGCGGATGTCGTCCTCGGCGCTGACCTGGAAGCGGCCGCCGTGCCAGTCCCAATTGCCGTTGATTTCATTGGCGAGCAGGACATAGGTCATCTCGGTTTTAAAGCCGAGTTCGTTGCGGGCATAGTCGGCGAAAGCGCCGCCATAGGCGCGCGATACGCCGTCGAGAATCGGGTCGCCGCCGCCGCGCGACGACCGCCGTTCCGGATACGGGTCGTCGATGGCGAAATCGGCGTCGTAGCGGCTGACGACCTTGCCGGTACGCAGACTCTTGATGAAGTCGTTCACGAAGCCGCGCGACTGCGCGATGTTGGCTTCGGACAGGCCGGTCATCTGCGCGACGCGCTGATAGAAAGCTTTGGCGGCGGCGCCCTGCGGCGGCCGCACGGCGAGCGTCGTCAGATAGTCGCTCATCGCGAACTTCTCGGCCGCGAGTTGCGCCTCGATCGTGAACACCTTCTTGCGCTCGAGTTCGGCCGCCGCCAGCGACGGCAGTTGCAGCGCCGCGCGCAGCGCCGAACTGTCGTCGCCGAAGGTGAGCCAGCCCTCCAGAAGCGGCGACAGCATCACGATGCCCGAGACCGCGACGCCCTGGTCGCGCAGCAACGCCCGCGCCGTTTTCGCCGCGCGCAGACCGCCATAGCTTTCGCCGAGCAGGAATTTCGGCGCGCCGCTTCTGTTGTTGTGCGTGACATAGAGTGAAATCGCCTTGGCCATGGCGCTGGCGTCGCTTTGCACCCCCCAGAAGCCCTTGGCCTCGCTCGCGGCGCGGCTCCAGCCGGTGCCGATCGGATCGATCATCACCAAATCCGTAAAGCGCAGCCAGGTCTCGGGATTGTCGCGCAAGGTCGCCCGCGTCGCGTCATGACCGTCCGGTCCGAAATCGAGAATGCGCGGACCGACCAGACCGAGATGCAGATAGGCCGAGGCCGCGCCCGGTCCGCCATTGAACGCAAATGTCACCGGCCGGTTGGCGCCCTTCACAGTGTAGGCGGTGTAGTAAACCGAGGCGCTCTGGTTGCCCTGCTGGTCGTAGAAAGCGAGCGTGCCGGCGGTCGCGGTATAAGTGAGCTTGCCTTGCGCGGTCGCGATCGACTTTTCGCTGACCGAATCCGACGGCAGCAGACGCAGAATGTTCTGCGCCGGCTCGCGCTTTTGCTCTTGAGCTTTCTCCGGTGGCTTGTCCGGCGCTTTCTCCTGCGCCAACGCTGTGCCGGCGGCGAGCAGCAGCACGATGGCGACACGCAGCAGCGAAGCGGTTTTCATGGCCCATCCCGGTTGTTCGGCGCCCAATGCTAGCGCCAATCTAGCCGGTGGCAATGTGGGCTTTGTGGGGCGGCCGTTCAGCGGCCGGGTGCGGCATTCTCCGCCGCCAGAATTTCCCGATAAGCCTCCGGCAGCAGCCGGGCCAGGCGTTCGGCCCATTCGGTCTGGCCGGCCTCCCCGCCGATGAGATCCTGGCGGATTTCGATGGCGATATGGTGCAGCGCACGGCGTTCGCCATGCACCGGGATGGTGTGATCGGTGAAATCGTCGACGCTGTACGGTTCGTTATCGCCGACGACGAGATGCGTCTCTTGCTCCAGCAATAGCCGCAGCCGTTGCGCGAAGCGGGCATCGCGATTGTACAGGACGCCAGCATGCCAGGGCCGCGCCACGCCTTTATAGACCGGCGTGAAGCTGTGTATCGCAATCAGTGCCACCGGCAGGCCGCCATGCTTGCGGCGATCCAGCTCGACGGCGATCGCATCGTGATAGGGCTGGAAAATCTCGGCGATGCGCGCGGCCTTGTCGGCGTCGCTTAAATCCACATTGCCCGGGATCGGCGTCAGTTCGCTGATCGCCGGCATCGACGTCGATGTGCCCGGCGGCCGGTTGCAGTCGATCACCAGCCGCGAATAATTCTGCTGGATCAGGCAGGCGTCGAGCGCATCGGCGAGCCTTCGGCAGACCGGCGCAATGCCGATGTCCCAGCCGATATGACGGGCGCGCTCCGCGTCCGATACGCCGAGCGTGCCGAGCGCGCGCGGTATCAGCATCCCCGCATGATCGGCGACGATCAAAAGCGGCGAACGTCCCGCCGCATTGTGGATGGTCACCGGCGCCGGTTCGTCTTCCGCGATCAAGTTGTGAACTGGATTGCGCTCAATCGTAGCCATTGCTTCATTCTTTGCTGTTCAAATCGTCAGATGCGGCGCCGGTCGCGCTTCTCAAGCCTTGGATGATGCATCTATAACAGACTACCTCGATTTAGGACCGCAATGCCGATTTTCGTTATCAGGCATGTCACGACTTACCGCTACCGCCAGCCGGTGGCCTTCGGCGAACACCGAATGATGTTGCGGCCGCGCGACGACGGCGACCAGATCGTGCTCGATACCGACATTGCCATCGAGCCGGCGCCGCGCCGGCTGTCCTGGACCCGCGACGATCTCGGCAACCACGTCGCCACCGCCGAGTTCGACGACCGCGCCGCCGAGTTGCGCTTCGAGAGTACGATCCGCCTCGACCATGCCGCGATGAACTTCGCCGCGCGCGACATTGCCGACGACGCCCGTGTCTTTCCCTTTGCCCGCGCCGCCGATCATCCGCCGGTCGTGCCGCCGGCGCCGGCGCATCCGCGCGTGCGCGCCTGGGCCGAGGGCTTCCTGCGCGCCGACGGCACCGCCGATACCTACGATCTCCTTGTCGGCATGACGCATGCGATCAAGTCGCGGTTCAAGCACGGCGCGCGCCACCAGCACGGCATCCAGGCGCCGGAGCAGACGTTGAAACTCGCCAGCGGCAGTTGCCGCGATCATGCGCTGCTGATGATCTCGGCCTTGAGCCATCTCGGCTTTGCCGCACGGTTTGTCTCCGGCTATCTCTATCTGCCGAGTGACGACGACGGCGACGAGGCCGTGCTTGATGGCGGCAACACCCATGCCTGGGCGCAGGTCTATGTGCCCGGTCCGGGCTGGGTCGATTTCGACCCGGCGAGCGGCACGGTCGGCAACGGGAACCTTGTGCGCGTCGCCGTGGTCAACGACCCGCGCCATGCGATCCCCTTGCAGGGCAGTTGGTTCGGCCGCTCAACCGACCACATCGCCATGAAGGTGGCCGTTCGCGTGGCCGCCGCCAGCGCATAAGAATACCGTGATATTCTCAGCATTCTCCGTTACGATGGAACTTAATGCCTTTAAGTTCCATTAGCATGCGCCCGGCTGGCTTATCGCCCGCGCGGGCGATGGAGTTTGTATGAAAATCCGCGCGGGCTTCGATATCGCTTACGATTGTCCGCAGCCAACACCGATGATCCTGGAATTGAGCGTGCATCCCTCGCGCACGCCGGATCTTCTGAGCTGGGACCAGATCAAGTTCTCGCCGCCGATTCCGGCGCGCACCTATCACGACAGCTTTGGCAATTTCTGTCACGTTATCACCGCGCCGAAAGGCAAATTGAGCATCACCACCGATTTCCTGATTCAGGACAGCGGCCAGGTCGATCCTGTCGTGCCGAACGCGCGGCAGCACGCTTTGCAGGATCTACCGCCGGATGTGCTGATCTATCTGCTCGGCAGCCGCTATTGCGAAACCGATCGCCTGTCCGACGTGGCGTGGTCGACCTTCGGCCATCTGCCGGCCGGCTGGTCGCTGGTGCAGGCGATTTGCGACTTCGCGCACAACCACATCACCTTCGGCTATCACCACGCCGATGCGACAATGTCGGCATGGGAAGTCTACAACAAGCGCCACGGCGTCTGCCGCGATTTCGCGCATCTCGCCATCACTTTGTGTCGTTGCCTGAATATTCCGGCGCGCTATTGCACCGGCTATCTCGGCGACATGGGCACGCCGAAGCCCTGGGCGGCCGGAGATTTCGCCGCCTGGATGGAAGTCTATCTCGGCGACGCCTGGCACATCTTCGACCCGCGCAACAACGTGCCGCGGCTTGGCCGCATCCTGATGGCGCGTGGCCGCGACGCTACCGACGTCGCCATCGTCACCTCGTTCGGGCCCAACACCATGACCGGATTCAAGGTCGTCACCGACGATGCCGATGCCCCGTCCGACGCCGCCTGATTTTAAGCGGGCATTTGCCCTTTAATAATGCAGCAATTGACATACTTGTCGGCTTCGCAAACGGCCGTGCCATGCGTACAATAATTTGCCGGAACTTTGTCGCCGAAAGACTCTTATCCAGCCTTCGGTAACCTCCAGACGATGGAGCAAGAGTTTCGATGCAGATCCGCACCGGCTATGAAATTTCCTACGAGTGTCCGCAACCGACGCCGATGATCCTGCAACTGAGCGTGCACTCGTCGCGCGTCGGCGATCTGGTGACCCAGGATCGCATCCACATGGACCCGACGATTCCGGTCAATACCTATCACGATACGTTCGGCAATTTCTGCCACGTCATCACCGCGCCGGCCGGCCGCACCACGTTCTCCGCCGACTTCACCGTCTGGGATTCAGGAGAGCACGACGCTGTCGCGCCCGATGCCGAGCAGCACGCGCTTCAGGATCTGCCGGTCGATGTTCTGGTTTATCTGCTCGGCAGCCGCTATTGCGAAACCGATAAATTGTCGGACACGGCGTGGTCGCTGTTCGGCGGCGTGCAAAAAGGCTGGCCGCTGGTACAGGCCATTGTCGACTATACGCACGAGCGCATCGCCTTCGGCTATCAGCACGCCAATCCGATGAAGACGGCCTGGGACGCCAACGCCGAGCGGCGCGGCGTCTGCCGCGACTTCGCGCATCTCGCGATCACGCTGTGCCGCTGCATGAATATCCCGGCGCGCTATTGCACCGGCTACCTCGGCGACATCGGTGTGCCGCGCGATCCGGCGCCGATGGATTTCAGCGCCTGGTTCGAGGTCTTCCTCGGCGGCCGCTGGTACACCTTCGATGCCCGCCACAATGTGCCGCGCATCGGCCGCATCCTGATGGCGCGCGGGCGAGACGCCACCGACGTCGCCATCGTCACCTCGTTCGGTCCTTGCACCATGACCGGGTTCAAGGTCGTCACCGACGAGGTCCTGGATCAACCGGCACAGTTGTACGCATAAAAAATGCCGGCGCTGAGGCCGGCATTTTTCGTATGAATTATTTGTGCGTTACCGCCGCCGGAAATTCGGCCGGCGTGACTGCGGCGAGGGCGAGGGAGCGTCGCCCTTGTGGCGAAAGCTGATGCGTCCGCGCTGCAAATCGTAAGGCGACATTTCAACGATCACGCGGTCACCGACGCCGGTGCGGATGCGGAATTTGCGCATCTTGCCGGCAGTGTAGGCCAGCACTTCGTGCTCGTTGTCGAGCTTCACCCGGAAATTGCCGTCCGGCAACACTTCGGTCACCGTCCCGTCGAATTCCAGCAATTCTTCCTTCGCCATCCAGTTCCTCTCCCGGTACCCCCAACCTGGGGCCGCTCTACATATCCGAAAAACCGCTCCCGCCCCAAGGGCAAAACCCAAAATACAGCACCTGGGACGGGGCTATTTTGACGGTTTTTGTCAGCGCGGCGGACG
>CANKBJ010000192.1 GCA_947479905.1 Bradyrhizobiaceae bacterium
TAGTGGTCAAGGCGGCAAATTGTGCCTAATAGAATTAACCTTTCGGGCGATTCTCGCCTCGGCACCTGTGAGGCGAAGCTTGGAGCGCATTGAATGTTCGACCTGTTCGGCGACGGAATGCCGCTGCCCGCGAAATTCTTCATCGCGTTCGCGGTGGTGCTCGCTTTGATCGGTCTGTCGGCCTGGCTGGTGCGCCGCTTCAGCGCCAATCGACTCGGCGGCGGTAATGCGCGCGGCCGGCAGCCTCGCCTCGCCGTCATCGACGCCTCGCCGGTCGACGGCCGCCGCCGTTTAGTGCTGATCCGCCGCGACAATGTCGAACATCTGCTGATGATCGGCGGCCCGACCGATGTCGTGGTCGAACAGAACATCGTGCGCGGCGCCACCTCGACCCGGGACACGCCGCGCGAACCGGCGCGCGGTGAGCCGTCGCGCATTGAACCGTCGCGCAGCGAACCGGCGGCGCGCAGCGCGTCGGCCACCGACACAAATTCATGGCCGCTGCAGCCGGTCGGCGAACCGACTCCGGTCGCAGCGCCCCGGCCCTATCGTACCGCCGCGACCGAAGAGCCGTGGCTGCCGCCGGAGCCGGGCGCCCGCGCCCGCCCGGCCGACGCCAACAGCCTGACTGGCAACAGCCTTACAAACATGGCGGCCGAATTGTCGACCCGCCTGACAGTTCCGGAGCCTGCGCCTGTCGCGCGCAGCGAGCCGCCGGCCCGCCCGGCGCCGCCGCCGGCGCCCCCCGTCGCGGCCCCGGAGCCGGTCGCCGCCACACTGGCGAATAACGATCACAACCTCGCCGAGATGGCGCAGCAGCTGGAAGCCGCGCTGCGCCGCGCGCCGGCGCCGGAAGGCCGCCCGCCGGTTACCGATCCTTTGGCCGCGCCGCTGGCCCGTCCGGCCGAACGCGCGCCGGGCCGCGACTACAAGCTGCGTATCGATCCCAAATTCGAGACCAAAGGCGAGCCACGCTTCGACATGCCGCCCGAACCGCGCGGCGAGCCGCGCGCGGAGCCGAGAATGGACGCAAGGCAGGATACCCGGCCGATGCGCCAGCCGGCGCCGGCGGCGTCCAAGAACGTCTTCGATAATCTCGAAGAGGAGATGGCGAGTTTGCTCGGCCGTCCCCCGGGGAGACCTTGAGAGGTCTTTCCGACCGCCGGGTTCGACTTTTGTCGGTGGCGGTTGGAGTAACGGGACTGATCCTGCTGACCGCCGCCTCGCCGGCGCACGCCCAAGACATCAGCGTCAACTTCGGCGCCAATTCAGGCCTCACCGAGCGCGTGATCCAGATGATCGCGATGCTCACGGTGCTGTCCTTGGCGCCGTCGATTCTCGTCATGATGACGTCGTTCACCCGCATCGTCGTGGTGCTGTCGCTGCTGCGCACCGCGCTCGGCACCGCCACCGCGCCGCCCAACGCGGTGATCGTCTCGCTGGCGCTGTTCCTCACCGCCTTCGTCATGGGCCCGGCGCTGCAGACGTCCTATGACACCGCGATCAAACCGCTGATCGCCAACGAGATCACCACCGAGCAGGCGTTCGAGCGCGGCGTCATCCCGTTGCGAGCCTTCATGGAAAAGAACGTCCGCGAGAAGGATCTCAAGCTGTTCGTCGACATGGCCAAGCTGCCGCAGCCGGAAAGTCCCGAGAACCTGTCGCTGCGCGTGCTGGTGCCGGCTTTCATGATCTCCGAGTTGAAGCGCGCCTTCGAGATCGGCTTCCTGCTGTTTCTGCCATTCCTGATCATCGATCTGGTGGTGGCGTCGGTACTGATGTCGATGGGCATGATGATGCTGCCACCGGTCGTGGTGTCGTTGCCGTTCAAGCTGATCTTTTTCGTACTGGTCGACGGCTGGAGCCTGGTCGCCGGTTCGCTCATTCAGAGCTACGGGACCTGAACCAACTTCGCGCCGGTCATCTACACGGGGCACGCCGCGCGCCTTGCGATCAACGGCGAACCCGGGATGCCCCGCATTTGCAGGATTGCAGCGCCAGTGACGTTATTGGGGGCATAGCGGACAACGGTGGGGCCTAGCCCCGAGCGGGTTTGTCGACTTTTGACCCCGAGCCGACATTTTGCCAGAAGGTAGCGCCTGAATAAAGTGCTGCCGCACTGCCGGATCGACCACAGGGCAACCATCAGGGGGCTGTGAAAACACGGTGCATTGTTGCGTTTTCCACACTAACCGGCGTCACACGAAAGTACGTCGGGTTTACTTTTTATTTTCTTAGCGGTGCGGGGGCATCCACCATGAACACTGTTCAGCCTGAACTTTGGCGTGATTTCTTTATTACGTTTGGCCAATCGGTCGCGGCTCTTTTAGGCCTGCTGTTCGTCGCCAACTCCTTTCACCTCGACAAGCTTGGTGCTGATCCGCTGCTTCATCGCAGGGCGCACAATATCTCACTCGTGATGCTGTTTATGTTTCTTGAATCTCTCGCGGTGCTAATCCCGCAGAACCGGATAGCCTTGGCCGTCGAGCTCTTTGCGACCAACGTTCCACAATTCTACCTACCACTGGCGGTTCTCGTCACCATGCTGAGGCGCAAACTTGCCATTCCTCATTGGCGCATCAGCCTAGGAATTCTTTGCCCGCTGATCTGTATGATCGGTGCCGTGCTTGTCGGGTTCGACATTTGGTGGGGCATGCACGTTGTCGCAATTGCCAGTGCCATCTCATTGTTTGTGATAGTTACGAACGCGTGGGCGATGATGCTAGGCATGTGGCGTACTGATTTACTTTCACGGGATGAGCAGTCCGGTTCGCCGACGAAGTGATCGAATAGCGAAGCTATTTTTCGGTGCGGCGATGTCGGCATGTGGCACGTCGCCGCGTCCGTTGCGACGCAACATTTCTGGTCGCTATTGTGCGTACAACGGACTTTGCACCCCAGCCCGAGCACGTTTATGAGTTCACGCCCTAGCGCGCCGGGAACGGCCCGAAGGTCGGCGGCATGCGCGGCTTGAGCGGGATCGAGCCGGTCGGCGACTTGTCGGCCGCGGCCTTGTCCGGCCTGAGCGGCTCGCCGCTCGGCGCTTTCGGCGGCTGCGAACCGGGCATCGCGGCGGCAACCGGAAATTTCGGCGGTGCGTCTTTCCCCGCATCCTTAGCCGCATCCTTGGTGGCGCCCGTCGACCCGTCCTTGGCGGCGATCTTTGGCGGCGACTTGACCGGCTCCTTGGCCGCTTCCTTGGCCGGTTCTTTGGCCGGTTCCCTGACCGGCGCTTTCGCCGACTCCTTGGTCAAGTCGGCCGCCGGCGTCGCCGCGTCCGGATAGCGCGTGCGCAGATCGCGCAGGAAACCCTCGAGCGTATCGGTCGCGGCCAGCCGGTTGGCGATATCCTGGAATTCCGGACCGGCCGCGCCGATCGGCGTCGACACCACGTCGAAGGCGCGCCGCTCCGGACCGTCGGCGAATTTGACTCCGTATTTCTCGCGCAGCCGCTCGAGACTGATCTGCTCGTCGCTGAGCGCGTAACCTATTGCCGCGCGCAGGATGTCGGTTCGCTCGGCGTCGGTGAGCGGCGTGAATTCCTTCCAGCGCGCGCCATACATCAGTTCGATCTGCTCGGCCGCGTCGCGCCAGCGCTTGGCCGACCACATGATATCGGAGCGCAAGCGGATCGCTTCGCGGCCCTTGATGCCGGCGATCACTTCAAGCGCCAGTTCGTGCCGGCCGCCGTCGGAAATGGCGCGCGCTTCGAGCAGCAGCCGCTGATCGCGCAGTTCGTTCGACAGATCCGCGGTGCGCGTTTTCTGCAAGGTGGCGAGCGCGCGGTCCGGCTTGCGGTTCATCAGATAGACCACCGCCCGCCGCGTCGCCACCTGGGCGCGCGCCGCGCCGTTGAGACGGAGATCGACCTGATGCTGCAACAGTTCGGCCGCCTGATCGAGAAGATCGACCGACACCAGCCGGTCGGCGAGACGGCGGATCATCTCGTCGCCGCGCCGCCCGATCGGCGTCAGTTCGCGGAAATCGTAAAACAGGCCGAGCGCCTCGATCGGCGGCAGCGTATCGCCTTTGCCGGCGAGAAACAGACTGTCGAAGGTCGCCGCCGACTCGTCTTGTATCTTTCGCGTCTGGTCGCTGTCGGGATGCGCGCGCAATGCCGTGCGCATGACATGGAAGGCGTCGCGGTAGCGGTTGTCGCCGGTATAAAGATGCGCCAGCAGCCGCAGGCCGCCGGACTCGGTTTCGTCGCCGCGCCAGGCCGTCGTCAGCGTTTCAAGTTCGTGGATCACTTCCTGCCGCGGCATGTCGCCGGTTTCGTTCAACAGCTCGATCTCGCGCAGTCGGCCTTGCACCGCCGAACGGCGGTCCGGCGAGGCGGCGGCGGCGCGATAGCTCAACAGCGCGTCTTCCTTGCGCCCGAGATTTTCATAGAGCCGCCCGGTCAGCACCGCGATCGACGGCTCGAATTCGGCGGGTATTCCCATGGTCTCGAATTCGTTGGCGATGCGCGTCGCGCCGGCAAAGTCGCGCACCTCGATCGCCGAACGCATCTCGGCGCGCATGGCGATGCGCTGCATCTCGACCGGCAGCGCGCGGACCGCGTTGTCGGCAGTCTTGAAGCCGGCATGGGCCTCGGTCCATTGCCCGAGCCGGGCATAAGCAAGTGCCCGCCAGACCGGGACATCCTGTTGTTCGCCAAGCTGGGCGCCGGACAGTTCCTTGAGCGCCTCGTCATTGCGGTCGAGCATCATGCTGGCGATGGCTTTGAGCACGCTGCCGGTAACATCGTCGCCGCCCTTCTGCTCGGCGAGCGCGACATTGAGCACCGCCATGGCCTCCGCGCCCATTTCGCGCGCCAGGTAAAACCGCGCCAGATTGAGCCGCGCCTGACGGCGCTTGGCGACCGGCGCCGCCGCCGCGAGCGCGATCAATTCCGATTGGCGTGCCAGAAACGGCGCCTGCCGGTCGAAGCCCCAGGTCTGCGTGTCGAAGGTCAGTGAGCGAAAGCCCGGCGCCTGTTGCAACAGCGCGCCCGACACCGCCGACGACAGCGACAGTCCGCCGGGGCGGCCGATGACGATCTTTTCCGGTTCGATCGATGCCGTCAGATCGTCGGCGATCGGCTGCACCACGACGCCGTGCGTCGATGCCAGAGCGCGCAGTTCGACGAAATCCTGGCCCTTGAGAAAGCCGCGCGCCGGACCCAGCGCCGTCACCACCATCAGCCGGTCGCCGAGATCGGGATCGGTGATGCTGTGAATTTTTTTGGCGCCGTCGAACGGCACCATGATGCTGGCCTTGTTCTGGCCGAGGATATTGCGGGCGATGACCAACGCCGCGCTCGGCTGCGCGACAGTGTCGCCGATGGTGACGACCCAGCCCGGACCGTCGGTGATGGCGCTGGTCATTTGCGGCCGCGCCAGCTTCAGCCGCACGATGGCTTCGCCATCTTGCCCGCGCGAGAACGCGGCGCTGCGAATCGCCGGGTTGATGCCGCGCGTCAGCGCCGCCAGATCGATTTTCGGCGCGTTGTCGAACACCAGCCACACCGTATCCGAACGGCGGAACACGGCCGCCGGCGTTTCCGCCGCGAACGGAAACTCGATCCGGATATTGCCGCCGGAGGCATTGACGATGGCGCCGATCACGCCTTCGGCGGCCGGCGCCGGCGCCGGCGCGGCGGGCGGTGCGGGAACGGCAACCGGCGCGACTTCCGGTTTGGCTTCCGGTTTGGCGGCGGGCGCCGCCTCGGCCACAACAACCGGCGGCGCAGGTTCGTTCGTCGCCGGCTTTGCCGGCGCCTGCTCGCTCACCGCTGCTTTCGGCAGCGGGGGCGGCGCAACAGCCGGCTCGCTCATCGCTTCCTTGACCGGCTCCTTGACCGGCGGCGTCTGCTTGTCCGTTTCCTTGGCCGCGGCCCTGGCCGGCTCTTTCATCGCAGGCGCAGCGTCCTTGATCGCGGGCGCGGCCTTGGACGCACCCTTGGCCTCGTCTGAACTTGCCCCTGTTTAACGTCTCCCTTAGCCGGGTTTGATCATGCGACGAGCTTTCTTTCCTCGGCAAGCCTCTTTTTCTCGAAAGCCATCGGGCTCATGTAGCCCAGCGTCGAGTGAAGCCGCTTGCCGTTATAGAACGTCAGCCA
>CANKBJ010000193.1 GCA_947479905.1 Bradyrhizobiaceae bacterium
GCGACGAAGAAGGTCTTGCAGCCGGCGCGCGACAGCGCTTTCGCCACCGGCTCGATGCCGCAGCCATAACCATTGGCCTTGATGACGCCGGCGCATTCGGCCGGCATGGCGCGGCGCGACAAAGCCCGCCAGTTGGCGACCAGCGCACCGAGGTCGACGGTGAGAATGCCGCCTGATTCCGCCGCCGGCGGGCCGGACGTGGTTTCTCCTTGCGCGCCGTTCGGCGCGGTCGGCTGGGGGTCGGCAATGACGTCGAGGCTGGCCATGATGGGAAAGGTTTAGCCGCCCAGGCGGCGCGCGTCCATGTTCAGGGACCGGAGAATTCGGCTCAAACCGCCGCGGCTTCCAGTGGCGCGCGGTCGCGGATCATGTCGGAGGCCTTGTCGGCGATCATCAGGGTCGAGGCATTGAGATTGGCCGAGATCATGCGCGGCATGATCGAGGCATCGACGACGCGCAAGGCTTCCAGCCCATGCACACGCAGGCGGTCGTCGACCACGGCCAATGGATCGCTGGCCGGCCCCATGCGGCAGGTGCAGCCGGGGTGGAAGGTGGTCTGCGCGCGCTGGGTGGCGGCGACGAGAAACTCATCGTCGCTCTGCACACCGGGGCCGGGGAAATCCTCGTAGTCGTAATAAGGCGCGAGCGAGGCGGACGAAAGCAGGCGCCGCGCCAGTTTCATGCCGGCGATGGTGACGCGGCGGTCGAGTTCGTGGGTGAGGTAATTGGTCTGGATCAGCGGCGCGTCGAACGGATCGCCTGACCGCAGACGCACATGGCCGCGGCTTTCCGGGCGCTGCTGCCAGGAGGCGACCGACATGCCGGGCTCGTTCTCCAGCTTGCCCTGTTCGCCTTCCATGTAACTGGCCGGCGTGAAGGTGAGTTGCAGATCGGAGGATTCCGCCGTCTCGCCGGAATGCCAGAAGCAATACACAAGCGTCGGCGACAGCGCGAGAATGCCGCGCCGCGTCGTCGCCCATTTCAACGCCTCGAACGCGAGGTTTAATCCGCGCGCGCGCTCGTTGATCGTTTTGGTGTTCTTGACGCGCGCCACCGAGCGCGGCGCGTAATGATCCTGCAAGCCCTCGCCGACACCGGCGAGTGCGTGGCGCACGTCGATGCCGAGCGATTGCAGGAGCGGGGCAGGGCCGATGCCGGACAGTTGCAACAACTGCGGCGAATTATACGAGCCGCCGGAGAGAATGACTTCGCGGCGCGCGCGCACTTCAAACGCTTCGCCGCCGCGCCCGCCTTTGGCGTAGCGCACGCCGACCGCGCGCTTGCTCTCGAACATGATTTCCGTCGCATGCGCATGCGTGCGCACGGTGACATTGCCGCGCTTCATCGCCGGATGCAGGAACGCGGTCGCGGCGCTGATGCGCCGGCCTTTGTAAATCGTGCGCTGCGCGTAGGAGACGCCTTCCTGGGTCGCGCCGTTGTAATCCTTGTTGCGCGGAATGCCGAGGCTCTGCGCGCCGGCGATGAAGGCCTCGCACAACGGATCGCGCCAGTCGATGTCGGTGACGGTAAGATTGCCGTCGCGGCCGTGATAGGTGTCTTCGCCGTCACCAATGCGCCGCTCCAACCGTTTGAAATAGGGCAGCACGTCGGCATAGCCCCAGCCCTGATTGCCGATCTGCGCCCAGGTGTTGAAATCGCTGCGCTGGCCGCGATTATAGATGTGGCCGTTGATCGACGAGGAGCCGCCGAGCGTCTTGCCGCGCGGCGAGAAGATGCGGCGGCCGGCGGTGTATTGCCCCGGCTCCTGCGAATAGCACCAGTTGATGCTCTTATTGTAAAACGTCTTGATGAAGCCGGCCGGCAGATGAATGTACGGGTGCCAGTCGGCCGGACCCGCTTCGAGCACGCAGACGCTCACCGAAAGGTCTTCGCTCAAGCGGTTGGCCAGAACGCTGCCGGCCGAGCCCGCGCCGATAATCACATAATCGAAACTGTCCATTGACTGCGCGCCGGCCATTTTTTTCGACTATAGCCGCGCGCTGAACAAAGGGTAGGGAATTCTCAGTCGCCAATCCTTGCCGGCATATGGTCGCTCTGCGCCAGCGACGAGAACTTGGTGGTCGCGCCCTCGAAGGCCAGTTCGACCGTGCCGGTGGGGCCGTGGCGCTGCTTGCCGATGATGACTTCGGCCTTGCCGTAATATTTGTCGCTGTCGGCCATCCACGCCGCGAACTTTTCGCGGTCGCTCTCCGAGGGCTTCCGCATCAAATGATAATACTCTTCGCGATAGACGAACATGACGACGTCGGCGTCCTGTTCAATCGAGCCCGATTCACGCAAGTCGGAAAGCTGCGGATGTTTGTCCTCGCGGCTTTCGACCTGACGCGACAATTGCGACAAGGCCATTACCGGCACCTGCAATTCCTTCGCCAAGGCTTTCAGGCGCGTGGTGATCTCGGTGATTTCCTGCACGCGGTTTTCGGCGCCGCGCTTGCTGGAGCCGGTGAGCAGTTGCAGGTAATCCACCACGATCAGGTCGAGGCCGCGCTGGCGCTTCAGGCGCCGCGCGCGCGCCGCGAGCTGCGCGATCGACAGGCCGCCGGTCTCATCGACATAGAGCTTCAAATTCTGCAAACGGATCGAGTAGTCCTTGATCTTCTCGAATTCGTCGCCGCTGATGCCGCCGCGCCGGATCTGGTTCGACGGAATGCCGGTCTGCTCGGCGATGATACGGGTGGCGAGCTGTTCGGCCGACATTTCCAGCGAGAAGAAGCCGACGACTCCGCCGTTGGTCGTTTCAGTATGGCCATCGGCCTTGACGGTGCCTTGCCAGGCATTGGCGACGTTGAAGGCGATGTTGGTGGCGAGTGCGGTCTTGCCCATGCCCGGGCGTCCGGCGAGCACGATCAAATCCGACTTCTGCAAGCCGCCCATCATGCGATCGAGATCATCTAAGCCCGTGGCGATGCCGGAGAGTTTGCCGTCGCGCTGATAGGCGTTGGCCGCCATGTCGATGGCGGTGGTCAGCGCCTGACCAAAGCCTTGAAAGCCGCCGTCGTAGCGGCCGGTCTCGGCCAGCTCGAACAATTTGCGCTCGGCGTCCTCGATCTGCGCGCGCGGCGCGAAATCGACCGGCGCGTCGAAGGCGACATTGACCATGTCCTCGCCGACCTTGATCAGGTCGCGGCGGATCGACAGGTCATAGACGGTGTGGCCGTAATCCTCGGCATTGATGATGGTGGTCGCCTCAGCCGCGAGGCGGGCGAGGTATTGGGAGAGCGTCATGCCGCCGATATCGATGGTGGCGTCGAGGAAGGTCTTCAACGTGACCGGTGTGGCGATCTTACCGACTCGGATCAGATCGCGGGCGATCTGGAAAATTTTCTGATGGATCGGCTCGAAAAAATGTTCCGGCGTCAGAAAATCGGAAACCCGGTAGAACGCTTCGTTATTGACCAGGATCGCGCCCAGCAGCGCTTGTTCCGCCTCGATATTGTGCGGTGCGGTCCGGTAAAGCGCGGCCGGTTCTTCGGCCGGCTTGCGGAGTGCTGATTCGATGGCGGCCATGGCGTTCCTTGTTCCGTCAATTTGACGAAACTTTGATTGGCCATTGGCTTACACCGCCTAATGCGTTTCGCGAGATTTAACTGGCGCTGTCCACGCTATGCACCGGTGTGGATGAATTTTGCAGCGCAAGGCTTCACATGCCGCTTGACGGGCATCGGCCGTGTTAATAAAGCGATGCCTTATTCGCCGGCCAGCCGCAGCGGCGCGTGCCGCGAATTCTCGGCCTCGCGCAGGCTCTGCTCCTCGCGCATGATGTAGTCGCGGGTCATCGGCACTACATCTTGACGCTTGGTGAGCTGAATCTGGAACACCATCAGATTCTGCTCGCGGAACGCCATTTCGGACGAGGCCAAATAGAATTCCCACATGCGGCAAAGCTTTGGTCGTAAATCCGCTCGACTTCCTCGCGGTGCGCCAGGAACCGCTCGCGCCAGGCTTTCAGCGTTTCGGCATAATGCAGGCGCAATATCTCGATGTCGGTGACCAGAAGACCGGCTTTTTCGATTTTCGGCAGCACTTCCGAGAGTGACGGTATATAGCCGCCTGGGAAAATATATTTCGATATCCATGGATTGGTATTGCTCGGCCCTTCCGAGCGGCCGATCGAGTGCAGCACCATGACGCCGTCATCGGCAAGCAGCTTCGCGCTCTTCTTGAAGAAGGTCTCGTAGTGATTGACGCCGACATGCTCGAACATGCCGACCGAAACGATGCGATCGAAACGGTCATCGATATCGCGGTAATCCTGAAGGTTGAAGCGCGCGCGCGTGCTCAAGCCCCGTTCCGCGGCCCGCGCATTGGCGATGGCATGCTGCTCCTGCGACAGCGTCACGCCGGTGACGTCGGCGCCGCCGAAATCGGCGAGATAAAGCCCCAGACCGCCCCAGCCGCAGCCGATGTCGAGCAGCCGCGGGGCCCGTTGCGCGTTTCCCGCCGACAGCCGCAGCTTGGCGGCGAGATGGCGCTTCTTGGCGAGTTGCGCATCATCCAGCGATTGGCCGGGCCGTTCGAAATAGGCGCAACTGTATTGCCGGTCGGCGTCGAGGAAGAGGGAGTACAGCCGGCCGTCGAGATCGTAATGATGCGCGACATTGCGGCGCGAGCGGGTGCGCGGGTTGAACTGCTCGAAGCGCCGGTACAGAAAGCGGAGGAAACCCTGCAGCCGCGCCCAGTGCGGCACTTCGGTTTTTTGCCCGAGACAGATCGCCAGCACGTCGGCGATCGATCCTTGTTCGACGACAAAACTGCCGTCCATATAGGATTCGCCGAATTTGAGTTCCGGATCGAGCAGGATGCCCCATTCGGCGGCGCGTGAGGCAAAACGAACCGATACCGGCTGGCCGGTCCCGTCGCCGAAGGTGAATGTCGTGCCGCGCGAGGTCGTGACGCGAAAGTTGCCTCGCCGGATAAAGGTCTCCAGTAACAGCCGAAGCAACCGATCCATCGGCCGCCCCCCATTAATCTAACAATGACACGACGGCCCCAATTCGCCCCGCACCACTTGCCGTCTAGAGTTGCGCGATCGTGGTAGTAACTTCGCACCTCCACCAAACGTGGCGGTCCAAAAAAAGTTCCGCAGGGATATTCAACCAAACTTGCAACGGTACATCAATGCCACATTTCAGGGCGGGCTATGCAATTCTCGCAGGGGGAGTGGGGCAGTATCGGACGGACAATGACGAAGTGGCGGATCACAATTCGGCAAGAATGGGCTATCAAGCAAGCCGACTCAGGCGCCTTTAGATTTGGGCGCGGTAACGGGCGGCGGCACCGGCGGGCGGCAAAAGGACGGACGGCAATGAAGTATTCAGGCAACGGCATGTGGCGAGTTTTGGGCGTAGGGGCGGTACTGTGGGCCTGGCCGGCGGGCGCCCAGGAAAACCTCTATGGCAACAAGACGCCGGCGCAGATTTTTGCCACCGACTGCGCAATCTGTCACAAGACGCCGCAGGGCCTGAGCAAGGCCGGTGGCGCCTTCGGCACCGGCCTCGAAGGCTTCCTGCGCGAGCACTATACCGCCAGCAAGGAAACAGCGGCCGTCCTGGCCAAATATGTCCAGTCCATGGATACCGGTCCGGCGGCGCCGGAAAAGCCGACCAAGCGGACGGCGTCCAAGCCGGCGGCCAAAAAGCCGGGCGAGGCAAAGTCCGACGACAAGGCCGACGCCAAACCGGAATCAAAATCCGAACCGAAGACCGACGCAAAGCCGGAAGCCAAGGTCGAGGCCAAGCCTGAAAGCAAGCCTGAGCCCAAGCCTGAGCCCAAGCCCGAAGCGAGACCGGCGGAAGCCGCCAAGCCTGAATCAAAGCCGGAAAAATCCGAGTAACGGTTCGCAGCACAGTCGCGTTCGCGCAAAAAAGAGTAACTGCCCAGGTTTCCTTGTGGTTTTAAGCTGCGCGTAGCGCCTTTTCAAGATCTCCCGGGTGTTGTTGTAGGGCTTTGATGATGTTCCAGCCCTGCTTTCTGGCGGTTGAGAGGAAGCCGCGGATGGTGGCGAAGTCGGCGGCGCC
>CANKBJ010000194.1 GCA_947479905.1 Bradyrhizobiaceae bacterium
ATTTAAATTCTCCGGTTGATCCGCCGCGGATGTGTGTGAGCCCTTCTTTTCGTTAAAGAAAAAGGGGCCACCGGACGGCCTTTTTGACCCATTGTCGGGGCCTAAAGCCAACATCCGCGTGAGTGATGTGCCGGGCTTATATAGGGGGGATTCCCCATAAGCAAGGCAAAATGGGCCGGTTTTGGCCCCTACAGCGCCTCGACCTGCACCACCCCCGGCACCGCCTTGATGGCGCCGGCGATCTGCGGCGAGACCTTGTAGCGTCCCTGCAACTTGACCTCGACCTCGGTACCCTGTCCGAGCATCAGGACGACGCTGACCTCGCCATCGCCGCCCGATCGCGGCGCCGACTGCTCCAGCCGCTTGGCGACGCCCTCGAGCGGCGCGCCGTCGCGCAGGAACACGCGCAGACCCTTCTGCATGTTCGCCGCCGCGGCATCGAGCGGCTCGGCCGACTGGATGCGGGCGCGCACGTCATCGCCCTGGACTTCCGCCGACAGCACCAGCAGCACCGCGGTGCCGGGCTCCAGCAGATCGCGGTATTCGGCGAGACCCTCCGAGAAAATCACCGCCTCGTAATGCCCGGTCGGATCGGACAGGCCGAATATGCCCATCTTGTTGCCGGTCTTGGTGCGGCGCTCCTGCCGCGACACCACGGTGCCGGCGACCTTGCCCGCCGTCGCGCCGTTTTTCACCGCGCGCGAGAACTCGGCCCAGGACTGCACGCGCAGCTTCTTCAGCACGGCGGCGTAGTCGTCGAGCGGGTGGCCGGACAGAAAGAAACCGATCGCGTCGTATTCGCGCCGCAGCTTTTCCGCCGGCAGCCACGGCTCGACCTGCGGCAGGGCGATAGGCTCGGCCTTGCCGCTGCCGCCGAAGAAATCGTTCTGGCCGACGGCTTCCGTCTCATGCGTGCGCTGGGCAATGCCCATGATCTTTTCGACGCCCGCCAGGACGCGGGCGCGGTTTTTATCGAACGCATCGAAAGCGCCGGCCTGCGCCAGGCTTTCCAGCACCCGCTTGTTGACGGCGCGCGGATTGATGCGCGCGGCGAAATCGGCGAGGTCGGCGAAAGGCCCGTTCTCGCGCGCGGCGATGATCGACTTGACCGCTTCGCGGCCGACGCCCTTGAGCGCGGCCAGCGCATAAATGATCGTGTTGCCATCGACCTCGAAGGCAACGTCCGAGCGGTTGATCGACGGCGGATCGACCTTGATGCCGATGCGCTCGGCCTCGGAACGGAATTCCGAGAGCTTGTCGGTATTGCCCATGTCGAGCGTCATCGAGGCGGCGAGAAACTCGACCGGGTAATTCGCCTTCATATAGGCGGTCTGATAGGCGACCAACGCATACGCGGCGGCATGGCTTTTGTTGAAGCCGTAATCGGCGAAGCGCTCCAGCAGTTCGAAGATCGCCTCGGCCTGCGCCTTGCCGATGCCGCGCGCAACGCAACCTTCGACGAAGATGCTCGACTGCTTCTGCATCTCGGAGCGAATTTTCTTGCCCATGGCGCGGCGCAGAAGATCGGCGTCGCCAAGCGAATAGCCGGCCAGCAACTGTGCCGCCTGCATCACCTGTTCCTGATAGACGATGACGCCGAAGGTTTCCTTCAGCACCGGCTCGAGCTTGGGATGGATGTAGTCCGGCTTTTCCATCTCATGCTTGCGCGCGCAATAGGTCGGGATATTCGCCATCGGACCCGGGCGATACAGCGCGACCAGTGCGATAATGTCCTCGAAACGATCGGGCCGCATGTCAAGAAGCGCGCGGCGCATGCCCTGGCTTTCCAGCTGGAACACGCCGACGGCCTCAGCCCGCGCCAGCAGATCGTAAGTGCCCTTGTCGTCGAGCGGGATCGCGGCGAGATCGACGGTGACGCCGCGCCGCGCTAGCAATTCCACGGCGGTCTTCAACACGGTCAGCGTCTTCAACCCGAGGAAGTCGAACTTGACCAGCCCCGCCTGCTCCACCCATTTCATGTTGAACTGGGTGACCGGCATGTCCGACTTGGGATCGCGATAGAGCGGCACCAGTTCCGACAGCTTGCGGTCGCCGATGACGATGCCGGCGGCGTGTGTTGACGCATGCCGCGTCAGGCCTTCGAGTTTCTTGGCAATGCCGAAAGCGCGTTTGACCACCGGATCGCTGTCGGCTTCGGCCTGCAGTTTCGGTTCGTCCTCGATCGCTTTGGCCAAAGTGATGGGCGCGGCCGGATTCTGCGGCACCATCTTGCACAATTTGTCGACCTGCCCGTACGGCATCTGCAACACGCGGCCGACGTCGCGCAGCACGCCGCGCGCCTGCAAGGTGCCGAAGGTGATGATCTGCGCCACCTGATCGCGGCCGTAGCGCTCCTGCACGTAATGGATCACTTCCTCGCGGCGGTCCTGGCAGAAGTCGATGTCGAAGTCGGGCATCGACACGCGTTCCGGATTGAGGAAGCGCTCGAACAGTAGCCCGAAGCGCATCGGATCCAGATCGGTGATGGTCAGCGCATAGGACACCAAGGAGCCTGCGCCCGAGCCACGGCCGGGGCCGACCGGAATGCCGTGGTTCTTCGCCCAGGTGATAAAGTCGGCGACGATCAGGAAATAACCGGGATATTTCATCCCGGCGATGACCTTCAGTTCGAAGTCGAGCCGCTCGCGGTACTGCGCCTCGGTGAAACCGTCGGCGATGCCGGCGCTGGCGATGCGGCGCGTCAGGCCTTCCTCCGCCTGCGCGCGCAACTCGCTCGCCTCGTCGACCGCGGCGCCGTCGGCGCCGACCGAAAAGCGCGGCAGGATCGGCGCGCGCGTGCGCGGGCGGAAGGCGCAGCGTTGCGCGATCTCGACGGTCGAGCGCAGCGCTTCCGGCAAATCGGCGAACAGCTCGCGCATCTCGGCGCGGCTCTTGTAGCGATGCTCGGGCGTCAGATGCCGGCGGTCTGTTTCGTGGACGTAGCGGCCCTCGGCGATGCAGATCAGCGCGTCGTGCGATTCATAATCGGCGGCGGTGGCGAAGAACGGCTCGTTGGTGGCGACCAGCGGAATATCGCGAGCATAGGCGAAATCGATCAATACCTGCTCGGTCATGCGCTCATGCGGCGCGCCGTGCCGTTGCAATTCGATATAGAGCCGGTCGCCGAACAGGCGGTGCAGCGTGTCGAGCCGCGTGGCCGCGACCGTGCTCTGGCCGGCGGCGATGGCCAGATCGAGCGGCCCGCCGGGACCGCCGGTGAGCGCGATGACGCCCGCCGTCTCGCCGTCGAGCCATTCGACCTTCAGGCGGGGCGGCTCGTTAACCGGCGAATCCATGAAGGCGCGCGAATTGAGCCGCATCAGGCTGCGGTAGCCCTCCTCGCTCGCCGCCAGGAGTACGATGCGCTGGCGCTCTTGGTGCGCGTTGCCGTTGCGGGCGCCGTTGTCGGTGTCGCCAAAATCGATGGCCAGCGCGCAGCCGACGATCGGCTGGATGCCGTAGCCGGCGATTTTTTCCGAGAATTCGAGCGCGCCGAACATGTTGTCGGTGTCGGTCAGTGCCAAGGCCGGCTGCTTGTCGGCCTTGGCAAGCTCCGCCAGCCGCGCAATCGGCAGCGCGCCTTCCAGAAGAGAATAGGACGAGTGAACGTGCAAATGCACGAAATCGAGATCGGACATGAAAGCTCGAAGGTTCGGTGCCCGGCGACCGGGTGATTCTGGCTCTTCGACCAGAGTGAGGATCGTCCGCCCTCAAGTCCACCTTCGATGACGCCCGCACAAGACCTATGACGGTTTTACACAGGGCCTGCGCTCCACCCCCGCCAAATCAGGCGGTTCCCCGCCATGCCCGGCTGCGGGCCCGTTAAGGCGCCCTCAGACCGGCCATGACCACACGGATACGCCACGCCACACGCAGACTCACGCAACGCAAACGCCACCGGGTACGCGATGAAACACGCACGCGACTATAGATTGCTGATGACTTGGGACCAGATGGCAATCATGCCGACGAACATGGACAGAGCGGCAAGGGTCGCGGCCTCTTGAATGACGGCTTTGATCATGACTTCCTCCACAGAACACTTCATGAACATAGTTCATGTTCTGTTCTAAAGTCAAGAGGTATGATTTCTAGAGAACAAGGGCGCTTTTTCCTTGGCTCCGCCCGCTAGCTGGCGTACGAACGCGGTCCTAAAAAAATCCAAGGAGCGCTTCCGCTCAACAGAAGGAGAGGTATCGAGCAGGATCGCCGCCCACCCCACTTAGGAGGACCGAATCTGACAAGCGTTCAGATCGCATACCTGCTGATAGGCCTGCTGCACGTGTGGCTGGCCTTCGCAATAGCACACTGAACCTCGATAGATATCACGGTCGGCATGTTAGGCCACCTGTAGTTCCGTAAGCGGACGTCAAACCCGCAAGGCGGAGAACACCGAGAAGTTTTTCAACTCAACCCTACTAAGGGATCAAGCTCTGCCTGCATTTGGGTACAGCTTTCAGAATTTTGGCAAAGACCAGGTACGCGCGCGACGGCGGGAGCCTCAGGAGAAATCCTGAGGCTCTTGGGCTTTAGAAGCCAACGCAGCCCTAATCCAGCTCCACCACCAGCCCGTCCCTGATGGTCACCCGCCGGTCCATGCGGGCGGCGATCTCCATGTTGTGGGTGGCGATGATGGTGGCGAGCCCCGAGGCGCGCACCAGCTGGGTGAAGGCCGCGAACACGTGGTCGGCGGTCCGCACGTCCAAATTCCCGGTTGGCTCGTCGGCCAGCAGGATACGCGGCGCATTGGCCACGGCGCGCGCGATGGCGACGCGCTGCTGCTCGCCGCCGGACAGTTCCGGCGGCCGGTGATTGAGCCGGCCCTTGAGTCCGAGATAATCGAGCAGCTCGATGGCGCGTTTCTTCGCCTCGGCGCGGCCGAGGCCGCGGATCATCTGCGGCAGCAGCACGTTTTCCAGCGCGGTGAATTCCGGCAGCAGATGGTGCGACTGATAGACAAAGCCGATCTCGTTACGGCGGATGCGGGTGCGTTCGGTATCCGACAAAATAGCCGTCGCCCGGCCATCGACATAGACCTCGCCGTGGTCGGGATGTTCGAGCAGGCCGGCGAGATGCAAAAGCGTCGATTTGCCGGCGCCGGACGGGCCCACCAGCGCCACCGATTGCCCGGCCCATAGCGCCAGTTCCGCGCCGTTGAGAATGTTCAGCGTCGCGTCGCCCTGGCTGTAATGGCGCTCGATGTCGTGCAGAAACAGGATCGGAATTTCCTGTGGCGGCTCTTCCAACTCCGCGTCAACGTCCACGTCGAGGCTACTCATAACGCAGCGCCTCCACCGGATCGAGCCGCGCCGCGCGCCACGAGGGATAAAGCGTCGCCAACAGCGACAGGATCAGCGCCATCAGCACAACGGCGATGGTCTCTCCAGTGTCCATGCGCGCCGGCAGTCGCGACAGGAAATACAGTTCCGGCGAGAAAAGTTCGGTGTTGGTCAGCCACGACATGAACTGGCGGATGCTCTCGATATTGAGGCAGACGACGACGCCGAGCAGGAAGCCGAAGAAAGTACCGACCACGCCGATGGCCGCACCCGTAATCAGGAACACGCGCATGATCGCGCCCTGCGTCGCGCCCATCGTGCGCAGAATGGCGATGTCCTGGCCCTTGTCCTTCACCAGCATGATGAGGCCTGAGACGATGTTGAGCGCGGCCACCAGCACGATCAAGGTCAGGATCAGGAACATGACGTTGCGCTCGACCTGCAACGCATTGAAGAACGTGGCGTTGCGCTGCCGCCAGTCGATCATGAAGATCGGCCGCTTGGCCGCGTCCGTCACGTCCTTGCGGTACTGCACGACCTTGTCGGGATCGTCGGTATAGACCTCGATCGCGGTGACGTCGCCGGAGCGGTTGAAATAGGCCTGCGCCTCCTTCAACGGCATGAACACCATGGCGCCGTCATATTCCGACATGCCGATCTCGAACACGGCGGCGACCTTGTAGACCTTGATGCGCGG
>CANKBJ010000195.1 GCA_947479905.1 Bradyrhizobiaceae bacterium
GCCCAGCTTCAGCACATGCCGAAGACCGGTGAAGCGGTGGCTTGCTATGGCTGGCGCTTCGAGGTCGTCGATCTCGATGGTCGCCGCATCGACAAGGCGCTGGCCACCGTCTTGCCGAACACGCGGCTGCGCGGCCAACACGCGAGCGCCGCCTGACGCGCTTAAGGGAAATTTCAAAACGGAATTTCGTCGTCCATGTCGTCGCGCTTGCCCGCGCCGGCCATCGCCGGCTTGCGCGCCGGCGCGCCGCCGCCTGATCCCCCGCTCGGCCCGCTGGAGCCGAAATCGTCGCCGCTGTCGGGCGAGCTGGCGCCTGCGCCGCCGCCGCCACGGCCGTCGAGCATGGTCAGCGTCGAGTTGAAGCCCTGCAACACCACTTCGGTCGAGTACTTGTCGTGGCCGTCTTTGTCGGTCCACTTGCGCGTCTGCAGCGCGCCTTCGAGATAAACCTTCGCGCCCTTTTTCAGGTACTGCTCGATGACCTTACACAGGCCTTCGTTGAACACCACGACGCGGTGCCACTCGGTCTTTTCCTTGCGTTCTCCGGTGTTCTTGTCGCGCCAGGTTTCCGAGGTGGCGACGCTGAGATTGGCGATCGGCCTGCCGTCCTGGGTGCGGCGGATTTCCGGGTCCTTGCCGAGATTGCCGACCAGGATCACTTTGTTGACGCTACCCGCCATGATGTTCTCCGCGTGACGAAAGCGGCGCTGCCGGCTCTATCCAAAAAAAGCCGTCGCCGGTCGCCGGTTGAGGGACGCTGCCGCGCATTGTCCCTGCTTGAATGACGGCCCACCCTAGTCCCCGCCGGAGCGGCGACAAAGGGCGCGGCAGGCCCGTTCTGCTTTAATCCACAACGCTTCTGGCCGCTCTTCAGGCCATGCTTCTGACCGCGCGCCCGGCTTTAAGGACAGATCGCAGCATCCAGAATGTTCTTTGTTTGTTCTAGGCCGAATTTCGATCCGATGCAACTGATTCGTTTAACAATTCGGTTTCCCTGTTGCCGCAATACAACAGTTCGAATCACGAACAGATTATATAGCAATCACTGTCGGTAAATTCGCGTTCAAGATCTGTCCTGCGTTTGGTCAAACCCACCAGGAGGTACTCTAATGACGCGTATCATTTTGTCTGTCTTGGCAGGCATGCTGGCTCTGGCGATGGCGACGCCATCGTCCGCCGCCGACCTGCCGCGCAAGGCCCCGATCTATAAGACTCCTGTGTTTTCCTGGAGCGGGGTCTATGTCGGCATCAATGGCGGCTACGGCTGGGGCACCTCGGATTGGTCCAGCGCCGTGACCGCCGGAAGTCCCAAGCCCAAAGGCGGCCTGCTTGGCGGCACTCTGGGCTACAACGTGCAGACCGGCGGCCTGGTCTGGGGCCTGGAAGGCGATCTCGATTATTCGTGGATCAAGGGATCGGATGTCGCCGGCACCGGCGTCTGCGCCGCTCCCGGCTGCGAAACCCGCAACACCTACCTTGCGACCGGCCGTGGCCGCATCGGTTTCGCGACGGATCGCTGGCTGCCTTACATCACCGGCGGCGCGGCGCTCGGCGGCCTTAAAATGTCGCCGAACAACACGCTCAGCGAAACCAAGTCGAAGTTCGGCTGGACCCTTGGCGGCGGCGTCGAATACGCGGTCACCGGCGCCTGGTCGGTCAAGGCCGAGTATCTTTATGTCGATCTGGGCAGAACCACCTGCTCGGCCGCGATCTGCGGCGTCGACACCGACGTCAAGTTCAAGGAAAACATCGTCCGCACCGGTCTGAACTACCGGTTCTGATCGGCCGCGGCGACCATACAACAATCCAAGATCAAGGGCCGGCCTTTGCGCCGGCCCTTTTTCATTTGCGGGCTTTTCAACCGATTAGTCGTCGGCGCGCACTGGAAATGTGCCGTCGTTCTTATTACGTTCCAATCTGTGATTGCCGTCGGCCAGCATTATATGTCGCCGGGATCTGCCGCTGTTTTCGCGCGGTTTCCTTTGTCCAAAGTTCCAGACAGCGACATTTCATGACCGACACAGCGCGTAAAAAACCCGACAACTCCCGCAGCATCACCATCCGCGGCGCCCGCGAGCACAATCTCAAGAATGTCGATGTCACCATCCCGCGCGACCAGCTGGTGGTGTTCACCGGCCTGTCCGGCTCGGGCAAGTCGTCGCTCGCCTTCGACACCATCTATGCCGAGGGCCAGCGCCGCTACGTCGAGTCGCTGTCGGCCTATGCGCGCCAGTTCCTGGAAATGATGCAGAAGCCGGACGTCGACCAGATCGACGGCCTGTCGCCGGCCATTTCCATCGAGCAGAAGACGACGTCGAAGAACCCGCGCTCGACCGTCGGCACCGTCACTGAGATCTACGACTACATGCGCCTGTTGTGGGCGCGCGTCGGCATTCCCTATTCGCCGGCGACCGGCCTGCCGATTGAATCGCAGACCGTGTCGCAGATGGTCGACCGCGTTCTCGCTTTGCCCGACGGCACACGCATCTACGTGCTGGCGCCGGTCGTGCGCGGCCGCAAGGGCGAGTACAAGAAGGAACTCGCCGACTACATGCGCAAGGGCTATCAGCGCGTGAAGATCGACGGCGAGTTCTACGAGATCGCCGACGTCAAGCCGCTCGACAAGAAGTTCACCCACGACATCGACGTCGTCGTCGATCGCCTCGTCGTGAAATCCGACATCGGCACGCGGCTGGCCGACTCGTTCGAGCAGTGCCTCAAGCTCGCCGAAGGTCTGGCCATCGTCGAGATCGCCGATAGCAAAGCCTCCGGCGCCGCCGCCAACCGCGGCCGCAATGCGAACGCCGAGCGCATCATGTTCTCGGAGAAGTTCGCCTGCCCGGTGTCCGGCTTCACCATTCCGGAAATCGAGCCGCGGCTGTTCTCGTTCAACAACCCGTTTGGCGCTTGTCCTGCATGCGGCGGCCTCGGCATCGAGCAGCATATCGATGCCGAGCTGGTCATCCCGGACCGCGACGCCACGCTGAAGAGAGGCGCCATCGCGCCCTGGGCCAAGTCCAGCTCGCCCTATTACATCCAGACTTTGACCGCGCTCGGCAAACATTACCGCTTCACGCTCGACACCAAATGGAAAGACCTCGGCAAGAAAGTGCAGGACGCAATCCTCTACGGCTCCGGCGAGGACGAGATCAAGTTCGTCTATGACGACGGCATGCGCGGCTACCAGACCAAGAAGCCGTTCGAGGGCGTCATCACCAATCTCGAGCGCCGCTTCAAGGAAACCGAGTCCGAATGGGCGCGCGAGGATTTGCAGAAGTACTTTACCGACGTGCCCTGCGCGCAATGCCACGGCGCGCGGCTCAAGCCCGAGGCGCTGTCGGTCAAGATCGCCGGCCGCACCATCAGCGACATTGCCGAACTGTCGATCCGCACCGCCGGCGACTGGGCCACCGAGCTGCCCAAGCATTTGACGGCGAAGCAGAACGAAATCGCCGTCCGCATCCTCAAGGAAATCCGCGACCGCCTGAAATTCCTGGTCGATGTCGGCCTCGATTATCTGACGCTCGCCCGCGCCTCCGGCACTTTGTCCGGCGGCGAGAGCCAGCGCATTCGCCTCGCCTCGCAGATCGGCTCCGGCCTGACCGGCGTTCTCTACGTCCTCGACGAGCCCAGCATCGGCCTGCATCAGCGCGACAATGAACGCCTGCTCGTCACCCTCAAGCGCCTGCGCGATCTCGGCAACACCGTGATCGTTGTCGAGCATGACGAGGACGCCATCAAGACCGCCGATTATGTGCTCGACATCGGCCCCGGCGCCGGCATTCACGGCGGCCACATCATCGCCGAAGGCACGGTCGACGACATCATCGCCGCGCCCGCCTCATGGACCGGCAAATATCTTTCCGGCGAACTCAGCGTGCCGATCCCGCAACGCCGTCAGCCTAACAAGCGGCGCACCATCAAGGTCGTCAATGCGCGCGGCAACAATCTCAAGAACGTCACCGCGGAAATTCCGCTCGGCCTGTTCACCGCCATCACCGGCGTCTCTGGCGGCGGCAAGTCGACGCTGCTGATCGACACGCTCTACAACTCGGTCGCGCGCAAGCTGAACAACGCCTCGCTCGCCCCGGCACCGCACGACAAGATCGAGGGCCTCGAGCACATCGACAAGATCATCGACATCGACCAGTCGCCGATCGGCCGCACGCCGCGCTCGAACCCGGCGACCTATACGGGAGCTTTTACACCAATAAGAGAGTGGTTCGCCGCGCTGCCCGAAGCCCGCGCGAGAGGATACGAGCCCGGCCGCTTCTCCTTCAACGTCAAGGGCGGCCGCTGCGAGGCCTGCCAGGGCGACGGCGTCATCAAGATCGAGATGCACTTTCTGCCCGACGTCTATGTCACCTGCGATGTCTGCAAGGGCAAGCGCTACAACCGTGAGACGCTGGAGGTGCTGTTCAAGGGCAAGTCGATCGCCGACGTGCTCGACATGACGGTGGAAGAAGCGCTCGAATTCTTCAAGGCGGTGCCGCGCGTGCGCGACGTGCTGGCGCTGCTGCATCGCGTCGGCCTCGATTACATCCATGTCGGCCAGCAGGCGACGACGCTCTCCGGCGGCGAGGCGCAGCGCGTCAAGCTCGCCAAGGAATTGTCGAAGCGCGCCACCGGCCGTACCTTGTATATTCTCGATGAGCCGACGACCGGCCTGCATTTCCACGACGTGGCGAAGCTGCTCGAGGTGCTGCACGAGCTGGTCGAAACCGGCAACACGGTCGTCGTCATCGAGCACAACCTCGAAGTTATCAAGACCGCGGACTGGGTGATCGATCTCGGCCCCGAAGGCGGCGACGGCGGCGGCGAGATCGTCGCCGAAGGCACGCCGGAGGATATCGTCAAGGTGGCAAGGAGCTATACCGGGCGGTTTCTCAAGCCGGTGCTGGCGAGGAAGGTTGCAAAGCAGAAAAAGGGTCAGCAGGCCGCTGAGTAACACACCGGCTTGCCGAGCCGACTTGCCCGCCGAAGCGCGATAGCGCGAAGGCGGGAGAAGAAGGAGGGCAAATTGCGGCGGAGCCGTTTTTAATAATAAACTTGAAAAGTACGCACTACAATCTAGGATAGAGGGTGAGATAAAAACAATAATTTGATGAGCATCTGAGGGGCTGTCGGTGGATCAGATCGCGCGCTTGAAAAATTTGCTCCGAATGTACCGCAATGGCCAATGCGTATTGTTTGTCGGAGCAGGCTATTCTGCGGACGCACAACGGCGGAGTGAAACCGGAAGCCCTCAGTCAATGCCAAGTGGCAGAGACCTGGCAAAAATTATGAAAGAAGCGCTCAAGGACGACGAAGACGACCTCGGGTCGTTATCCGATTTGTACGAAGACAGATTTGGCGAGCACGGCCTTTTCTCGCTGCTGACAAAACTTTTTACAACCGCGACTGTCACTGAAGATCAAAAGAAAATAGCGAGCTACAAATGGAAAGAGATATATACGACAAATTATGACAATGTTTTGGAGGAATGTTGCAACTCAATAGGAGTCCATTTTAGCACGTATACGACCACCAAACGCCCCTCTGACATTGACTATCGGAATTTGCCAATAATTCATATCAACGGTTTCGTTCCCGGTTCAACATTTACCGAATTTAAGAAAGAAATAAAGCTAACTAACACACAATATTATTCCGATGACTTTTCAAGATCGCCATGGGGAGAGCGATTTAGAAATGACATCATAACATCACCATGCATCGTGTTTGCCGGTTACTCGCTGTACGACCTCGATGTCGCAAGGGTCCTAAATTCTTTTGAAGGCATGCGAGAACGTATATTCTTTAGGGCACCTCGAAAAATAGCCGCGTCTACTCTCCTGTGCGAGTCTTCCGGATGACGGCATGATTCGGGAGGCGCGGATGGGTCAGCTCGGGTTTTTCGATACGGAGAAGCGGTTGGCGGGGCTATCAGCGAAGGGTGATCCGCTCGA
>CANKBJ010000196.1 GCA_947479905.1 Bradyrhizobiaceae bacterium
AGCTTCACCGCGTCCTGATAGCCGGTCTTGGTGCGCGCATCCTTGAGACGGTCGATGTAGCGGCGCTCGTCGCGGAACTTGAGCGGGTCGATCTGCACCTCGGGCAGTGCGATGTCCTCGAACTCGCCGTCGTCGAACATGGTCTTCAGGCGCATCGGCGCGCTGATACGCATGTGATAATTGGAACTGGGGATGACGAACTGGTTCGCCTCGACGTCCTTGTAGAAGACGAGCGAGCCGGTCTCGGGGCACTTGATCCAGAGATTTTCCGGCGTCTCGCGACGCAGGAAGCTGCGAATCTTCGGCCTAACGACGTTGGAAATCCAGTTCATGCTTCACCTATATAGGGCGAACCCTACAAAAATATAACCGTCCCAGCGCGCCCAGTTGGGGCTATTTCGCCGCCACTTTAGCAGCCGAACGCACGCCCTGGGCGATATCCGACACCAGATCGGTCACGGCTTTGACGAGATTCGGCCCGGCCTTGCCGTCGGCGTCGAGATTGGCGCGCAGAACATCGATCAGGGCGGAGCCGACCACCACGCCATCGGCGCCGGCGGCGATGGCGCGGGCGCTTTCGGCATTGCGCACGCCGAAGCCGACCGCGACCGGCAGCTGGGTATGGCGCTTGATGCGTGCGACCGCCGCGCCGACTTTGGTCGCGTCGGGCGCGGCCGCGCCGGTGATACCGGCGATCGAAACATAATACACAAAGCCCGAGGTGTTGTTCAGCACCGCCGGCAGGCGCTTGTCATCCGTCGTCGGCGTGGCCAGACGGATGAAGTTCAGACCCGCCTTGAGCGCCGGCAGACACAGCTCGACATCTTCCTCGGGCGGCAGATCGACAACGATCAAGCCATCGACACCGGCCGCCTTGGCATCGACGAGGAATTTGTCGACGCCGTAGATGTAAATCGGATTGTAGTAGCCCATCAGCACGATCGGCGTGTCGTTATTGTCTTTGCGGAAGTCGCGCACCATCGCCAACGTCTTGATCAGCGTTTGACCGCCCTTGAGCGCGCGCAAGCCCGCCGCCTGAATGGCGACGCCATCGGCCATCGGATCAGTGAACGGCATGCCGAGTTCGATGAGGTCAGCGCCGGCTTTCGGCAAAGCCTTGGCCAGTTCGAGCGATGTCGCGTAATCGGGATCGCCAGACATGGTGAAGGTCACCAGAGCGGCGCGGCCTTCGGCCTTGAGCGCGGCGAAGCGGCGTTCGATGCGGGTGGTCATTTCTTCTTGCTTTCGAGAAACTGCGCGACCGAGTCGAGATCCTTGTCGCCGCGGCCGGACATATTGACCACCATCAAATGATCCTTCGGCTTTTGCGCCGCGAGATCGAAAACGCGCGCCAGCGCATGCGCCGGCTCGAGCGCAGGAATGATGCCCTCGAGCTGGCTGCACAACTGGAACGCCGCCACCGCTTCGTCGTCGGTCGCCGATAAAAATTTCACGCGGCCCATGTCGTTGAGCCAGGCATGCTCGGGGCCGATGCCGGGATAATCGAGGCCGGCCGAGATCGAATGCGCCTCGGTGATCTGGCCGTCGGCATCCATCAGCAAATAAGTGCGATTGCCGTGCAGCACGCCGGGGCGGCCGCCGGCGACCGACGCCGCATGCTGGCCGCTCGGAATGCCGTGGCCGGCCGCTTCGACGCCGTAGATTTCGACCGAGCGGTCGTCGAGGAACGGGTGAAAAAGCCCCATCGCATTGGAGCCGCCGCCGATGCAGGCGACCAGCGAATCAGGCAAACGGCCTTCGGCTTCCTGCATCTGGTCGCGCGTCTCGTTGCCGATAACGCACTGGAAGTCACGCACCATGGCAGGATAGGGATGTGGACCGGCCACCGTGCCGATGCAGTAGAACGTATCCGACACGTTGGTGACCCAGTCGCGCAAGGCTTCGTTCATCGCGTCTTTCAGCGTGTGCGAGCCGGACGTCACGGGGCGCACTTCGGCGCCCAGCATCTTCATGCGGAGCACGTTCGGCTGCTGCCGCTCGACGTCGACCGCGCCCATGTAAACGATGCAGGGCAGACCGAACTTGGCGCACAAGGTCGCCGTGGCGACTCCGTGCATGCCGGCGCCGGTTTCGGCGATGATGCGCTTCTTGCCCATGCGCAAGGCGAGCATGATCTGGCCGGTGACGTTGTTCACCTTGTGCGCGCCGGTATGGTTGAGGTCCTCGCGCTTGAAATAGATTTTGGCGCCGCCAGACGAAAGGCCGGAGGCCGTCTTTCTTAAATGTTCGGTCAGCCGCTCGGCGAAATACAACGGCGACGGCCGGCCGACGAAGTGCTTGAGGTGGTGGTCCATCTCCTTCTGGTATGCCGGGTCGGCCTTGGCGGCATTGTAAGCCGCCTCCAGTTCGAGAATATTCGGCATCAGAGTCTCGGCGACGAAGCGGCCGCCGTAAATGCCGAAGTGACCGCGTTCATCAGGGCCGGTGCGGAACGAATTGAGTTGCTGCACGGTCATATTCTCACCTTGCGGACACCTTGGCTGCACCGATCGCCGCATCCGCCGCGCGCGCGGTGCGGATGAAGGCGCGGATTTTATCCGGATCTTTTTCGCCCGGCGCACTCTCGACGCCGGACGAGACGTCTACACCTTGCGGACGCGCAATGCGGATGGCCTCGGCGACGTTATCGACATTAAGCCCGCCGGACAGCATGAACGGCACGCCGGCGTTCAGTCCGGACAGCAGCGTCCAGTCGAAGGTCTTGCCCAGTCCGCCCGGCCGCGTGTCGTCCTGCGTGGGTCGCGCGTCGAACAACAGGCGGTCGGCGACGCGGGCATATTCGCGGATCGGCGACAGGTCGGCGCGCGTCGAGATTGGCAGCGCCTTCATCACCGGCAGACCGAAATGCGACCTCACCACCGCCACTCTTTCCGGCGTCTCCTTGCCGTGCAGTTGCAGCATGTCGGGTTTCAGCGCGGCGATAATGGCATGCAGCGTTTCGTCATTGGCGTTGACGGTCAGCGCCACCTTGCCGGCGCGGCCCTGGACCCGCTCGCCCAACAGGCGCGCGGCCTCGAGTCCGAGGTGGCGCGGGCTCTTGGCAAAAAATACAAAGCCGACCTGGTCAGCGCCGGATTCCAGCGCGACATCAAGGGCTTCCGGGGTCTTCAAACCGCAGATTTTGATAAAAAGGGCCATTCTGAAGCGGGTTCTAGCGCCTAAAGCGCGCCGCCGCAAAGGCTTACCGTCTGGCCACCCTCAGGGCCGCGGCGGCGCTATCGCCGGCGGCGAGGCCGGCTCGAAGTAGGTTGTCGCCGGCGCGGCGGGAGGCGCGTCGGCGGCATAGCGGTTGCGCAATGCGCTCAGTTCCTGCCGCAGCAGGCGTGCCTCGGCGTCCAGTTGGCGAGCGGCGCGGCGCCAATGCGCCTGGCCCAGCCAGGCCGCGACGCCGCCGACGATGACGCCGAGGATCACCAGAACGAAGATCAGGATGAACAGCGGCAGCGTCGCCGCATAGGCCGGATTAACATTGGTGAACGGATCGAACGAGACCGTGACCAGTTCGCGGTTTGCCACCGCGAAGGCGACGATCGCCGCGGCCAGCGGCAGTACGATGACGAGCGTGACGATTCTGCGGAACATGATGACCTTATAGCGCGGCAACACCACCGCTGTCATACCCCGCGCATGCGGGGTATCCAGCCCTTGTCATAAGGCAATGCCAAATCCGAACCGATGTTCCGAAGTGCTGGATCACCCGCATTCGCGGGTGATGACACCTGAAGGTTACACGCGACCGCGTTATTCCGCCGCGGGCGCCGCGCCGTCGAGCTTGTTGAGGCGCTCGCTCATTTCCTTGCCGGTCTTGAAGAACGGCACCGACTTCTGCTCGACCGAGACATGGGCGCCGGTGCGCGGATTGCGGCCGGTGCGGGCCGGGCGATGCTTGACCGAAAAGGCGCCAAAGCCGCGCAGCTCGACGCGGTCGCCTTGCGCCATGGCGCCGGTGATCTCGCCGAGAATGGCGTTGACGATGTTCTCGACGTCACGCTGGTAGAGATGCGGATTTTGCGAAGCGATACGCTGCACGAGTTCGGACTTGATCATGGTCGCCCCGCCTTACTCAAATCTGGTCAATTGGCAAAATTGTCTAGTTAGACTGGGAAGGGTGCCAAAGCGCCAACAGACCGTCAAGATTAAGTCGCTCGAAAGCCTGCGCTCCGGCCCATTCCTGGATCTGCTGCGACCAGGATGTCAGCCCGGCCTGCTGGAAGCCCCAGGCAGCGACATGGAGGAAGGATAGCTCGCTGAAGCGCGGCTCGAGCGAAAAATCACGCACCGGCGTGTTCGCCGGCACCTTCTTTTCCTTCTCCAGCCAGACAATCGCCGACTTCTCGTTGCCGATGGCATCGACCAGTCTGAGCGGCACGGCCTGACGGCCGGTGAAGACGCGGCCGTCGGCCACCTTGGCGAGTTGGCTGTCGTCCAGCTTGCGGCGATCCTTCACCAGGCCTTTGAACCAGCCATAGGAGTCCAGCACGATCGCCTCGATCGCCGCACGCGCCTCCGGGCTGGTCGGCTCGAAACCGTTCGGCGCCGCCTTGAGCGGCGAGGACTTCACCTCTTCGACCTTGATGCCGATGGTCTTCAGGACGTCGGTGAAATTCGGATACTGGAACAGCACGCCGATCGAGCCGACCAGCGAAGTATCGTGCGCAATGATATGTTCTGAAGCCAACGCAGCGATATAGGCGCCGGAGGCGGCGAGACCGTCGACCACGACGACCATCGGCTTCTTCTCCTGCAGCGCGCGCAGCGCATCGTAAAGCTGCTCGGAGCCGGCGGTGGTGCCGCCCGGTGAGTCGAGATGCACGATCACGGCGCGCGCATGCGACTTAGCCAGGCGTTCGAGCGCTTCGACGCGATTTTGATTGCCGCGGATGATGCCCTGAATCTTGATACGGGCAATCGCGGTGTCGCCCGGCTTCAGCCCGGTCGCCGGCATCAGCGCAAGGCCGGCTATGCCGATGGCGACGAGCACCACCAGCAACGCGGCGACGCGCCAGAAAGTGAGTTTGCGCCGCATGCGGCGGCGATCGACGATGGCATCGGCATCGAGCGACATGAAAAATCCTTCAGTGGAATCGTTGGCGCATCATAGACCCAAACGTGGTCATTGAGTCCGCATTTTGGCACCCTCATGACGCAAAGAAAAACCCCCGGGGCTTTTCGCCCCGGGGGTTCTTTATCGTCAGCCGGTAAAGGTCGTTAAACCTTAGTTGGCCTTTTCTTCGTCGTCGGCGCTCTCGCCGGCACGCTGCTTCAAGGCCGCGCCCAGGATGTCGCCGAGCGAAGCGCCCGAATCGGCGGAACCGTACTGCGCCATGGCTTCCTTCTCTTCGGCCACTTCGAGGGCCTTGATCGAGACACCGACCTTGTGGGTCTTGCGGTCGAACTGGGTGACGCGGGCGTCAACCTTTTGACCGACGGCGAAACGCTCCGGACGCTGATCGGCCCGCTCGCGGGCGAGATCGGCGCGGCGGATGAACGAGGTGAGATCGGTATCGACGATCTTCACTTCGAGGCCGCCTTCGGTGATCGCGGTGACCTCACAGGTGACGACCGAACCCTTCTTGAGTTCGCCGGCCGCGCCCTGCGTCATCGGATCGCCGTTGAGCTGCTTGACGCCGAGCGAGATGCGCTCCTTCTCGACATCGACGTCGAGAACCTGAGCCTTCACCATATCGCCCTTGTTATATTCTTCGATCACCTGCTCGCCCGGACGCTTCCAGTCCAGATCCGACAGATGCACCATGCCATCGACATCGCCGTCGAGGCCGAGGAACAGGCCGAACTCGGTCTTGTTCTTGACTTCGCCTTCGACGGTCGAGCCCGGCGGATGCTTCTCGACGAACACTTCCCACGGATTGCGCATGGTCTGCTTGAGA
>CANKBJ010000197.1 GCA_947479905.1 Bradyrhizobiaceae bacterium
GCCATGCCGATTCGAAGATCACCCAACGGTGCCCGTCACGTCCGTTCACAGCCTGGTCGCAATCGCCCGGAACGGGTGGTCGCGATCAATCGGAACGCCTGGTCGCAATCAGTTGGAACAGGTGGTCGCAATCACCCGGTGCGCGCAATTTCAAGCTCGCGCAATTCCCGATAGGCAATGACAAGGAAATTGCCGCAGCCGCAGGCCGGATCGAAAAAGGTCAGCCTGCCGAGCTTTTCGTGAAAATCCTCCAGCGCCTTCATGCGCCCGGTGTCGCGCCTCCCCTTTAACCGGCCAAACTCGGCCTTGAGATCATCCATGAACAACGGCTCGATGACCTTGAGGATGTTCTTCTCGGATGTGTAGTGCGCGCCCTTCTTGCGCCGCTCCGCCTTGTTCAACACCGACTGGAACAGCGAGCCGAAGATCGCGGGCGAGATCGCTTCCCAGCGGAAGCCGCAGACATTCAGCAATTTGTCGCGCATGTCGCGGTCGAAATGCGGCAGCGGCAAATTCTCCGCGAAAAGGTCGCCGTTGATATAGGGAAACCTGTTCAGTTCGGCGGTGATTGTTTTCTGCCGGTCGGCCTCGGGAATATTGAGGACCTGAAACAACGCGCCCAGTTGCCCGCCGATATCGCCGCCGTCCTCGCGGGTGTTGGCGACGAACTCCTCGAAAATACCGATCGGCTGAAAAATGCCGGTGTCGTCCGCGAACAGGCAAAACAGCAGCCGCACCAGGAACCGCTCCAGCGCGTGGCCTTTGTATCCCGACTCCTCGAGGGCGTCGTGCAACGCACCCATCATTTCCGAGGCGAGGATATTCGCCGGGTCCTGGTCGCGGAAAATCCGTTTTTCCTGACCGACGATGAAGCCGAATTCCTGAACATGGTCCGGCAACTCGGACAGCTTGAACCGGCGGGGCTTGTCCGGTTCGATATCGAGGTCGTAGAGCTCGAAGTTCTGGAAGTCCGACAGAAGGATATAGCGCGGTAGCTCGTCTTCCTTCAGGCCGGGGAAGTAATCCAACGCCTGTTGCCGTGCCGGCTTGAGGTCGCGGCCTTTCGATTTGTGCTCGATGAGCAGCTTTCCTTTCCAGAACAGGTCGAGAAAGCCCCGCTTGTTCTCGGGCAACTTGACGCCGTATTCGAAGCTGGCGAGGCGGCGGCGCGTAACGCCGAACAGTTCGAAAAATTCGTTGTAGAATGTTTGCGTCTCGCCGCGCTCGTAATGGGCGTCTTTCCATTCGTCGGCGAATTTGGCGGCCCGCGCGCGAATGTCGTTCCAGTCAAGGCGCATTCTTATTGACTTTCAGGATTGGAACGTCATTACCGGCAAGATAGGCGATACAAGCCCCGATTGAAAAGGCCCCTCACCCGCCGCGCCTTCGCCCTTTGGGCTCTGGCGGGCAACCTCTCCCCGCACGCGGGGAGAGGTGAAGAAGGGCTACCCCCTCGCCCTCAACACCGCCTCGATCGACACGCGCGACCACTGCGCCACGCGCGTGCGGAAGTCGGCGTAGGACGCATGCACCTTGGCGCTTGCCGCGTCGCGGCCTGAGAGTTCGCCGAGCACGCCGTCGGCTTCTTTCCGCGCGGCGGCAACGACATCGTCCGGGAACGCTGTGAGCTTGACGCCGTGATCGCCGATCAGCACGGCCAAGGCCTGCGCGTTCAGCCGCTCCATTTCGGCGAGCGCGTAGTTCGCCTCCGTGGCGCAGGCATGCGCGACGATCGCCTTGAGGTCGGCCGGCAGCGCGTCCCAGGCTTTGAGCGCGACGAGGCATTCGCCGGTGCCGTTCGGCTTGTTGAAGCCGGGGTAATAATAAAACGGCGCGACGCGATAAAGCCCCAGCGCGATGTCGGTGCCGGGGCCTACGAATTCGGCGCCGTCGATGACGCCGGATTGCAGGCTCGGGAGGATTTCCGCCGGCGGCGTGGTCTGCGGCGTCGCGCCAAGGCGGCGATAGACTTCGCCGCCAAGACCGAGCGAGCGCAGCTTGAGGCCGCGCAAGTCCGTGAGGCTTTTCAATTCGCGGCGAAACCAGCCGCCCATGCAGACGCCGGTATTGCCGCCCATGAACGGCTTGACGCCGAACGGCCTGTACAGATCGTCCCACAGCGCCTGGCCGCCGCCGGCCTCGATCCAGGCGACATGCTCGGCCGGCGTCAGGCCGAACGGCACGGTGGTGAAGAAGCTCGCCGCCGCCATCTTGCCCTGCCAGTAGAACGACGCGGTGTGGCCCATTTCGGCGACGCCGTTGCCGACAGCTTCGAGAACGCCGAAGGCCGGCACCACTTCGCCCGCCGCCGACACCTGGATGTCGAGGCGGCCGTTCGACAAGGTTCGGATGCGGTCCGCGACGCGCTCGGCCGACATGCCCGGCCCCGGCAGGCGCTTCGGCCACGACGTGATCATGCGCCATTTCATCGTCTGCGCAGTGGCGATGGCCGGCGCGGCGAGCGTGGCGGCGGCCGCAAGACCTGTCGTGAAAAGCGCGGCGGTGCGGGTGAAAGCGCGGCGTGTGGTCGTCATGATTGTTTATCTCCAATACGCATGGAAATGATTCAATGGTCCATGGCCGTGGCCGACGGTGAGTTTGTCGGCGGCCTTGATCGCAGCGGTGACGTAAGTCTTCGCCTCGCGCGCGGCGGCGGTAAGCTCAAGGCCTTTGGCCAGGCCGGCGGCGATGGCGGAGGACAATGTGCAGCCGGTGCCGTGCGTGTTGCGCGTCTTGATGCGCGGCGCGACGAGGCGAATGACTTGTTTGGCGTCGACGAGAAGATCGACGCTTTCGGCGCTGTCACCGTGTCCGCCTTTGATCAGGACACTACGCGGGCCGAGCGCAAGGATATTGCGCGCCTGCGCTTCCATCTCGGCTTCGCTCCGCGCCAGCGGCAGATCGGTGAGCGCGGCGGCCTCGTGCAGATTCGGCGTGACGACGAGCGCGCGCGGAATGAGATCGCGGCATAGCACGGCGATGGCCACGACGGCGAGCAGCCGATCGCCCGAGGTCGCCACCATCACCGGATCGAGTACGATGTTTTCGGCATCATGCCGCGTCAGGCCCGCGGCGACGGCTTTGATCGCCGGCACCTGCGACAGCATGCCGATCTTGACCGCGCCGATATCGAGGTCGTTGAACACGGCGTCGATCTGCGCAGCGATGAAATCGGCCGGCACGTCGTGAATGGCGGTTACGCCTTGCGTGTTCTGCGCGGTCAGCGCGGTGATGACCGACGCGCCATAGACGCCGAGCGCGCCGAAGGTTTTCAGATCGGCCTGGATGCCGGCGCCGCCGCTCGAATCCGAGCCGGCGATGGTGACGGCGATCGCGGTCATGAGTGCGCTCTATGTTTGCGCATGATCTGATCCGAAAACCGGTTCCCATCCCCGATCGCAGTCGAGGACATGCTTTTCGGGATCATGCGCGCTTCCTCTGCTCCAGCGCGACATCGACAACATTGCGCAGAGTGCGCGCGGCCAGCGCCGGATCGGGGCTAAGCGACAGCGCCGAAATCACCGCGACGCCGTCGGCGCCGGCGGCGATTGTCTCGGCGGCATTCTTCTCGGTGATGCCGGCAATGGCGCAGATCGGGAATGCCGGTTCACGCGCGCGGATGGCATCGGCGATTTTGCGCAAACCGTCGATGCCGATCGGCGCCGATGTATTGTCCTTCGACGTGGTGCCATAGACACCGCCGATGGCGACGTAATCCAAGAGATCGAGCGGCGCCTCGCGCGCCTGCTCGAGCGTCTTGACGGAGAGGCCGATGATCGCGGTCTTGCCGAGCAACAGCCGCGCATCGGCCGGCGACATGTCGTCCTGGCCGATATGAACGCCATCGGCCTCAGCCGCGAGCGCGACGTCGACGCGGTCGTTGATCAACAACGGAATGTCGAGCGGCGCCAAGACGCCGATCAGCGCACGCGCATGCGCCATCATCGCCCGGGTCGAGCCGTGCTTGTCGCGCAACTGCACAAGCGTGGCGCTGCCGGCGATGCGCTTGGCGAGTTCGGCGAGCGAACGGCCGCCGGAAACGGCCGGATCGGCCAGCGCGTAGAGACGAAGGTCGACTTTCATTTCAAATCACCTTTGCAAACCGGTTCGCCCGCGCGCGTCAATCATTTTTGCGTCGATGACATAAAGCGCGTCGAGGATGGCCGCGGCGAAGCTGCCCGGCCCTTGCGATTTTTCCGCCGCCATCTCGCCGGCAATGCCGACGATCAGCATAGCGCTCGCGGTCGCGGCCAGCGTGTCCTGCTCGACGGCGAGGCATCCGGCAACGATGGCAGAAGCAGCGCAACCCATGGCAGTGACGCGCGCCATCAGAGGATGACCGTTGGCGATAGCCGCCGTTCGCTCGCCGTCGCTGATCAGATCGGTGGCGCCGGACAGGCCGACGACAAGACGCCGCGCGCGGGCGTAAGCTTCGACCGTCTCGCGCGCCGGCGCGGCGTCGGCATGCCTTTGGCCGGACAGCGCGGCAAATTCGCCGGCGTTGAGCCGGATCGCCTTCGGCTCGAGCAGGATCAGGTCGCGCGCATAGACCGCGCGCTGCTCGGCGCGGTCGATGAACACCGGGTCGAGTACCCACGGCAGGCCGTTCTGCGAGGCGGCGTCGACGGCGATCGAGGTCGCCTCGCGGCGCTCGCGGTCGAAAGTGCCGAGATTGACCAGAAGCGCGTCGCTGCGCGCGACGAAGGCGCCGATCTCCTCGCCGGACAGGGTCATCGACGGCACCGCGCCGAGCGCCAGCAGCGCATTGGCGGTAAAATTCTGCGCCACCGAATTGGTGATACAATGGACACGCGGGCTCTTGCCGCGCAGGCGCGAAAGCACCGCCGCCGCCTGCGACGTCAATTCCTCGCGCGACATCAGGCGCGCAGCCGTTTGCGGATCCCGCATCTCTGGTCCCTCCGCCGGCATGACCCGGATCAGGTTCGTTGGGTTGGCTCCGGAACGCTCTTATTCAAGCGGCCTGGAAAGCTGCCTCTCAGCCCGGCACCCTGCAGACGTAAAGGGCCGGACACCCCACGAGATTGCTATGCAAATACCTAATCCGCGCGCCCAATCAAGGCAAGGGCCTTTCATGGCAAAGAGCTTTTGGCGATTCGGCCGACTTGCACGCACCGCGCTATTTTGCTGAATTGAAATTCACGCGGTGGAGATTTTACCGAAAATGACCCCTTTTTTCATCCAGATCAAATGCGAACTCGGCAAGGCCTATCAGGTCGCCAATGAACTGGCCGAAGCGGAAATCGCCTCCGAGATCTACTCGACCGCTGGCGACTACGACCTGCTGGTGAAATTCTACGTCGACGAAGGCACCGACATCGGCCACTTCGTCAACGAGAAGGTGCATTGCATAAGCGGCATCAAGGACACCTACACGATCATCACCTTCAAGGCGTTTACCGCCTAGGTTTACGCCTCGGTGCGTGGCAAGCCCGGCGTCGGCGCCGATACGTGCACCGGATACTCGACGCCGCAGGCCGTGCATTTGAAGACACAGGTATCGCCACCCGGCTTGGTATTCCTGTGCCGGCTCTTCAAGGTTGTCGGCGCGCAGCACACAGGGCACGGCGGCGCCGAGATGGCGTTCAAATTGATTTCAGACATGATGTTGCCTCCTGCGAATAACGGCAGCGGTATTCCTTTTGGTTTTGATAAAGAGAGCGGACACGCTCGACTGAAGTGCTGAGACAACGCGCCAGCGGGAACTTGGCTCCGCCTCACAGCCTCATGAAATACCCGTGATAGACGGGAACCGGCGCAAACGGGACTATATTTCCGGCCTTCGCAGGCCTTCGGC
>CANKBJ010000198.1 GCA_947479905.1 Bradyrhizobiaceae bacterium
ATCGGCCTGCACCTCACGCTGACCGCGCCATTCGCGCCGATGAGCGACGGCTTTGCGCCGGCGCGCAATGGCCGGTTTTTGCCGCACCCGGAATTGATGCGCCTTAGCATGACCCGGCGCCTAAACCCAGATCTGCTGACCATCGAGATCGCCACGCAAGTGCGCGCCTTTCTCGAAACCTTCGGCCGCCTGCCCGATTTCCTCGACGGCCACCAGCATGTGCAATTGCTGCCGCAGGTGCGCGACGCCTTCCTCAAGGTCGCGATCGAGACCGCGCCCAACGCCTGGGTGCGGCAATGTGGCAGGCCGCGCGGGGCGCGGCCGCTGCACGATTCAAAAGGCCTGGTGCTCGATATTCTCAGCATGGGATTTCGCGGCAAGGCGGAGCGGTTCGGCCTTGCCACCAATCCGGCCTTTGCCGGCGCTTACAGCTTTAAGGCCAAAGCCAATTTCGCCAGGATTTTCCCGCGCTTTCTCAAAGGCCTGCCGGATGGCGGCCTGATCATGTGTCATCCCGGCTTGGTCGATTCCGCGCTGCGAGGCCTCGATCCGCTGACGACCTTGCGTGAGCACGAATTCGCCTACTTTAATTCGGATGCTTATCCGGCGGCGCTGGCTACGCATGGCGTTGCGCTGGCGGAGCCTACTGGCGAAGCCGGCGAAGGTGCCTAGATAAAGCGCGACGCTATTTGCGACTTTTGGGAGGACGCCGATGACTCCGCAGGAACGCCAACTGGTCGCCGATCTGTTCGACCGCCTGGCGCGGCTGGAAAACTCGCCGCGCGACGCCGAGGCCGAACGCGCGATTGCCGATGGCGCGCGCCGCGCCCCCAACGCGCTCTACGCGCTGGTGCAGACAGTGCTGGTGCAGGACGAGGCGCTCAAGCGCGCCGATGCCCGCATTCGCGAACTCAGCGGCGAAAGCGACACTGCGCCGGCTGGCGGCGGCTTCCTCGACACGATGCGCAATGCTCTGGGCGGGCGCGGCTCGGTGCCGAGCGTGCGCCCCGCGCCAAGCGACAGCCGCTGGAATACCGGCGGCGTATTGCCGCAGTCGGCACAGCCGGCCCCAAGCGCAGCGCCGTCGCCCGGCATTGGCGGATCGTTCCTCGGCACGGCGGCGGCCACCGCGGCCGGCGTCATCGGCGGTGCGATGCTGTTCAATTCGATCGGCTCGCTGTTCGGCGGCCAGCAGGGCGGCAGCGCCTTCGGCGACACGCGCGGCAATACGCCGTCCTCGAATTCGCCGTGGGACAGTAATTCCTCGGGCGGCGATCTATCGCGCGACGCGGGCCTGAACGATATTGGCGGCGGCCGCAGCGCCGGCCTGTTCGACAGCGGCAACGACGATGACGGCGGCGTCGATCTGGCCGATTCAGGCGGCGACTTCGGTGGCGATGGCGGTGGCGGTGGCGACGCTTAAACTTTGTTCGTCATTCCGGGGCGCGCGCGCCAGCGCGCGAACCCGGAATCCAGAAAGATAAAATGGGGTTGCGTCTGGATTCCGGATCGCCACTTCGTGGCGTCCGGAATGACAGCTACAGCACGACGACCTTGGCGACGACCTTGACGCGGCTGTAGAGGTCGATGACATCCGGATTGCGCATGCGGATGCAGCCGGACGAGACGTTGCGCCCGATGGTCCAGGGTTCGTTCGAACCGTGGATGCGATAAAGCGTCGAGCCGAGATACATCGCGCGCGCGCCGAGCGGATTGTTCGGCCCGCCGGCCATGAATTTCGGCAGATAAGGCTGACGCTCGAGCATCTCCTTCGGCGGCACCCAGTCCGGCCATTCCTTCATTGACGAGATCGTGTGCATGCCCGACCAGGTGAAGCCCGGCCGGCCGACACCGATGCCGTAACGCAGCGCCCGGCCGCCGGGCTGCACCAGATAAAGAAATTTCTTCGGCGTATCGATGACCACGGTGCCGGGTGTCTCCGGACCGTCATAAAAGACTTCCTGGCGCAGATAAATCGGATCGATCGGGTAGCCGTCCGGCCCCGCCGCCGGATCGACCGCCGGCCCCGTATGCGCATAGAGCGGCTGCGCGCCGCGCTCCGGCTCGCCATAATAGCCCTGCCGCGGCGGCGGCGCATATCGCGGTTGCCGGCCGTTGTCGCCGAACAAAAATTCGATGAAGCCGCCGCCGAGATCGCCCTGCATGCGCTGCGGTTGCGCCACCAGCACCATCGGCGGCGTCATCGGCTGCTGCGCCATGGCGGAATTCGCGGGCAAGCTAACTATGGCCGTGCCGGCGAGCAGGCTCACCGCAAGACCGATCAGGACCGAACGCTGCATGACCTAATTTTCCTTGCGCATGATCTTGTCCGAAGACCGGTACCCACTTTTCGGGATCATGCGCTCACAAACCAATCGACATGCGCAGTACACGGCCAAACAAACACCGATTGGTAAACCATGCACGCCGGCGGGCAACATTGCCGTGCGCGGCGGCGCCGTTCGTCGCCGTAGCGTTTATTTTGGGTAAAGCGCGCGGCGTCATGGTTAATGCAACGTATGCGCATATCCGCTTTTTTCGCATATGCGCGGCCTGAGCAACCCAGCGTTAATGCGCGGTGCGATAGTGTCTTACCCGGGGACTTGTCAGCGGCCAATTCGCAGGGGACGATTTCGTGCAGCGTAAGGTTTTTCGCGTCGAAGCAATGCTGGCCGAGAAAAGGCCGACGGCCGCGGCCTATGCCGGTCATCGTCGCGCCAGCGGCGAACGCCAGCCGCGCGCGCCGGGTTACGCCGCGGCGGATCTTGCGTCGCTGAGCGACACCCTCGCCGGCCACAAACGCGATCTCGGCAATCTCATCGGTTACGGCGACGAGCGCCACATGACGCGCGCGGCCGACGAACTGGGCGCGGCGATCGACGGTATGGAAACGGCGACGCAGACAATTTTAAAATCGGTGGAAGCCATCGACGACAGCGCCAAGGCGCTCACCGCCTCGATCAAGGAAAAATACAAACGCGGCCTGGCGCAGGATATCCAGGACAATGTGCTGCGCATTTACGAGTCGTGCAATTTCCAGGACATTGCCGGCCAGCGCATCGGCAAGGCGATGACGACGTTGGCGGCGATCGAGCGGCAGGTGGCGGATATGCTGGCGCGTTGCGAAGGCAACCCGGCGGCGCGCGCCGCCGCGCCATCAGCGTCGCACGAACGCGGTCTGCTCAACGGACCCCGGCTCGGCCGCGACACCGGCCACGCCAGCCAGCACGACATCGACAGGATGTTCGGCTAGTTTTTGCTTTGCGCTACACCGGCCGGCGGATCACGACAAAACAGAGCAGCGCGGCGGCGGCGAAACCACAGGCCAGCGCCAGCGCCGCGAAGTCCGATGCGCGATCGACCACGAAAGCCATGACCAAAGGCGCCGCCGCCTGCACCAGCAGAAACGGACCGGCGAGCCGGCCCATCAGCCGTCCGTAACCTTGCGCGCCGAACAGCGCCAGCGGCACCGCGCCGCGCGTGATGGTGACGAGGCCATTGGCGCCGCCGAACATCAGCGCGAAGGCCGCCGCCACCGGCACCGAGACGCCGAACACCGCCAGCATCACAAACGCGCACAGCAAAGTGGCGAGCGCGAAGCGCACCACCCACAAGGGATGCAGATCCTTGCCGAAAGAAAATTCGATCAGCCGCGCGCCGACCTGCGCCGGCCCGAACAGCGCGCCGATCCACACCACGGTGGCGGCGTCGATGCCGGTGCGCGAAAAAATCGCCAAGAGATGCGCCGACAGACCCGACGGCACGAAGGCGTAAGCGGCGAAAGCCGAGGCAACCAGAATGAACGGCAAGCCTTGCGACGGCAGCAGCTTTTGCGGCGCCTCGACGTCGCCGACCTTCGGCACCGCGGTTTCGGCGCGGCTGCGCGGCAACAGAAACGCATGCAGCGGCGCACAGACCAGGGCAAGCAGCGCGGCATAGACCAGGTATGTGCCGCGCCAGCCGGCCGCCTCGATCAGGAAGTGCGTCGCCGGCCAGCCCGCCGTCGAGGCAAAGCCGCCGGCGAGCGTCAGCGCCGTGATCGGCCGCCGCGCGCCGGCGCCGAAAATACGGCCCAGCGTGCCGAAGGCGGAGTCATACAGGCTCGCCGACATCGCCACGCCGAGCACGATCCACACCGCGAAATAGGCGACAGGTTGTTCGGCATGGCCGATCAGCACCAGGCCGAGCGCGCCGGTGAGCGATCCGCAGGTCATCACGACGTGACCGCCGAAGTGATCGATCGAACGCCCGACAAAAGGCGCGACCAGACCGGCGGCCAGAAGCGCGACCGAAAATCCGGCCATCGAGAACGCCATCGACCAGGACCGCTCGGCCGCGATCAGCGGCACGATCAGAACCGGCGTGTAGAAGATCGAGCCCCACGCAAGAATTTGCGTGACGCCGAGCACCGGCACCGCGCGCCAGGGTCCGTGGATGAATTCGCGGGGAGAAGGCATGGATATCCGGCAATGCTTCACCTCTCCCATAGGGAGAGGTCGAACCGCGAAGCGGTTCGGGTGGTTATAGCCTATCGTGAGTCTTAGACCCCCTCACCCCCACCCTCTCCCCACCGAAGTCGGATATATCCGACTTCGGCATCTGGAATGCCCAACTCGGGTAAACCCGAGTTGGGTTGGGAGAGGGGCATACTGAGTTCGCCGCTCGTTCGTGAATAAGCCGCTACTGCCTCTGGATCGGCGGCTGCACCGGCGCAGGTGCCGGGCGCGTGGCGGGCGGCTTAGGCGCCGCCGGTTTGGCCGCCGGTTTCGGCTTGGCCGCGGGCCGCGGCTTTTTCACGCCCTCGGGCGGACAGCGCACATAGACCATGGTGCCGTAGCGGCCCTGCACTTCCGGATCGAGCCAGCGCAGGATCAGAACGCGGCCGTCGAAGGACATCACCTCGCGGTCCTGCGCGCTGCCCGGCGGATCGTCGGCCGGCCCGATGAAGTTCTTAGCCCCAGGAGCGCCCTTGACGCGCAGCTCGGTCGGCGTCGGCTGGTCGGCGAGGTGCATCATGACCCCGCCGGTGCCGCCCATCGTGATGACATAAGGCTGCTTGCACTGGTTGACCGCGGCGGCTTCAGTACGCTCGCGGTCCTCAGGCTTGTGATAGGCGGCCAGGCCATAGCTGCCGACGAGGTCCTGCGGCGGGAAGGACGGCGGCAGGGTCTGCATGACCGGCGGCGGCGGTGGCTCGACCGGCTCACTGGTGGTGGCGCAGCCGGCAAGGCCAAATCCAAGCCCCAAAGCGAGCAGCGCGCATGCCGGAATGGCCGGCAGTGTGGGACGTTGACGGCGGATCATTCGGGCTCCTGCGGCGCGTTTCCAGCAAACATTGAGATTCATTGGCAGACCGTAAAAGCACAGGCCTGCGAGGGCGTTTTGGCCGGCCTTTACGCCAGTATTACGGCTCGCGGCGCGGTCGCCCAAGCTTGACACCTAACCGTTAAGGCAATATCTCCCCTCGCATAATTAGCACTCTCTGCTAAAGAGTGCTAAGAGACTGCACCAACGACACTTTCCGTCTCATTGACGTGTTTTCAAAAGCCGCGAGGAAGCCCATGGCCAAGACCAAATTCCGTCCCCTGCACGACCGCGTCGTCGTCCGCCGCATCACCGCCCTCGAAAAGACCAAGGGCGGCATTATCATTCCCGACAGCGCCCAGGAAAAGCCGTCGGAAGGCGAAGTGATCGCCGTCGGCCCCGGCGGCCGCGACGAGAACGGCAAGCTGACCCCCATGGACATCAAGTCCGGCGACCGCGTTTTGTTCGGCAAGTGGTCGGGCACCGAGGTCAAGCTCGACGG
>CANKBJ010000199.1 GCA_947479905.1 Bradyrhizobiaceae bacterium
ACCTGCTTCGGCGCGCCGTTCCTGCCGCGTCATCCGTCGGTCTATGCCGACCTGCTGCAGAAATATATCACCGAGCACAATGTCGACGTCTGGCTGGTCAACTCCGGCTGGACCGGCGGCATTTACGGCGTCGGCCGCCGCATGCCGATCAAGGCGACGCGCACTTTGCTCACCGCCGCGCTCAACGGCTCGCTGAAGAACGCCGACTTCCGCACCGACCCGTATTTCGGCTTCTCGGTGCCGACCTCGGTGCCGGGTGTCGAGCCGCATCTGCTGTATCCGTCGAAGACCTGGGCTAACAAGGCCGAGTTCGACAAGACGGCGCGCGCGCTGGTCGAGATGTTCCAGAAGAACTTCACCAAGTACGAAAAGAACGTGACGCCGGAAATTCGCGCCGCCGCGCCGGTGGTGCGCATCGCCGCCGAGTAGCCGGCCGGCATAGATCGGAAAAGGCGGCCCTTCGGGCCGCCTTTTTTTATTCTTTGCCTGCCGCGCTTTATGCCAGCATAACGGCAGTATCTCGGTGGGGGGGCGGATGACGACATCTGTGCGGCGTGCCGACTTTCTGATGGCGCTGGCTTACGCGACCGATCTCGCTACCGGGCATTCGCGCGATTTCGCGCTGCGATCCTGCGTGTTGGCGATGCGTTTTGCCGAAATCGCCGGCCTCGATGCCGAAACGTGCCGCGGCGTCTATCACCAGGCCTTGTTGCGTTACATCGGCTGCAATGCCGATACACATCTGCTGGCATCGGCGTTCGGTGACGAGATCGCATTGCGGCGCGACCTTCAGCGCATCGACATCGGCAACAAATCCGAATTGGCCGAAACGATTGTCCGCGCCATTACCCGCAACTTCGCGGACGCGGCTCCCGCGGCTTTGGCCGAAGCGGTCGAGCGGGGCCTTGCCGAGGCCATGCAAGTCAGGGTGCCGATTCTGTCCGGCCATTGCGAGGTGGCGCGTCGGATCGCTGAGCGGATCGGTCTTTCCGATGAGATCCGCGAAAATCTGGGCCAGCTTTACGAGCGCTGGGACGGCAAAGGACTGCCGCGCGGCCTGTACGGCAATGCCGTGAAGCTTCCGGTGCGGCTGGTGACATTGGCGCAAGATGCCATTGCGCTGAATGAAGCGCATGGCTTCGACACCATGAAGGCGATGATCGGCAAGCGTGCCGGCGGTGGTTATGAAGCCGAACTGGCCGGTCTTTTTCTCGTTCATGCCGAGCGGCTGTTCGCAGACCTCGACGGGCCGGTCGATCGCGAGACGATCCTGGCGCTTGAGCCCGCGCCGCACGCGATGCTCGATGAGACCGGCTGCGAGGAAGCTTATCTGGCAATCGCCGACATGATCGATATGCGGATGCCATTCACCTTCGGTCATTCGCGCGCGGTGGCGGCGCTCGCTGAGGCTGCGGGCAAACACATCGGCCTGCCCGCCGCGGACATTCGCGACGTGCGGTGGGCCGCCTATGCGCACGATATCGGCGAACTGGCGGTCCCCGTTTCAGTCTGGATGCGCGCAGGCCGCCTGACCGAACGCGAGACCGATGCGGCGCGGCTGCATCCCTATCACGGCGAGCGCGCGTTGGCCTCCCTGGGCGGCGATGGCAAGGCAATCGCGGCATTGGTCCAGCGCCACCACGAGCGTCTCGATGGCAGCGGCTATTTCCGCAACGCGAGGGGCCCCGATCTCTCGCCGGCCGCCCGCATTCTCGCCGCCGCCGAAGCGTTTCAGACCGCGCGGGAAGCAAGACCGTATCGACCCGCACTGAGCGACGCGGCGGCTGCGGCGAAGCTGCGCGGCGCCGTGCGGGAAGAAAAGCTGTGCGCTAACGCGGTCGAGGCGGTGCTGGCCTGCGCCGGCCAGCCAGCCCGGCGTGACACGTCCGAGCGCCTGGCCGGGCTGACGCCGCGCGAAATCGAGGTTCTGCGGCTGATCGCGGGCGGCCATACGGCGAAGGAAGCGGCGCGCCGGCTTGAGATCGCGCCGAAGACCGCCGACAACCATATCCAGAGCCTGTATTCCAAGATCGGCGTCTCGACGCGCGCCGCCGCCGCCCTTTATGCCCTCGAGCGCGGCCTGATCCAGCAGGGAATTTCCCCGGCATAGGGAATCCACCCCATGTGCCGACCTTGCGCCTTTTGCATCCTGCAATCGTGAGCGCCGGGCCGACGTTCGTCCATGCGCGGGGCTCACAGGGGCCCATGCAATTGGAGAACTGGAAATGCGCAAACTCTCATCGAAAGAATTGTCGCGCCGCTCGCTGATGAAATCCGCCGTCGCCGTCAGTGCGGCCGGTGCGTCCGCGGCGATCTTCACGGACAGCGCCCTCGCGCAGTCAGGCGAGCGCAAGATGATGCTCGCGACCACGACGGTTGAGGAGGTCGACCGTTTCCTGAAGATATTCTCGACCACGAGCCTCGAGAAGCGCAAACAGCATGGCTCGCGGGGCGCGGTCGTGTTTCGCGATCCCAACCAGGCCGACCGCGTCTGGGTCGTTTTCGATTGGGACGACAAGGGCTGGCAAAGCTTCGTCTCCGACCCGAGCCTGCCGCCGATCTTGAAAGAGGCCGGACACAAATCCAAACCCCAGGTCGCGCAACTCAGCGGTCAATACGGCGCCTAGCCGCAATCGGATCAAAACGGAGGACGCCGGTGAAATATGTGATCACCTGGAACGAAAGACCGCAAGGCTCGCCGATCGAATACGAGAACGCCCAGAAGCGAATTCTGGAAGTGTTCACGCAATGGAAGGCGCCGGACAATTTCAAGATCGAGATGTTCGTCATCCGCGTCGGCGACTGGGGCGGCTACATGCTGTTGGACTGCGATGACCCACTCGCGGTCCACAAATTCTGCTCAATGCTGCCGGCGTTCGTTTTCGAAGCCCGGCCGGTCGTGCCTGTGATGGACGCAGTGCGGGTCGAACTCGAAGCGATCGCTTTTCGCGACGGTCTCAAGGCGAGATAATTTCCACGCCTCGATGGCGACGTCATAAATAAGAAAAGGGCGGCCTTTGCAGGTCGCCCTTTTCAATTTCCTTTCGAGTGGTACGCTGGAATTGCGGGTTCGCCGCGCCGCTGTTCTGGACGCATTTTCCAGGCATGGCTCACTTTACGCGGAGCGCGCCCGGGTTAGCTGGATGCCGGTTCCGCTGGCGCACTCCGGCAGCGGCCGAGGATATTCTTGTCAAAAACTTTCTGTGTTCGGGGTCGTCGCGCTTGCGGCCGGCTGCGCGGATTTCCCTGGCGAGACGTTTATCGAACCGCGGTTTTCCAAACGAGATATATGCAATACTTGACCTGCACCGGATCGGTTCGCACGTCCTCACTTTTCAAGCCGGGGCGGCATTGCGGCCAGGCTGAGACAACGCGCCGCTTGACCCGGACGGTTTTTCTGAATTGATGCAATCAACAAGAATCAAGGGAGACCGAGGATGTTGAACGCTCATTTCATGCGGCTGGCCGCGTTGGCCGCCGCGCTGGCCGCCGTTCCTGCCGTGGCGTCGGCGCAGGACTGGCCGTCGCGCACAGTCCGCATCGTGGTGCCGAACGGTCCCGGCGGCGGCACCGATATCGTCTCGCGTATTCTCGGCGATGCGTTGTCCAAGTCGCTCGGCGCTTCGTTCGTGGTCGAGAACAAGCCCGGCGCCGGCACGACGCTGGGCGCCGAAACCGTCGCCAGGGCGCAGCCCGACGGCTATACCGTGCTGATGATGAGCAACGCGCACGCGGTGTCGGGCGCCGGCCATCCGAATCTGCGCTACGAGCCGGTCAAGGATTTCCGCATGGTGTCGCTGGTCGGCACCGTGCCGCTGGCGCTAGTGACGTCGCCGGAGTTTCCGCCCAGGACGGTGCAGGAGCTGATCGCGGCGGCCAAGAAGGATCCGGGCAAATACAATTTCGCCAGCGTCGGCGCCGGTACGACCCAGCATTTCGCCGGCGAGTTGTTTCGCGTGCTGGCCGGCATCGACATCAAGCATGTGCCTTATCGCACCACGCCGGCGGCGATCACCGGCCTTCTGAGCAACGACGTGCAAATGACCTTTGAACTGATGCCCGCCATTCAGGGCCAGGTCGAAGGCGGCAAATTGCGCATTCTGGCGGTAACGTCGCCGGAGCGCTTCCCCGGCATGCCCAACGTACCGACGATCGCGGAAGCGGGCATCGCCTATAACGTGACGAGCTGGTACGGGCTGGCGTTCCCGGCGAATACGCCGGATGCGGTCGTGCAGAAGATGAACAGAGCGGTGCGCGAAGCGTTGGCCGATCCGCAGGTCATCGAGCAGATCAAGAAGACCGGTATCGCCGCGAAAAGCTCGACGTCCGATGAATTGGAAAAGCACGTCACCAGCGAAATCGCCAAGTGGAAAAAGCTGATCGCCGACGCCGGGATCACCAAGCTGGAGTAATTCTTCTTCACCTCTCCCCGACTTGCGGGGAGAGGTCGGATCGCCGTAATTGCGCCGTTTGCATTTCTCAGCACGATGGCGATCCGGGTGAGGGGCTGTGCACTGCCCCTCACTCGGCTCGGACCTTCCGGTCCTCGCCACCCTCTCCCCGTAAAGAACGGGGCGAGGGAAGAAAGAAGAAAAAGGGCAGCCTTTGCGGGCCGCTCTTTTCAATTTGCTTTGAGTCAATTTGGCGATGAGCGACGCCTACTGGTTCGACGAGTTCTGCGCCAGTTCGCGGCCCAGCCGATTGAAGCGCGCCTTCTGTTCGGCGTTGAGCGAAGCGTAGAAGCTGCCGAGCGGCGGCTTCACCGTTTGGGCGGCTTCGATCATCGCCTTGAGCCGCGTCTCGATCGCCTGCAAGCGGCCGGGCGGCGTGATCGGCGTCTCGGCCGGGCAGGCAGCTTGCAGCACACCGACGGCCTTGACGGTGGCGTCGCCCAGTTTATCGAGCTCGGCCTGCTGCTTGTCGTTCGGCGCGATCACGTCCTCGATCTGCTCGATCGGCAGATTGGTAAGACCAGGCTTGGCCTCGCCGCACTTCTTGGCGTCGTCGGCGTTGGCCGACTGCGCTTCCGGACTGACCGGCGCCTTCGACGGGCCGATCTGATTGAAGCGTTCTTTCTGCTCGTCGTTGAGCGAGTCGTAGAACGTCTCCAGCGCCGGCCGCACCGTCTGCACGGCTTCCAACGTGGCGTCGAGCCGCGCGGTCATCGAGGCGAGGCGGCCGGGCGGCGTCAGCGGGAAAGCGTTCTCCGACGGGCAGGTGGCCTTGAACACAGCCGCTGCTTTGCTGCCGGCTTCCTTGACGTCGCCGAGCAGCTGCTTCTGCTCGCCGTTCAAGCCGACCTTGCTTTCGATCTCGGCGGTCGGCCAGGCGGTGATGCCGCCGCCCGGCGTGGCGCAGACGTCGCGCACGGCGGCGTAAGTCGGTTGCGCGGGCGCCGCCGGCATCGTCGAGCCGGTGGTTTCGGTCACATATTCCGCCGGCGGGCCGACTTCGCCATAGAATACGCCGTCGAATGCGCGCACCGGGTGATTGCGACCACCTGTTCCAACTGATTGCGACCAGGCGTTCCGATTGATCGCGACCACCCGTTCCGGGCGATTGCGACCAGGCTGTGAACGGACGTGACGGGCACCGTTGGGTGATCTTCGAATCGGCATGGCA
>CANKBJ010000200.1 GCA_947479905.1 Bradyrhizobiaceae bacterium
ACAGGTTGCGGTCCGCGGGTCCGGCCTCTAGCAACAGGACGCGGTGAAGCCCGGAAGCGGACAGGCGGTCCGCCAGAACGCAGCCGGCGCTGCCCGCGCCAACCACAATATATTCGAATTGCCCGCCGTCGGTCACGTTAAGCCTCCCGAATTCAACCGAACTGGAGGCGTCTGCTTGTCCCTAGCGGCACAGCCGCCCGTAGACTGAACCAGCGGCCCAATTCTCGTTGTCTATATTATGGACGTTATGCCCACTTTGTTCGATGCTAGAAATGGGCTTTGTCACTGTCAAGCGACCGCTCGCTCTTTCACCGCCCGGCATCGAAAGAGCGATTCTTTCGCGAACGCGCGTGTGTGCTTTGCAGCAATCTGCTTACGTCGCTATTTTTGCCAGGCAGCACACGCACCACTGCAAATTTTCGCCGCCGGATCGCCGCGGCAGTTGACATGACGATCGAGCGCCCATAGCGTTTTTAAAATACGGGCACTTTGCCCATAATATAGACAGGGAGGTTATGGTGTCGATTGCCGCCGTTGGCAAAAGCGCAACGTCGCATGCGCGTTCACCCGCCCGCTACGATCTGGCCGGTCGCATAGGTGTCGTCACCGGCGGAAGCAACGGCATCGGCGCCGCTATCGTCACCGCGCTGCGCGCCGCCGGTGCGCGCGTGATCGTCTGGGACCGCGAAGGTCAAGGCAGCCCCGACACTGTTGCCGTTGATGTCACCGACATGGCCTCGGTCGAGCGCGCCGCAGCCCAGCTTCCGCAGCTCGATATTCTCGTCAACAGCGCCGGCTATGCCGGCCTGACTGTGCCCCTCGATCAATATCCGCCGGAAGAGTGGCGGCGCGTCATCGATGTCAATCTCATCGGTACATTCAACGTCTGCCGCGCCCTTGTGCCGATCTTTCGCAAGGCGAAGGCCGGCCACATTGTAAATATCGCGTCATTGGCGGGCAAGGAAGGCACGCCTAACGCATCGGCCTACAGCGCGGCAAAGGCCGGGGTAATTGCGCTCACCAAATCTCTCGGCAAGGAGCTCGCAGCGTCCGGCGTTCTGGTCAATGCCATTGCGCCTGCCGCGGTACGGACCCGGTTGTTGCAGCAAATGAGCCCGGCCCATGTTCAGATCATGATCGACAAGTCCCCGATGGGGCGTTTGATCGAACCGGCTGAAGTCGCCGACATCGTCATGTGGCTTTGCTCGGACTCCTGCACCTGCAACACCGGCTCCGTCTTCGATCTATCGGCGGGCCGGGCGACATACTGAATTCGATCCAGCGAAACGTCAAAACGGGAGCCCATCTTGGATTTGGGATTGAAGGGAAAAGTCGCGCTCGTAACCGGCGGCAGCAGCGGCATTGGACTGGCGACGGCGCAGCGCTTCCTCGCGGAAGGCGCAAAGGTCGCCATTGTCGGGCGCGATACCGGAAGACTGGAAAAAGCCGCTGCGACATTGCGTAGCGGAGACAATGTCGCCGCCGGTGACGTGGCCACTTTCGCGGGCGACGTCTCCAGCCCGGCCGATGTGGAGGCGATGGTCGCTGCCGCGGTCAAAGCGTTGGGCCGGCTAGACATCGTCGTCAGCAACGCCGGCACTCGCCTGCCCGGCACGTTCGACACGCTCAACCTCGCCACGCTCGATGCGCACTGGCGCACGAAGGTGCTGGGCGCTTGGGAGCTGGCGCGGCACGCAGCGCCGCATTTACGCAAACAAGCGTCCGGCCGCTTCATCGTTGTGATCGGCCAGGCCGGAAAAATTCCAGCCGCCAACACGATCGGTGCCTGCGTCACCAACTCGGCACAGCATGCCTTTGTCAAAGCGCTGTCCGATCACTTCGCCAAGGACAACATCCTCGTCACGGCAGTGTGCCCGAGCCACATCAGCACACCGATGACCGAAGGTCGGAAGCTGGAAGGCGAACGCTACCTCGGGCAATCGCTTGAGCATCAGGAATCGGGCTGGGGCCTCAAAGTGCCGCTCGGCCGCATGGGCGCGCCTGAGGACGTGGCGAACGCCATCGCCTTTCTCGCGTCGGAACGTGCCTCATTCCTCTGCGGCACCAATTTCGACGTCGATGGCGGCCTTCAACGAATGATCTTTTAACGAACGCGGCTTCGGCGGCTCAAGACAGGTGACGGCATGGAATTGGGATTGAAGGGAAAAGTGGCGCTGGTGCCGGGCGGGACCGGCCTAATCGGCAAAGCCACCGCGCATCTGCTGCTGGAAGAAGGCGCCATGGTCGCCGTGTGCAGCCGCAGCCAGGCGAATGTCGACAGTGCGGTCAAGGAACTGGGCAACAAGTATGGTGCCGCGCGCGTGATGGGCGCTGCGTTCAACGTCGACGACCGCAAGGCGATGAACGGCTTCAGCAAAGCGGTTCAGGAACGCTTCGGCACCATCGACATTCTCGTTTACTCGGCAGGAACCGGACGGCGCTCGACGATTGAAACGCTGACCGACGAGGAAATGCAGCTTCATATCAACGAAAAGATCTTCGGAACGCTGCACGCCATCCAGGCAGTGCTGCCGGGTATGCGCGCCAAGAAGGACGGACGCATCGTGGTGTTCGTGGGCCAGGCCGGCTGGCATCCCCAGTCCGACCGCCTCCCGTCCGGCATCACCAATGCCGGTCAGGCGGCGATGGTGAAAAGCATCTCCGACGGCGTGGCGCGTGAAAACGTGCGGGTGAACGTGCTGTCCCCGCAATATATCGAGGGACCTTTGCTGGGGGGCATTATCGAGGAGCAAATGCGCAAGCATGGCATCGACCGCAAAACGTCGGCCTTCAGCTATGCCCGCGCCAATCCGCTGGGCCGGTTGGGGCAGCCGGATGAGGTCGCGGCGGCCGCCGTATTCATGGTGTCGGATGCGGCGAGCTTCATCACCGGCAGCACGGTTTGCGTCGATGGCGGCTACCACCGCTATCCGTTGAGTTAGGAGCGAGTGAGATGATCGAGACACTACATCGTTGATCGTGGGCAGCGCGCTTTCGAATTGTATCTCGACCGCAGCCATTAAATATTCGCGCTGCAGAAATAAACTAAAAAATCTGGGGAGACGTCCATGGATTTCGGAATTCGCGGAAAGTCGGCGGTCGTCACCGGCGGCAGCAAGGGCATTGGTTACGCAGTCACTAAGTTGCTACTCCAGGAAGGAGTCAAAGTCACGATCTGCGCCCGCAATGCAGCGGGGCTCGAAAAGGCGCGCGGCGAGCTGGCCAAGGTATCGCCCGACGTCCACGCTGGGGCAAGCCGGAAGAGCTCGCTTCCGCCGTGTTGTATCTCTGTTCGCAACAGGCGTCCTACATCACCGGCTTGTCAATCAATGTCGATGGCGGACGCATGAAGGGCCTCTGGTAGTTAGGTGGCGTAGGGACGCATAAGCTCTTCGCCGTATCAAATAGAAAAACATAGGGAGATACCGATGCTGAAGTCAGTCATCTCGCTGGCCATCGCCAGTTTCGCAGCCTGCGCTACGATCTCGGGCCTGGCCGCGCAAGAATACCCAACGCGGACCGTCACCATCATCAACGCTTTCGGCGCGGGCGGGCCGATCGATGCCTATGCCCGGCCCATGGCGCAAAAGCTTAGCGAATGGATGGGTCAGTCGTTCGTGGTCGAGAGCATGCCAGGCGCCAGCGGTATCATCGCCGCACAATACGTCAAGCGCGCAAAGCCTGATGGTCACACGCTTCTCATCATCGCGAACACACACACGACAAACGAGACACTCAATCCCGGCCGGAACTACGTGCTGATGAAAGATTTCAAGCCTGTTACCCAGTTGTTCGCGTCCGACCACGGCATGTTCGTCAATTCGAAATTGCCGGTGAATTCGGTGAGTGATCTGATCTCGCTCGCCAAGAAAGAGCCGGGCAAACTCACCTTCGCGTCGTCGGGGCCGGGCTCGACCTATCATCTCGCGACCGAGCTGTTCAAGATCAGGGCTGGCGTCGATATGCTTCATGTGCCGTACAAAGCGAGCACGCAAGCGCGCACCGACGTCATCAGCGGTCAAATCGATATGTTCTTCGATCTGACCGGTTCTCTCGCGGAACAGGCCAAAGTCGGTCAGGTTCGCCTGCTTGCGACAACCGGGAAGCAACGCTCCCCGATCCGGCCCGATGTGCCGACGGCGGAAGAGGCCGGCTTGAAGGATTTCGACGTCGAAGCCTGGGGCATATTGATGGCGCCGGCGGGCACGCCCGACGATGTGATTCAAAAACTCTATGAGAACATCTCGCGCTTCATGAAATCGCCGGAAGGTCAGGAAACCGCCAAGCGCCAGGGCATGCGGCAGCCCGGCGGCACGCCGGCTGAGACCGGGGCTTTCCTTGATAGCGAAATCCAGAAATGGGGCGACGTGGTCAAGGCGGCGAAGATCAGCATCCAGTAACCAACAATGCGCCAGCGCCTTGTCTATTTCCTGCAATAGAACCTTCGCCAGAATTTCCGCCGTAGTCGGCCTGACGAGCCTTTAAGTCATTGCGCCGTCGCGGCGGATCAAAAACGTTTCCGGCACGCTGCGAACAATTCGGCTGCGCTGCTTTGATTTCGTACGGCTCGCTGCTTGCGGCTAATCTGGCGCGTCGTTCCCCGCGGGCGGGCTGGTCGCTTCATCTGGTCGGGCTCGATCTTCAGCTCTCTCGGGAGACTGATGTGGTACCTATCAGCCAGCAATTCGCTGGCGCTTATTCAACACTGCATTCGGGACTATGACCATTTTTCTGACGACGGCCGCAGTTCCCGTGGTGCCATGTCCGGTAAGGGTCATTAGCGGACATCGACAGTCGGCCACCTAATGCGTCCTTCGTGCCAAGTAGCCACATTAGGGGCACTATACGAAGAAACCCCGGCCATCACCTGGAAGGTGACACCCGAGGTTTCCCGTGCGGAGGGGCAAACCAAAAGAGCCGAAATCTATGGCGCGACTATAATCCGGCCCTTCATGTTTGGGTGAAATTTGCAGAAGTAATCGATGCTGCCCGCATTAGTCAGCGTGAATTTACCGCTCTTCTGCGGTGCTAGCACTACATCGAAATCTTTATTGGTCGCCGTGGCGGTGTGCGCGAAGGCGTCCTTGTTGATCCACTCGATGGTATCGCCGACCTTGGCCTTCACGTCGGCCGGCGCGAAGACCAGTTTATCGATGGTGACGGTTATATTTTCGGCATGCGCCGAGACGGCGCCCAACAGACACAGAACCAACGCGGTCGGGACGATCCATCTCGGCGTCATGACGATTTTCCTTACTTGAGTTCGGTGGCAACGTGTTCGGCGTGCTGCTGGTGGCCCTGGAACAGCTTCAGGCCGGTCTGCAACAGGCTCTTGAGTTCGGCATTGCCGGCCGACGGAATCAGCAAGGTCTCGAGCGCGCTATTAACGGTCTTGTGATAGGCGACCTCGTTGGCTGTCAATCGGCGTTGGATAGGGACCCCGTATCGGCATCCAAAAGGGACCCCTTTGAACGGCGGGTTCGGCCGGTAGCGCTCGCGCCGTCGGAGCTGGCCGGGGTTGCGGAGATGGCGCGAGCGCGGGCTTGTGCATGATCGTCGTCG